>JAFDYE010000591.1 GCA_018267585.1 Bacteroidota bacterium
ATAGCTCTTCGCATTATGCACCGTATCCGAGAACGTTACCGCCAGCGGCGCACAACCCACGCTGTCCCCGCGTCCATGCGTGACGGCCTTCAGCGCCGCAACAACACCCGCAAACTGGAAGCTGATCTTCACAGCGGCCTCATTGCATCCCCTGTCCCCTGTGCCGTTCGACGTCGCAAACGCATCTCGCGTAGTCGGAAACTGCGCCCCGGCATAGCAATTGGCGCAAATGGCTTCATAGATCACCCCCTGCTTGTCAAACCGGCTCGTCCCCCCATCCACATGATCCCCGAAATTACCCTGGTTCTGACCGAAAAAACTCCCATAGAGCTGGCTTACCGCATTTTTCTGCAAAATAAAGAAATAGAAATCTTCCCCATCGGTCGTAGACTTCACCGCATCCGCAGTGACCGTGAGCCCCGCTGTACCGATATTCAGATAATGATCATGGATATCTGCCCCCCCGCCCCAACCGGCAACATACACATTCTCGCAGCGATCGACAAGAAAAGCCGTGGGTGAGATATTCGGAGCGCCGACATTTCCCGGACCAAAATTGGCAGAATATACCTTCCCCGACAGATCCTGCCGGAATTTGGTGATGAATTGTTTGCCTCCGGCCTGGTTACCGCCCTGATTAAATACAGAATTGACCACCGGCATCACCTCCGTAGTAGTCCCCGTCACATACGGAAAACCAGCCTTGTCGAACTCCAGCCCATAGATCATATCCGTCCCGCTAGTGCCATAATAAGTTGTCTTTATCAGCGTCTTGCCGTCATTGCTGATCTGCGATACAAAACCATCCACGCCGCCGGCATTCGAAGTCTGTACCGTCCCGCTTGCACCCTTGAGATCTGTACTCAGCGTGCCACCCGCCACCCACACGGTATTGTCCACCGGGCTGACCTTGATGACGAACGCCGCATCGCTGGCTCTCCCGCCAATATAACTGCTGAACAATATCGCGCTAAGATCAGGGTTCGCCTTGATCACAACCCCGTCCTGACCGCCGCCTGAGGCCGCCTGGAATCCTGAGATCACCGGAAAATCCGAAGACTGCGTGCAGGACGCCACATAAATATTGCCCGCATTGTCAAGAATGACCTCGCTGCGGCCATCATCACCGTAATTAAGCCGCAGCTCATGCACGCCCTGGTCCGCCTGCAGACCCGCATATTTGGGCTTGTAATTGACACCGTCCGCACCGCTGCCGCCGATCTTTATCGAACCGATCAGCCCGCTTCCCGATGGATTGAACTTCGTGATAAAAATATCAAAACCCCCACCTGCCTTCGCCGGAGTGCCCGTCGTAGGAAAATTAGCAGAGGTCGTCCTCCCCACCACCACAAGATCACCCGCATCATCCACGATCATACTATGCGGCTGCTCATTACCCGAACCCCCAAGGTAAGTCGCATAAAGTCTGTTGCCTAACTTCGAATCGAATTTTATGATCCCTACATCATAGTGATAAGCCTCCGGATTGGGCGGATTCCCTGGCCCCTCACTATCATCTCCGCCTTGAAAACTGGTCTGGAATGCGCCCGGACTATACAAGAAACCGCCGCCTCCGGGCCCCGCCGGATTCATCGCCGACTCATCCAGCACGATCCCACCCGCATAGAAATTGCCCGAATTATCATACGTCGCCGTATATCCCCAGTTGTCCGACTTGCTCCCCGTGAACGTACAATACACTTGCAGCGGATCGATGACCAGCGTCGCTCCCGGCGAATAATTCTTCACCTGGAACTGCACCCTGTTGCCGGGCAGCAGGACATAGTTGCACTGCACTTCCGTTCTTCCTTTATCCGTTAGCTGATAGGAATGCGGCTCCAGCTCCTGCACCGTCCCGACCGAGGTCCGGACATAGAGCCTGTTCTTCTTTACGGTTAGTTTCTCCTGTCCTTCATATTTCAGGATGACCTTCCCGGGATCGGCTCCCGGGCGAACAATGACGTCATACTTTACAAATCCCCCGTCCGTATAGTAGTGCACGTCGACGCCGTCATAGAGGTTCCTGTAATAAAGGCCCTGATAGATCCTGACGTTGGATGCCCAATACTTCCTGTCTCCGATAAAGTAATTGTTATAGGAAGAAAGCGCTTTTTCCGGGACGATCTGCACCCGGTCGCTGGCATTCTCAAAACTCACCCGGTAACTATGCGAGTGCAGCAGGTAAGGATCAACGCCGACACCCCCGTTCCCTCCCCCGCTACCCCCGTTCTTCCCCTGCCCTCCGCTGGATGCGACGACCTTTGAATTGCGCACAACAACCGCCTGCGCGGCCGGAACCTTCCCCGCAGCCGGAACGCCATTCACCGCGTCCCCATGCAATAACATCCTGATGCGTCGCAGATCGTTAGTATCATGCATTACCACCGTAAACCCCTTATGCTGCATAAAAAGAGTGCCCGCCGTCATCTCTGCACGGAATTTCACCAGCGTGTCCCATTGTCCCTTATTCTCGACAAATTCAAGATTGGAGTAACCTCCTGACTGTGCTGAGAGCTGAAAAAAGGAGAACATTAGCCAGGCAGCAATAAGGCATATTCTTCCCAAGTTGATGCGTTTCAGATTTTAATAATTTACCGGAGATACGCCTGTCCAAAAATTAGCTATCTACGGTGTCCCTTACAATTTACGATATTCTCTGATCCGTTCTACGTCTATGATATCTTGCTCCAGGCCGTTTTGCCATGCTGCGATTGCAGAAAGGCCCTCAATGCTTTGTTTCCTTCAGCCGCCAGCTCGGGATCCTGTTCGAGCAGACTCGCGGCCCTCTCCCGGGCAAGCTCCAGCCACTCCTTGTCCTGAACAATATTCGCCAGTTTAAAGTTCAGCAGACCGCTCTGCCGGGTACCTTCAATATCGCCCGGCCCCCTCAGTTCAAGGTCCTTTTCAGCAATTTTGAAGCCATTGTTGGTCTCAGTGAGAATGCCCATCCGTTCGCGAGCCTCTTTTCCCAGACGGGGACTCGTCAACAGGATGCAATAGCTCTTCTCCGCCCCCCGGCCAACCCTTCCCCGCAGCTGATGCAGCTGCGACAACCCGAACTTTTCGGCGCTCTCGATCACCATTACCGACGCATTAGGCACATTCACACCAACTTCTATCACCGTCGTAGCGACCATTATCTGAGTGTCTCCGGCGAGAAAACGTTGCATGTTCGTGTCCCTGACCTCATTTGTCTGCCTTCCATGCACCATGCTGATCCAGAACTTCGGCTCGGGAAACCACGCCTTTATATTTTCATACCCCCTCATCAGATCCTCATAGTCCAGCTTCTCCGACTCTTCGATCAATGGGAAAATAATATAGGCCTGCCGGCCCTTCCCGATCTCGTGCCGGATAAAATCCATCACCTGCGGCCTCCTATCTTCGAAACGATGGACAGTCGAAATTGGTTGCCTTCCGGGAGGCAATTCGTCCATCACGCTGTAGTCCAGATCACCATAGGCGGTCATCGCCAGCGTCCTCGGTATAGGGGTCGCCGTCATGACCAGGACATGAGGGGGGATATCCGATTTCTCCCAAAGGCGGGCCCGCTGCGCTACTCCAAACCGGTGCTGTTCATCCACGATCGCCAGACCCAGCCGCTGAAATTGAACCGTTTCCTCCAAAACCGCATGCGTCCCGATCAGAATATGCAACCGCCCTTCCGCCGCCATCCCCAACACCTCCTTCCGGGTCTTCGACCTGGACGACCCCGTCAGCAACCGGACCTCCACCGGCATCTCCTTCAGCAGGGCCGAAATA
>JAFDYE010000592.1 GCA_018267585.1 Bacteroidota bacterium
ATCGGGGCCGGTGTCGATCGCCACCTCTCCGTCCAGCAGTTTGGCGCGATTGATGATGTTCGTAATCCCGATACCCTTCGTGGTCTGCCTGGGGTTGAAGCCTTTGCCGTTGTCCTCGATCCGGAGATCTATCTTATGATCGGCCTTCATCAGTTGTATCCGGGCCCGGGAAGCCCTGGAATGGCGGAAAATATTGCTTAATTGTTCCTGAATGATCCTGTAGATCGCTATTTTTTCATCTTCCTTCAAGCCCTCTTCCAGGTGGTCGCTTACCTCCAGTTCGAGTTCGAGCCGCTTGGTCATATTGATCGTTTCCATAAGATCCTTGATGGAATTTACCAGACCGGTCTGGATGATTTCCCGCATTACCAGGCGTTTGGACAGCTGCCTGATGGCGACGATCGCCTTATCGAGATAATCCACCCCTTTCCTTACTACAGCGGTCGAAGTCTCGACCTCTTCCTGGCCAGCCATTAAACACAGCCTGGCTGTCGCAAGCAGTTGGTTGATGTTGTCATGCAATTCTTCCCCGATATGCTCCCTTTCTTCCTCCTGGGCCAGGAACATGGCCTCCGTAATTTGCTTTTGTCTCAAACTTTGTTGTACCATCAGTTGTTCCTGCAGGTGGACGGTTTCGGTAATGTCGTTGATGAGCAACTCTTGTGCAAGCTTGCCGTAATGGTCGACAAAAATGGTCCGGACTTCTACGGTCAGTATATGGCCATCCTTTGTCTTCGTTTTCCAGATATTCGCCAAATCTTCTTTTTCCCCCTTCCGCTGTCTGATCGTGTGGTTTCACCCTGGAGGCGCCGACTAATATCTCGTCGATACTCATGCGCATCAGCTCTTCCCGGCTAAACTTGTATTTGGCTATCGCGGCCTCATTCACCTCCAGTATCTTAAGTGTGCCCGTATCGTAAATGAAGATCGGATATGGATTTTCATTGAAGATAAACCGATACTTTCTTTCGGAAGAGCGCAGGCGATTTTCGATCTCTTTCTTTTCGGATATGTCCCTGATAATGGCGGCGACCTCGGAGCGTTTGCCGAGCAGAATCGGGTTGAGGCTAATCTCCACCGGGCATTCGTCCCCATTCTTTTTCAATGCATACAGTTGCAACCCGCTGCCCATGGGGCGGACCTTGGGCTGCAAAAGAAAGGATTCGTGTTGTGTCTTATGAACCTGCCGGAAACGCACGGGCACCAATTTTTCTATATGCTTTCCGATCAACTCCTTTCGTGAATAGAGAAATAATTTCTCTGCGCTGGTATTGAGCTC
>JAFDYE010000593.1 GCA_018267585.1 Bacteroidota bacterium
CCTCCTGCTTCAGTCCATAGGCAAAATGCCGCTGTATCCAGTTCAGCTCCTGCCGCTGCCCCTGCTCCGTATAACGAACCCAAAGCACATGCGTCGGATCCTCCTTGTCGATAACCCCGTTCTTCTCGTTCAGCTCAACGATGATGGTATTGGAATTGGGCGTACGCTGAAGATAGAATAAGGAATGAGAATTGGCCGGCGGCACCGGGAACGTCTCCACCGTATCCCTGGGCTCCCTCGCAGCCACCGCCCCACGTCCCGCAACTGACCCACCAGGTCCGCCACCAGGTCCTGCTCCCACCGGTCGCGAACTCGCCGTACTGCCCGAAGACTGCGCCACACCCGGCATCGCCGACATGGCCGCCAACAGCACCACCACGATCGCCACATGCGTCGTCGACGTCGCCGATTTCTTCTCCAGCCCCCCACTCGATTTTGCGGGGGCCTCGATGCCGACACCGGCCCTCTCCTCCAGCGTCCTCTTCGCATCCCTGAGCCTCCCAATGGCCGTCCAGTTCGCCAGAAAAGCCATGATCGTCAACGGTATCGTAAATATGGAAATAGTCTCGAATACTGGAAAATTTGTTCCTGGCCACGCTATCTTATAGTCTCCGCCCATCCAATGAGACGCGATCCCGCAACCAAGGGCCGAAACGCCGATAATGATCACCCGCTCAGGCCGCTGCATCAGCCCCCCCTTGCACTCGATCCCCAACCCCTCTGCGCGCGCCCGTGTATAGCTCACCATCATGCTCCCGATCAGTCCTATAAAAGCAAATAGCGAGCTCAGAAAATAATGATGTGCCACCAGGTAATAACATATACCCAGGAACAACACCAGCTCACTATACCGGTCCAGCACCGAATCATACAAAGCCCCGAAAGGTGAGCTCATCTTTCCCAGCCTCGCCACCTGCCCGTCCAGCATATCGAAAAGCCCGGCAAAAAGGATCAGCGCACCGGCCCAGCCAACATAGGACAGATCACCCCTGCGCCCTTCCTCGGCCCCGCAGATAAAAATAACGGCCACCCCGATATTGAGCAGCAGCCCGATGGTAGTCACCATGTTAGGCGTCAATCCCATCCTGATCAATACCCTGACCAGCGGATTGATGACCTTATAGATCCCCAGCTGAAGTTGTTTTCTTGTACTCATAGGTCACTTTCGCCTCCTTTTGACAATCTGCAAAGATACTATGTTCATTCTGAATTAGCTTTCCCTCCCCCCCAATTTTAATCTCCGGTTCTCACCCCGCAGCCAACGGTTCACACCCGATGATCCCTGCCATCAACGATCGACAGCTTACCCCGGGACCCCAGACCTAAAAATCAAATTTGGCCCGCGCCCTGATCCCCCACTTCGATATCTCCGGATGATCCGTATAGGTAAACCGCTGGATATAATCCACCCGTATCACCTTGAATATGTTCATGATCCCAAAACCTCCCTCGATGTAAGGCTTCTTGTCGATCGAAAAAGTCTCCGTCTTCCCGTTCGTCAACGGATACTTCATCACATCCGGGGACTTCAACGGATTATTCTCGTCCCTTACACCCCCATACAAGATCTTCGCCTCGATCACCTCCCTCCACTTCAATTCCTTTAGCAGCGGTATCTTATTGAAGAAAAAACCGTTGAAGTAATGGTCAATATACGCACTCGCATAGTGGTCGCTCACGAACTCCAAAAAGTTCATCAGGTTATAGGACTGCAGCTGCAACGCAAAGGTCTGGTTCGCATGGTGTATATCCAGCAGCGGAAAAGGCACCTTGCCGATCAGATACCCCATATCCGTCGTGATATCCGTATAGCCCAGCGGCCCCTCATAGAAGCGCTTGAAGAACAGCAGCTGCAGGTTATGATAGTTGTACTCCCCGCCAAACGGCCCCTTTACTCCCGCCGTATACATAAGGGAAATGATCGGGTACTTGTTGTAGATCGGCACCCGGTAGAGCTTGCCGATATAGAACTGCTCATGCGGCGCATACCGCAGCTCCACAGAACCTTCCGTCGTCGTGATCGACTTGATCGAATCGCCTCCATTGCCCCCCGGCTTTATATAGGCGATCGTCCCGGCAGGCTGCTGCTTCCACCACTTGAAATTGAAATCATACGAGAAATGACTCTTGTACTCCTTCTGGTATTCCAGCCTGAATATGTTATTGTAAAGCCATTTGTCATTGTTGCCCCGCTTGAACGACAGCAGGAAATTGTCTTCCTGCACGAACTGCAGCTCCTGCCCCGGGATCTTGGTATCCTGCTGATACGAAGCCCGCACAAAATTCTGCGGAAATCCATAGATCGACTTGTTATTGATCGAATAGGTCCCGCTCAAAAAGTACTTCCATTTCTGGTCCTTAAAACCATACGCGACATACGCCTCCGAATAGAACCTCGTACTGAAATGCGTCGTCGTTCTACCCCCGAACCTCAACCGGAAACCTTCCACCGGATTAAAACTATAAAAGGTACTCACCGGCCCTATCTCCGCCCAATTCGCCTGCTTATACCCGGCCATCAGCAGCGTGCTCCAGTCCACCAGCCGCTTGAATGACTTCATGTTCTTAAGACTGTCCACATTCGCATAGGTCTTCGACTCCGCCCCCGTCAGCGTATCCGCTCGAGAATTGACCCAAAAACTATCCGGCCGCGTCGCAGCGCTATCGAGCTCCACCGTCGGCGGCCCCTTGAACAGGCTATCCGGCAAAGGCTGATTCGTCTTGAAATCAAGATAGGTAACTACCCGCTCCCCAAAAAGCCCCGTTCCCTTCTTGTTGATCCCAAAATCGCCAAGCACATCGCTCTTGGTCAGCAAATACCGCCCGTCCTCCCGCTTGGTAAAATCCTGGTTGATCCACATCTCCCGAACAAAGTTGAAATTGATGCTCTTGCTCACCAGCAGCCGCAGCTTCTGGATGGCATAGTTGCCATCCAGGGTGACCCACATCGTACCCCGGAAAAGCAGGTCGTTGGGGTTACGCGGACGAAAGGACAGCCGGATCAGCTTGGTCCCGTCGACAACCGTCGTATCCTCAATAAAATACATGTAGAAAGTTGGGGCGAGATCCGCGATCGGACTGAGAAATAAATTGGTAAAGACCGAAATATTATTGTCATAGACATTGAAGTCCTGGTAGAGCCGGTTCAGATACGCGCTGATCCCCTGCATATCGATCAGCTCCCCATAGTCTACCCGCTTCTTCCCCGTAATGATCGACTTGCTTTTCTCCGGACGCTGACGGTAGTAGTTATCGGAATAAGTCTCCTCAAGGTACACCGGAGAAAGCCGCCGCCCTTCGAGTTTCGTCGTATCGCTGTTCTCCACCAAAAAATGATAGGGCCTCAATAGTCTGTTACCCTTGATGGCGCTCTCTATTTTGTTCAGCTTGTCTACATAGACCACCAGCTTCTCGTACTTCCCGTATTGGGCCCAGGTATAAGCCTCCATCCGGTTCTGATCCTTATGATCGATGACCTGCCGGATCAGCTCCACCGCCGGATTGCCCTTGTTGCGGTACTTCTGTCTTTTGTTCTTTACCAGCGCGCCTTCCAGCTCCTTGAATTTACGGCTGAGCGTAAACACCACTTCCGCGGACGGTATCGAATCCAGATGCAGCACAACGGGAT
Organism: Bacteroidota bacterium; assembly: GCA_018267585.1. Classification (GTDB taxonomy): domain Bacteria; phylum Bacteroidota; class Bacteroidia; order Chitinophagales; family Chitinophagaceae; genus Puia. The sequence goes on from JAFDYE010000593.1 coordinate 3,629, forward strand.
TATACCCCACGCTCGACACCACCACATCGATAGCCCGCTGCGCCGTGGTCATGCGGAAATGTCCTTCGCTGTTCGACCGCGCCCCACCCCGGAGCCCCTTGATCGTAATGCTGGCATTGTGGATAGGCGTCTGCGAGGCGGAGTCGTTCACCACTCCCCGAAACACCACGTCCTGCGCATAGCCGCCCCAGCTGACAGCCATTGCAAGGATAAATA
>JAFDYE010000594.1 GCA_018267585.1 Bacteroidota bacterium
AGCCTGCACTATGGCATAGACACACACCCGGAAGAGAAAGAGAATAACCGGATGGGGAACCTGCTGGGGATGCCATTCCAGCCTTATCGCCCGCCGACCGCCGATACGCCGTCGCAAGCTGCGCAAAACCCAAAGGGAGACCAGCGGGTCGGGGCCTGATCTATTGTTGCTGCATCATCTCCATATACCGACGATAAGAGTTCGTGTCGTCTGAAGATCCGTTGACGAGAGGTTGTACCGCCAGCGTCGTAGTCACCTCTTCAGCCATTTTCTCTGCCTCATAGGCAACCGAAACACCCACCTCGAGCGTCTGGCCGGCGGCGCCTTTATAGGTTCCTCTAACCGGTGAGCAGTCCGAAAAGCTGCGGCCGACAGCGAGCCGTACGTGGAGGTCATCGGTGACACAGTTGTTGGTCGGATCGAGACCAACCCAGCCGTTTGACGGGATATAGGCTTCTATCCAGGCGTGGGTCGCACCCTCGCCCCTCATACCATTGTGGTTGGGGCAGATATAGCCGCTGACATAGCGGGCGGGTATCCGGATCTGGCGGAGAAAGACCAGAAGCATATGCGCAAAGTCCTGGCAGACGCCGGCTTTAAGGCGCCAGACCTCGTCGAGGGTGGACTCTACGCTGGTTATACCCTTGATGTATTTGAACTCGTTGAAGACATAGGTCCGCAGCTGCCGGGCTGCCTCCAGTGGCGTTTGAGAGCGGGAATGGCCGGGACAGACGGTTTCCAGCACTTCCCGGAGGGAATCAAATTGTTCCTGCTTCAAAAAATCGATATAGGGAGCCTGCCAGCGCAGGCGCTCGAGCTGGTCCCACTGTTCTTCGCGGCCGGTCTCATCTTTTAGTGGCGGACGTTGTTTGGTGATCACCTCGACGCGGGAGTCGATGGTAAGGGCGGTATGCGGTTCCGCATGAGTGAAGGAGCCGACCTCATTGCCGTAATAGTCCTTGTAGACTTCCACCGGGGGTTCTCCGGTGATAAAAAGATCCTGGCGCATCACCTCCTGGTATTCGTCCTTTATCGGGTAAAGAATGATCTGGTTGGCGCTGTCCCTTACCGGGCCTTCATAAGTATACTTCGTGATATGGCGGATGTTGAACCGGGGCATAGCAGGCTGGAGATAAAGATAGGGAAATGGGTTCAGGTATAGGCAAAATAGTGTTGGTTGAAGGCGTTACCCATCTCATACAGATCTTCTTTGACCCCGTGGAGGTAGGCATGGATCCCCTTTTGAAGGATAGACTCGACCGTGCTGTATTTTATCCGGCTGTGGAATCTGCCGATCAAAAAGTCGAGCTTCCGGAAGGCTTCCATATTTCGCTCGATCTTCAGCCGTTCGAAATATTTCTGCAGCTGTCTTACCGAATAGAGGACCGACCGGGGAAAATCCTCGTTGAGAACGACGAGTTCCAGGACGTTGCGGGCGTCAAAACCGCTGCGGTAGGTTTTGAGATAGAGTTCGTATCCGGAGATCGAGAGCAACAGGTATTTCCAGTAGGTCGTATCCGTCCGGGCAAAATCGAGGTCGCCGAATTTGATGTCCAGTATATCGGCGGACTGTACTCCCCGTTCGAGAAACTTGCCGATATTGATAAAGGCATATCCTTCTCCACGGGCCATCGTGACGTCGGTGATCCCATAATAGAGCAGTCCCTGGCGGATGAGCACGTCAAGAGTTGCTACCGGGTCGTCGGCATGCAGGCCTTTCATCACCTGGCCGTCGCGAATGGTATGATAGTATTCATTGAGACATTGCCACAGCTCTTTTGTAATATGATCCTGTACGCTGCGGGCATTCTCGCGCGCACGGGTGACGATGTTAAGCACCGAGTTGGCGTTCTCCCGGTCGGTCACCATGTATTGGAGGACGGCGCGCGAGTTGTGTGCTATCGCGGCAGCGCTGTCTTCGTCCAGATAAGAGAAGATGCGGAGCACTGGTTTCCAAGAGAAATCCTGTATGTCGTCCTGGGAGGAAGCATAGTTGATACGAAGCATCCGGAGAATGCCGTCGGCCCGTTCCATATAACGGCTCATCCAATACAGGCTGTCTGCTACTCTGCTGAGCATATCGTTGGGGGTTTGGGGTTATTTATTAAGAAGCCAGGACCCAGGTGTCTTTACTGCCACCGCCTTGTGAGGAGTTGACGACCAGCGACCCCTCGCGGAGGGCTACGCGGGTGAGTCCGCCGGGGACGATCTGGATGCCATCCGGTCCGAAAAGGGCATAGGGGCGCAGGTCTACACGGCGGGGTTTCAGCCTGCCGTGCATATAGCAGGGCGCGGAAGACAGGTTGATGATCGGCTGTGCGATGTACTGGCGCGGGTCTTTCAATATTTCCATTTTATAGCGTTCGATCTCCTCTTCGCTTGCCGAGTGACCCATCAGCATACCGTATCCTCCGCTGCCGTTGGTCTTTTTTACAACCATACTGGTCATGTTGGAGAATACATATTCCCGGTGCTCCCTGTTGTCGAGCTGGTAGGTGGGAACATTTTTCAGGATCGGCTCTTCGTTGAGGTAGTAGCGGATCATGGCGGGGACATAGGCGTATATCGCTTTGTCATCCGCTACGCCGTTGCCGCAGGCATTTACAATGGCGACATTGCCTTTCCGGTAAGCGCTCATGATACCGGCGACGCCCAGGATGCTGTCGTGGCGAAAAACGAGGGGGTCGAGGAACTCGTCGTCAACGCGGCGGTAGATAACGTCCACCTGTTGGAGCCCCGCGGTCGTTCTCATATAGACGCGATGGTTGTCCACTACCAGGTCGCGGCCTTCCACGACTTCGATACCCATCAGCCGGGCGAGGGTAGTATGTTCAAAATAGGCCGAATTATAGATACCCGGCGTAAGCAGAACGATAGTCGGGCTGGCCGTTTGCCGGGGTGACAACGCGACCAGGTTACGATGCAGGATATCCGGGTATTCGGTAACGGTCCGGACATTGTTACGGGGGATGAGATCGGGAAAGAGCCGTTTGGTGATCTCACGGTTCTCGAGCATGTAGCTCACTCCGCTGGGGGTCCGCAGGTTGTCTTCCAGAATATAGAATGTCCCGTCCTGGTCACGAATGAGGTCGATACCCGCCACGTGTACATAGATGTCGTAGGGTACCGGGAAGCCGATCATCTCTCTGAGGAAGTGCGGACAGCTGTAGATCATGTCCGTGGGGACCACTCCGTCCTTCAGGATGAACTGGCTGTTATAGACGTCTTTCAGGAATAGATTTAGCGCTTTTAGCCGCTGGCGTATGCCGGTCTCGATATAGCGCCACTCCGAAGCCGTAATAATGCGGGGAATAATGTCAAAGGGAAAGATCTTCTCTATACCTTCGCCGCTGCTGTAGACGGTAAAGGTGATGCCCTGGCTCATGAACATCTTTTTTGCGAGCTCTTCTTTTTTGTTAAGCTCTTCGATGCTCATCTGCTCCAGGAATTCCAGCACGCATCGGTATTGCTGCCGTACGTTGCTGTCCGCGTACATTTCATCCCATGCGGCCGTATCTGTGAGATAGCTGCCGAGCAGTTCGGTTGTTTGCATGCAGGTTTGGTTTTGGCTGCGGCAGGCAAAAGTTAGATATTCTAAATATACTTATTTTCGGACAATATTGAATCAAATATGAAGATTATCGCCATGATCCCCGCCCGCTATGCGGCGACCCGTTTTCCGGCAAAGCTGATGCAGCCGCTCGGGCCGAAGACCGTGATTCGCCATACCTATGACAATACCGTCGCCACAGGCCTGTTCGACGAGGTCGTTGTGGTCACGGACAGCGACATCATCTACCAGGAGATCACCAGCCATGGCGGCAAGGCGAAGATGAGCATTCGTTCACACGAGAGCGGTAGTGACCGTATCGCAGAGGCGGTCGCGGACATGGACGTGGATATCGTCGTCAACGTGCAGGGCGATGAGCCCTTTGTCCGTAAGGAGCCGCTCGAGCAGCTGTTGTCGGTATTCCGGGGTGAAGAGGGCGGGCAGGTTCAGGTAGGATCGCTGGTCCAGGTGCTGAAAGAGCAGCGGTTCATCGATGATGCCAACTACGTAAAGGTCGCCCTCGATAAAAAGAACAACGCCCTGTTCTTCAGCCGCAGCGTCATTCCATATCGCCGCGATCCGGCCGCTGCGGTGACCTACTACGAACATATCGGTGTATATGCCTTCCGCAAACAGGCGTTGCTGCAGTTCACGGCCTGGCCGGTGAGTCCGCTCGAAGCGGTGGAGAAGGTCGAGTGTCTTCGATATCTCGAGAACGGCATTCCCATGCGGATGGTCATCACCACCTATATGGGGGTCGAGATCGATACGCCTGAAGACCTGGAAAGGGCTGCTAAACTCCTGTCTTAATTTTTGTGAATTGCTAAAAGACTGATTCATTAAATTAGCGCCCGGAGAGCATTTGAGACGATGTCTCGCGTATACTCCGATAAAACGAACTGCAAAAAAAATGAATCAACCATTATGGGGCATTGACCTCGGTGGCACCAAGATCGAAGGTGTCATACTGGAATCTATTGACAACCCCACCCCACTCGTCCGCACGCGGGTAGACACAGAAGCATCCCGGGGATACCAGCACATCATCGGCCAGATAGCAAGGCTGGTGGCCACTATGGAGGAACAGTCCGGACTGAAGCCGACGGCTGTCGGCATTGGGACGCCCGGTGTGCTGGACCCCAGCTTGCAGACGATGAAGAACTGTAATACCGTTGTGCTGAACGGGATGCCCCTGCAAAAAGACCTTGAGAAAAATTTGCAATTGAAGATCGAGCTGGCCAATGATGCCAATTGCTTTGCGCTTGCCGAAACGCACTGGGGCGTCGTGAAGACGATGGCGCCGAATGCGCGGATGGTTTTTGGCGTTATAATGGGCACCGGTGTCGGCGGCGGTATCGTGATGGATGGAAAGATCTGGGGTGGGCGGCATGGCATCGGCGGGGAATGGGGTCATAATTTCCTGGACGAGTCGGGCGGTCCCTGCTACTGTGGCAAATCCGGCTGCGTAGAGACGGTGATCTCGGGTCCGGGCACCGAACGGTACTACGAAAAGCTGACCGGCCAGCGGCTTAAGCTGAAAGAGATCGTCTCCCGCCATAAGGAAGGATCCGATCCTGCGGCGACGAAGACGATCGAGCGACTCTGTCATTTTTTTGGCAAGGGCATCTCGGTCATTACAAATCTGCTGGACCCGGACGTCCTGGTCATCGGCGGCGGGGTCGGCAATATCGACGCATTATATACGGAAGGGCTGGCGCAGCTTGGGAAGTTCATCTTCAACAACCGTGTGGAAGTGCCCTTATTAAAGCCCAGCCTGGGAGACAGTGCAGGGGTGTTCGGGGCGGCAGCGCTGTTCGCGAAGTAGGGCGCAGCGGACGGTCCCAGTATGGTAACATTCCCTTAATTTTACGGCTCAATTCTACTATTTTATGAGTGTGAGCAAGTTCCGTAATTTTAAGATGGTTGGATATGTGGTGTATGGCAGGGGAAGTTTTAACCAGCTCGACGAGATCCTCGCACCCCAGCGCAAGGGGGATGCTCCTATTGTCTTTTTACTCGATCATTTCTTTGAAAATAGTCCTCTGGTCCGTCGTATCCCGTTGCGGGGCAAGGACAAGCTGATCTTTGCCGACGTCACGTATGAGCCCAAGACCTCTTATGTCGATAAGCTGGCGGCGCAGCTAAAACAGGAGTTCGGGGCCGTCAGTGGAATCGTAGGTATCGGCGGAGGTTCTGCCATGGACCTGGCCAAGGCGGTTTCGCTGATGATGACCAACCCCGGCTCGTCCGCGGACTACCAGGGATGGGACCTGGTAAAGGTTCCCGGTGTATATAAAGTTGGTATCCCGACACTTAGCGGAACAGGCGCGGAGGTATCCCGCACGACCGTGCTGACCGGTCCCACGAAAAAGCTGGGGATGAACTCCGACTATACTCCTTTCGACCAGATCGTCCTGGACCCCGAGCTGACGGCGGGAGCTCCTGTCAACCAGCGTTTTTATACGGGTATGGACTGCTATATCCACTGCATCGAGAGCCTGACGGGTACTTACCTCAACGAGTTTTCCAAGTCCTATGGCGAAAAG
>JAFDYE010000595.1 GCA_018267585.1 Bacteroidota bacterium
ATCTGGGCGGCGGCATCTGGTGGCGCAAGGACGATCCTTCGAAGAATACGCCTTCCAATATGCCCGCGGCGATACTGGCGGCGCGGCTTTACCACCTGGGCGGCAATAGCGCAGACCTCCAGTGGGCCCAGAAGATATATGACTGGGAAAGGACGACGCTGTATGAAGCGTCGACGGGCCTGGTCTATGACAATATCGACAAGAATGGTGTGAAGAACACCGCATGGAAATTCACGTATAACCAGGGAACATTTCTCGGCGCTGCGCTGGAACTATATGAGAATACCGGCAGCTCCGGCTATCTGAGCGACGCCCTGCAGGCCGCGGACTACACCCTCAACAGCGGGATGCTGACCAGCAATGGTTTGCTCAAAGACGAGGGCGGCGGCGACGGCGGTCTGTTCAAAGGAATTTTTGTCCGTTATTTTACGCGGCTGATCCAGGACGCCAGCTTTGATCCGTCGAAGAAGAGCGACTATGTAAATTTTCTCCGGGCCAATGGTGAATCCTTGTGGAGCAAGGGCACCAATAAAGGGAACGGGCTGTTTGGCAGCGCCTGGGACAAGGCCCCCGGCAGCTCGACGGACCTGACGGTCCAGCTCAGCGGATTGATGCTCGTGGAGGCGTTGGCGGAATTGAAGAAGGCGCAGCAGTTCTAGGGGAAAAAGCGAAGACAATCATTTAACTGACAATGTAGAAATAGCGTTACATCGGTTGGAGCCAGTCTCAACTGCTACCTGGCCGATCGCATGAGCCCATGCTGAAATGCCTGCAACGCTTTCTTTTGGTAAATATTATTTAAATGCACCATTGTCGCCTTCCGTCGCGAGTGGGTTGATTGTAACGGGACCGCCTTCAGTGCCGGAAAGCTAAAGAGAGACGTATCCATTAAGATGGTATGCCAGGCGCCTGTGTTAGCCAGTTGCAGAATGGCATTGATATCATTGACTTCGATAACGGGTTGTATGTCAACATCCGCCATCCTTGTAACCTGATCAAAATAGTCCCTGACGCTGAAATCGCGGGAAGGCAACACAAGTGGCAGATCGGAGAGCTGTGCAGGGGTGATCTTCTTCTGCCTGGCCACGTCGGTTGACTGATGTGCAATAAGCGATAAGTTCGCGCTGAACAGCGGATGGACGGCCAGCGTATCATCGCCATTCCCACTAAAAAAAGAAAGCATGCAGTCGATGTTAAAATCATACAACTGTTGCAGGAGGTCGTTGGTTGAACCATAAACAACCGTGATCTTTATCGCCGGGTACTGCCTGCTAAAATCTGCGATGGCTTTTACCAATACTGCGGTTATGCCATAGGTCGCGCCGACGCTCAGTCGTCCCGTTCTCAGCCCGTTGAGGTCCTGCAGCAGCTGAGCTCCTTCTTCTGCATCACGCAGGGTCTTTCTCGCATATTCCAGGAACAGCGATCCGGCCTCGGTGAGCCTTATCCGTTTGCCTAACCTGTCGAACAGCGGTGCATTCAGGGTGTCCTCCAGCTGTTTGATCTGTTGCGAGAGCGTACTCTGGGTGACATACAATCTGGCAGCAGCATTGGTAAAGTTCTGCATTTCAGCGGCGCGCACAAAATAGCGGAGCTGTCTTAGTTCCATAAACATGGTTGATTGAATTTCCTAAATCGATGTTTTCGATTTATAAAATCTAAAAATACAATTTATTCGATTAAGAGAATTGTAGAATATTTGCATCAACAATTACAAACACAATGGAAATTCAACAAGCTCCCGAAAATGCACTATCAGCCTCTTCCGTAACAGCAATTATCAATGCGCCTTTTGAAAAGGTAAATATTGCGGACTGGCTGCTGAACCTGCCTGATGAAGAATACCAGCGTTGTTCTATTCACCACATCGCGGCAGGTGCTACTGTCAGCTTTGATGGTCAACCGATGTCCATTAACGTGGAAACGATCGGCAACGCACTGGTAGTTCAGCACTATGTGGCTACCGAAGCCAGGCCTGATTACTGCCGCATGCTGTCTGTTTCAGATACAATTACCGCCAACGGCCGGTCAAATGTACAGGTGCTTTGGGAGTTGAAAGCCGAACGTATTGATGATCACACTACTCGCTATTCTAATACTATTCACGCGACGGCCACGCCGGAGTTCCTCGAGTTCATTGAGAAACATGGTATCACTCTGGAACAGGCAGCCAAAGCGCGGCAGCAGGCTTCAGATGCCCACAACCACGAAGAGACGCCCAATTTCGCCAAAAGCATTGAGAACAAAGCGCTCTATGGTAAATACAACCTGCCTTTTTAAACTTTTCATCCTCCCACACCAAGGTATACAAGCTGATGTCTGCTGCCGATTACTTTTATTTTAGAAATCAGCCAAGCCAGTGGTCCAGGATTGCGCTCATGATCCGATTGCATTTTTCTATGTAGTAAGTTTCGGCGCTGATCCTCCCGGCGGTTTGAACATGGGGTGCGACTGTCAACTCGCCCGCTCCGTGCTCCAGCATCAGCTGCATCGACTTTTCGGTCACCTCGAGGTGAAACTGCAGAGCGATGACCTTTTCGTTGTAGTAGAAAGCCTGGTTGATATTAGCGGCTGAGGACAGCAGATCGACACAACCGGCGGGGATACCGAACTGGTCGCCGTGCCAGTGAAAGACTACGGGTTTGTCCCTGAAGAGCTCGTATAACCAGGGGACAGTCTTGCTGGAAGGCGTCGGTATCACAGGGAACCAGCCGATCTCTTTGTTGGGAGCAGGATGAACCTTGGCGCCGAGACAAACGGCTGTCAGCTGGGCGCCCAGGCAAATACCCAGGACTTTCCTGCCAGACCGGATACAGTCCTCTATGAAGGCCTTTTCCGGGAGCAGCCAGGGATATATATGCTCATCATACACGCCCATCGGACCGCCCATCACGATCAGGGCATCTATTGTGTCTACACCGGGCAGTTTGAATCCGGCCTCGTATAGACGGGTCGCCGAAATGCTGTGTCCGGCCTTTTTTAGCCAGGGTTCTATATATCCCGGCCCTTCGAACGGCACGTGTTGTAAGTAATGTACATTCATTGGATTATGATCAGCAGGCAATTTAGGACGGTTTTATTTTTCCACAAAGTAATAGAATTAGTATCTGAATACTAAAGTATTTAGTATTTTTGGAGTGTCATGTCACCCGCCTCCAAACAGGATATCGTCCATCAGCTGCAGCGCGACATACTACGTCTGCAGGGCTCCAGGCCTTCCGCCTCCGGGAAGATCGACCTTGGCCTGGGACCTGTGCTGGAGGCCTTTCCCGGCAACAGTTTTCCAACGGGCGCCATCCACGAGCTCATCAGTCACCGCCCCGAGAATGCGGCTGCGACCAGCGGCTTTACGGCTGGCCTTATCTCCGGTCTGATGCGTTCAGGCGGGGCTTGTGTCTGGGTCAGCTGCACCAGGAGAATATATCCTCCCGGGCTCAAAGCCTTTGGGATCGAACCCGACCATATCGTATTTATGGACATGCGGAATGAGAAAGAGGTCTTGTGGGCGACGGAAGAAGCACTGAAATGCGACGGTCTTTCGGCAGTGGTCGGAGAGATCCGTGAGCTCAGCATGATCGCCTCGAGACGTTATCAGCTGGCCGTCGAACAAAGCAGGGTGACCGGTCTTATCGTTCGCAACCAGCCCCGAAACGTACTTCCGACTGCGGCGGTGGCAAGATGGCAGGTCACCCACCTGCCGAGCATAGTAGAGGACGGCATGCCCGGCCCCGGCGCTCCCCGGTGGAATATCGAGCTGACGCGGATCCGGAATGGAGTCCCTGGTAGCTGGCAAACGGAATGGCGGGCAGGCCGATTCTGTTTTGAAACTCCGCCGGCGCAGGTCTTCCTCGAAGGGCTACAGAGAAAGACCGGTTAGCCATGTCCGGACGCTTTCTTTCCCTGTGGTTCCGTCACCTGACGACGGACTTCACCATCATCCGCCGGCCTGCCCTTCGCAACAAGCCTTTTGTATTGGCTGCTCCCGATCACGGCCGTATGGTCATCACCTCAGTCAGTCCTGCTGCAGGCGTTGAAGGTGTCAGCGTAGGATTGCCTGTCGCCGATGCACGCGTTCTCATTCCCGGTCTCGAGGTTCTTGACGATCCAGCCGGTCTGGACGGCAAGCTGCTCCGCATGCTTGCACTATGGTGCATCCGGTACACGCCCGTTGTCGGCATCGACCTGCCGGATGGCCTGGTGATGGATATCAGCGGTTGTGCCCATCTTTGGGGTGGGGAGAAAGCCTATCTAACACAGATACTCCATACGTTGCGCGGCAAAGGATATGATGTCCGGGGAGCTGTTGCCGACACTGTAGGCGCGGCCTGGGCTGTTGCCCGGTATGGACGGACTAAGGCCCTTGTGGAACCAGATGGACACAGTGACGCGCTATTATCCCTGCCACCTGCTGCATTGCGAATCGATCCTTTGGTCACATCCCGTCTTCACCGGCTGGGTCTCGACAGGATACACCGCATCGCGGGTATGCCCCGGCAATCGCTTCGCACACGTTTTGGCAACGAGCTGCTGCTTCGTCTTGACCAGGCCTTTGGCCGGGTAGAGGAGCTTATCGAGCCCGTTGTTCCCACAGAGGTCTATATCGAGCGCCTCCCCTGTCTTGAACCTATCTGTACTGCTACCGGTATCGGGATCGCCCTGACCAGGCTCCTGGAGACCCTTTGTCAGCGGTTGCAGCAAGAGGGCAAGGGTCTGCGTACTGCCTTGTTCAAAGGTTATCGTGTCGACGGCAGGATCGTGGAGGCATCTATCGGTACGCATCGTGCGTCGCATCATGTGGCGCATCTGCTGCGCCTGTTCGAAGAGAAGATGTCCTCGCTCGAACCCGACCTGGGTATCGAGGTCTTTACCCTCGAGGCGCCAAAGGTCGAAGACGTCGCGCCCCTGCAGCCGGCTATGTGGAACGGCGCGACCGGATTGCAGGACAATGGTCTTGTCGAGCTGGTCGACCGCATCACCAATAAGACGGGTACCCGGACCATCCACCGGTATCTCCCAGCCCAGCACTACTGGCCCGAGCGGGCGATGGCGGCAACGACGTCTCTGGACGAAATTGCGGTGGAAGCCTGGTCGATGGCGCGCCCCCGCCCTATCCATATTCTCGCGAGGCCGGAGGTCATCGAGGTCACGGCGCCCATTCCCGACTACCCGCCGATGCTCTTTATTCATAAGGGGCAGCGACACTCGATAACACGGGCCGAGGGGCCCGAACGGATCGAGCAGGAATGGTGGCTCTCCAATGGCGAGCACCGCGACTATTACTCCGTTGAAGACGATCAGGGCGTTCGTTTCTGGATATTCCGGTCCGGTCACTACGCGGGTCTGAAAAGCTATCAATGGTTCCTTCACGGCTACTTCGCCTAAAATCAAGTCATGAGCTACACCGAACTCCAAGTAACGAGCAATTTTAGTTTTCTGCGCGGTGCCTCGCATCCCGAAGAGCTGATGACCCATGCCGCGGCACTCGGGCACAAGGCAATGGCCATCACCGACCGCAATACGCTGGCAGGTATCGTTCGGGCACACGCCAGCGCAAAAAAGCATGGCGTGAGGCTGATCCCCGGAGCCCGTATCGACCTGCTGAACGGCCCCAGCCTGCTCGCGCTGCCCACCGACAAAGACGCCTATGGCCGTCTCTCCGCTCTGCTTACCCTCGGCAACCGGCGCGCCGAAAAAGGAGAATGCCATCTTTATAAGGCTGACGTCTATGAACATGCGAAAAATATCCGCTTTATTATTATTCCACCCGATAACCTTAACGGGCATTTCGACTTTGAAGGCAGCTTCCTGGACGCCCTGGCTGAATACCGGGAGGCGCTGGGCGACAGCTGCCATCTCGCGGCCACGCGCTATTACCGGGGCGATGACGCCAAACAATTATTCCGGCTTTCGCAGCTGGGCCAGCGGCTGGACATGCCACTGGTCGCCACCAACGATGTTCACTATCATGTCCCCGGTCGCCGTCAGCTGCAGGATGTGCTGACCTGTATCCGGGAGAAATGCACTATCTACAACGCCGGCTTCCGCCTTCATCCCAATGCGGAACGCTTTATGAAACCAATTCCGGAGATGCTGCGCCTTTTCCGCCAGTACCCCGGCGCCATTGCCGCCACCCTGGACATCGCCGACGCCTGTCGGTTCAGTCTCGACAGCCTCCGGTATGTCTACCCGGAGGAGATCACCACCGAAGGCCGTACGCCACTGGAAGAGCTGGAGCACCTCGCCTGGGAGGGCGCCCGCCGGATATACGGCGATAAGATACCCGAAAAGATCTCAGCGAATATCAGGCACGAGCTCGCCTTTATCGAACAGATGAACTACCCCGCGTACTTCCTCACGGTCTATGATACCGTTCGTTTTGCGCGGCAACAGGGCATCCTCTGCCAGGGACGAGGGTCCGCCGCCAACTCCACTATCTGCTATTGTCTCGGCATCACTTCGGTAGATCCGACAAAATTTGACCTGCTGTTCGAGCGATTTATCTCCGCCGCGCGCAACGAGCCGCCGGACATCGACGTCGACTTCGAGCACGAGCGGCGGGAAGAGGTCATACAATACATCTATCAGAAATACGGCCGCGACCGGGCAGGTATCGTCGCCACCGTCACGCAGGTACACGCAAAAGGCGCCATCCGCGACGTAGGAAAGGCGATGGGGCTTTCTGTCGATGCCGTTGACCGGTTGGCAAAGTCGATCCATGAGCTGGACGAACAGATGAATACCGATGCCATTCCCCGCGAGGGATTCGAGGGACAGGAGACGCATCTCAAAAAAGTGCTTGAGCTGACGGGACAGTATATCGGATTTCCGCGTCAGCTGGGCCAGCATACCGGCGGGTTCGTCATCACCCGCGGGCAGCTCACCGAGCTCTGCCCTATCCTGAATGCCCGTATGGAAGACCGGACGAATATCGAGTGGAACAAAGACGATATAGACGTCCTGGGCTTTCTCAAGATCGATATCCTCGCGCTCGGTATGCTCAGCGCTATCCGGCGCGCGTTCGACCTGGCAAAACAGCACTATGGCCTGGACCTGACACTCGCCAATATCCCCCAGGACGATCCCGCCATTTATGAGATGTGCTCGCATGCTGACACGATCGGTGTCTTCCAGATCGAAAGCAGGGCGCAGCAGTCCATGCTCCCCCGTCTTCGTCCTGAAACATTCTATGACCTCGTCATCGAGGTCGCCATCGTACGGCCGGGGCCGATACAAGGGGACATGGTGCATCCCTATCTTCGTCGCCGCAATAAGCTCGAGCCGGTGGAGTTCCCTTCGAAAGAGCTGGAGGAGATACTGGGCCGGACGCTGGGGGTACCGCTTTTCCAGGAACAGGCGATGAAGATCGCCATCGTCGCGGGTGGTTTCACGCCTGCGGAAGCGGATGACCTGCGTCGCAGCATGGCGACCTTCAAGGCGCAGGGCAAGGTCAGCGCCTTCAAAGAAAAGCTGGTCCGGGGCATGATCGGTAACGGCTATACCGAAGAATACGCGCTACGCGTTTTTCGGCAGCTGGAAGGCTTTGGCAGCTATGGCTTTCCCGAAAGCCATGCGGTCAGCTTTGCGCTGCTCGTTTATGTCTCGGCGTGGATCAAATGGTACTATCCGGATGTATTCCTTTGCGCGCTGCTCAACAGCCAGCCGATGGGTTTTTATGGCCCGGCCCAGCTGATCCGTTGTGCGCAGGATCACGGCGTCGTCGTCCGCCCGGTAGACGTCAATCTGTCCGAATGGGACAATACGCTGGAAGAAATAGACGGAAAATATCACGCCGTGCGCCTCGGCTTCCGGCAGATCGCCGGTATCCGGCAGGAAGAGGTGCTGCTGCTGATCGCGCGCCGTGTCCGGCCTTATGACAGCGTGCGCGCGCTGCAGGAGGCAGGGCTGGCGCCTGTCACGCTGGAGAAATTAGCCGACGCCGATGCATTTCTATCTGCCGGGCTGGACCGCCGGGCGGCGATGTGGCAGGTGGCGGCCCTGAACAAGGCCCAATTCCAAAAGACACCCAAAGGCAAGGAGCCTACTAATGAAGGCCGCGCCCTGACGCTATTTGAAGACTTCGACGAAACCGTCAACCTTCCCCAGATGACCGCGGCCGAGCACGTGGTACAAGACTATGCGACGATGTCCTTGTCCCTGAAGGGTCATCCGGTCGGCTTTATTCGCCAGAGCCTTTCGGCGCTGGGCGTGCGTACGGCCCGCGAGCATCGCAGCCTGC
>JAFDYE010000596.1 GCA_018267585.1 Bacteroidota bacterium
CTCGTCCTTCACTTCGTCGTCGTACCTGACCCCGTCTATCAGCTTGTAATCGTAGGCATCCTGCGCCCGGCGGATCAGGCTTTCGTTGACGCATTTCCGGAGGACCGTGGTATCAATGTGGCGGGCCTCCGCGGTCGTGCGCAAAAGGCGGTTGTAGAAGTCGCCGAGCAGCTCGGTCAGCTGCAGCCGGTTGGCTTCCGTCATCCTGTCTTCCCGCAGGGGTTCGGTCGCGCTTTTGAACTTGCCGGCATAGAAGATCTGGGGTTCTATCTCCAGCCGTTGCAGCGTGCCTTTGAGGTACAGCATCTGGCTTGCAAATCCCTTCCACTCGAGGTCGCCTTTGGGATTACAGTAGATCTTGTCGGCGGCCGTGGCGACATAATACGCCTTCTGCGTGATCATGTCGCCATAGGCGTATACGAATTTTCCGCTTTTTTTAAAGTCGATGACGGCGTGACGGATCTCCTCGTTGGAGGCAAACCCATTGGGATCGTTGTTGCATTTGAGGTAGATGCCTTTAATGGCGCTGTCTTCCCTGGCGTGGCGTATGAGCCGGACGATGTCATAAATACCCGGGACGTCGTACTGATCGTCAGAGCCCAGATCGGACAGCGGGTTATCCTGCACTTGTTCCTTATACGTTTGTCCCAGATCGACCATCAGGACCGCCTTGCCATCGATATCGGGTTTGGAAGGGGAAAGTATGCCGCCTACCACGCCGATCAGTATAAAAACCGCCACTACGGTAAAAATGATCAGCGCGAGCAACGCCGCAAAAAATGATTTGAAAAAGCCTCTCATGTAAACCTATGTTGTCTTCAAAAATAAAGATATTTGGGCCCCACAAGGTAAGGAATCTATGAACATATCCTATTTATTGATAGGTGGCAATCAGGGAGAAAGGGCGGCTCAATTGGCGCTTGTGCGGGAGAAGATCACGGCCGCGGCAGGCCGCATAGCGGGAGCGTCGTCGATATACGAGACCGCCGCATGGGGCAAGACCGATCAGCCCGATTTCCTCAACCAGGCCCTGCGGCTTGAGACGGCGCTGGAAGCTGCCGGTCTTCTTGAAGTCCTTCTGGGGATCGAACTGCAAATGGGCCGGCGAAGAGATATTCGGTACGGCTCAAGGATCATTGATATAGATATACTTTTTTTTAACGATGCGACAATCCGGCTGCCGCAGCTGGTGATCCCTCACCCGGAGATCCGGAACCGCCGGTTCGCGCTGGCGCCGATGGCGGAGATTGCGCCTTTTTTGATGCATCCGATCCTCGGCCGGACCATACAGCAGCTGCTCGAAGCCTGTACTGATCCGCTCGCGGTCAGAAAACTGGAGATTTGACCCATGAAGTACCACTTTATAACGATAGAAGGCAACATAGGAGCCGGCAAGACGACCCTTTCGCACCTGCTGGCGCGTCATTTCAACGCCAGGCTCATTTTGGAGCAGTTCGCAGACAATCCCTTTTTGCCCAAGTTCTATGAGAACCCGGCACAGTACGCATTTCCGCTGTAGCTGTTCTTCATGGCCGAGCGCTACAAACAGCTCAAAGAGCTGGTTCATACCGGCGATCTTTTCCAGTCGGTGACGATCTCGGACTACCTGTTCACAAAATGTCTGCTGTTCGCCAAGGTGAACCTGCCGGACCAGGAATTCCTGCTGTATCAGAAACTGTTCGAAATTATCCACTCACAGATGGTCCAGCCGGATATTCTGATCTATCTTCATGCCCCGGTGAGCAAGCTCCAGTCCAATATCAAAAAACGCAACCGCAGCTATGAGCAGCGAATCCCGGATGACTACCTGTACAACATCCAGGAAGCCTATACGCACTACATTCGTCAGTACAATATCCGAACGCTTTTTATAGACGTCAGCAAGGCCGACTTCCTCGGCAACGAGGCACATCTTAAGGTCGTTCTCGACGCACTGGAAAAGGACTATGATGAAGGACAGCATTATTTTACTTTACCTTAATCCCAATAATGGCAGCTCGCAAGACAGCACTGGAAATATTAAAGATCGTCGAGTACCGGAATTTTATCATCGCCCGTTTTTTTTACGTCATGGCGCTTCGCATGGTGACGACTATCATCGGATGGCGCATCTACGAGATAACCCATAACCCTTTCGCGATCGGGCTCATCGGCCTTTCGGAATTCCTCCCCGCCTTCTGCCTCGCCCTGTATGCGGGCCATGTCATAGACAAGAGCGACAAGCGCGCATTGCTGCTCACGACGACCACCGCGTACATGGTCTGCGTCGGCGGGCTCATCGCCCTGTCGACCGGGTCGATCATTGACGCGCTCGGCGGCCACTGGATACAGTGGCTGATCTATCTGACGATCTTTCTGACGGGGGTGATCAGGGCTTTTGCCGGCCCTACGATGAATGCCATCGTGGCGCAGATCGTCCCGCGGGAAGATCTGCCCAGCGCCGTCACCCTCAACTCCAGCGCCTTTCTTACCGCTTCCGTCATCGGTCACGCGACGGGAGGCTTCCTGATCGCCAAGACCAGCTATGTTCACTCGTTCGTTGTGGTCGGCCTGTACGTCTGTATCGCCCTGTATTTCCTGTCCCGGATCGCGCCCAAGCAGATAATGGTCACGAGCTCCGGGCGCAGGACCCGGGACAGTATCCTGGACGGCCTGCGATTTGTCTGGAGGACCCGCGAAGTGCTCGGGGCTATGGCGCTGGACCTGTTCGCCGTGCTATTTGGCGGCGCCGTGGCGATGATCCCGGTATTTGCGCGGGACATACTACAGGTAGGCGCTATCGGTTTTGGCTGGCTCAATGCCGCGTCCGATATCGGCTCGATGACGACGATCGCCATCCTGACCCTCCGTCCCCTGCGTCACAAGCAGGGACTGCGGCTGATGTATGTCGTCGCGGGCTTTGGCGCCTGTATCATCCTCTTCGGTCTGTCCCGCTGGTACCTCCTGTCTTTCCTGGCGCTGCTGGCCAGCGGGCTGCTGGATGGAGTAAGCGTCGTGATAAGGGGCACTATCCTTCAGTTGAAGACACCCGATGAAATGCGGGGCCGCGTATCTGCCGTCAATTCGATGTTCATCAATTCCAGCAACGAGCTGGGGCAGTTCGAGAGCGGCGTGATGGCCCGGCTGATGGGGGTCGTACCTTCGGTCGTCTTCGGCGGGTGTATGACCATCGCGATAGTGGTCGCTACCTGGTTCAAAGCGCCAAGCCTGAGAGAGATGGAGTATTAAAACGTGACAGCCGGCGTATCAAAAGCGGACAGTCGACGCCGGGCCGTTTTTATCAAGCCAATGACCGTCAGGCAATTACCAAAAAGGCATTTTATTAGCTCTGCGAGCATATGCTAAAGAACTACCTCAGGACTGCGGCCCGCAGTCTTTGGAAGAATAAAGCTTTTTCAGCCATCAATATCGTCGGACTGGCCGTCGGCCTGGCCGTTTGCCTGCTGATCACGCTCTACGTCGTGGACGAGACCAGCTATGACAAATACAATATCCATGCTGACCGTATATACCGGCTGCACGCAGACATTTTCTTCAACAACACCCAGTTCA
>JAFDYE010000597.1 GCA_018267585.1 Bacteroidota bacterium
AATGGAAAAGGCTATGTGAAACAATATATGAGCCATCCCTGGACCACTTTATATGCGAAAAACACGTATGATCAGAGTGATACGGACGACCAGCCTTATGAGGGGAAGTTCAAGGGGGACAGCACGACGGCCTTTCCGCACAACCTGGATTCGTCGTACAAGGTGTCGAAGGGCAGCTTCAGGAGTACGCCTTTTGGCAATACGCTGACGCTGGATTTTGCAAAAGAGGCGGTGAAGGGGTATCAACTGGGGCAGGATGAGTTTACGGATTTTCTGACAGTTAATTGTGCATCAACGGATTATGTCGGACATCAGTTTGGGGTCAATGCCATAGAGACGGAGGATACCTATCTCCGGCTGGACAAGGATCTCGAGGCCTTTTTTAGTTATTTGGATGAGGCTGTAGGTAAGGACGAGTATACGGTATTCCTGACGGCGGATCATGGGGCTGCGCATGCGGTGTGGTACTCACAGAACCATGATATTCCGGCGGATCGTTTCAATTCGGGTCTTTTGGTGGATAGTCTGAACGGAGTACTGGGCAGGAGTTTTGGGGTGCAGGGGCTGGTGGATACCTGTGCGGATTATCAGATAAGCTTTTCGATGAAGACGATAAAGGAGAAGAAGCTGGATTTTGGGGCGATAAAGAAGGCGGCTGTCGAATGGTTGAAGTTGCAGCCGGGGATCACTTATGCGATCGATATGGCGAATGTCGGGGAGTCGCCGGTGGCGGAGCCGGTGAGGAGCATGGTGATGAATGGTTATTATGCCAGGCGTAGCGGGGCTATTCAGTTGATTCCCAATGCGGGATGGTTTGAAGGGAAGGGTAAGACGGGGACCTCGCATGGGACCTGGAATCCTTATGACACGCATATACCGTTGTTGTTCATGGGTTGGGGGGTTAGGCCGGGGCATACGAACCGGGTGGTCTATATGACTGATATTGCGCCGACTATGGCGGCTATGCTGCATATACAGATGCCGAATGGGTGTGTCGGGAAGCCGA
>JAFDYE010000598.1 GCA_018267585.1 Bacteroidota bacterium
CAGGGTAAGACATAATTGTGCCACAATGCCAAGTACGATATTCAGCAGGCTCCGCCGGAAATTTTCGCCCCCGGTGAAACCTGGATCCTCAGCCACGACGAGGCGATGTACCGGTCCCCAGAATCCCCAGGGCCTTACATTACGGTAAAATGCGGTAAGAGTAGCGGTGTCGGTAGGCGGGGTGGCGTATGAGCCGAAGATCGACCCGGCCATGGAAAGCAAGAAGAGAACGGGCCAATAATAAAGATCGAGGCCGTGCAGCAGCTCAAATGATTTCAGGACTGCCAGCGCTATAGCGGGCAGGATGCCGGCCAGCATCCCCCAGAAGAATCCGCTCGCGTTAAACCTCCACCAGTGCCATTTGAGCATATTGGCGGCGACATATCCCCCATAGAGTCCGCTGACTATCCACTGCAGTATGGTATTCACGTCCTTTACGAAGAGTCCCAGGACTATGCCGGTAGTCACTACTGCAAGACCCGCGAGGTAGTTCATCGAGATGACCTTGCGGTTGGAGGCGCCGGGGTTAATATACTTGAGATAGATATCGTTGACCAGGTAGGCCTGTGCGGCGTTGAGTGTCCCCGAGAAGGTGCCCATAAATGCGCCGAGCAGTCCTGTCAGCGCGAGGCCCATCAGCCCCACGGGAAGAAACCGGTTGATGGTAGCCGGGAGTATTTTTTCGAAATCCGTACCCGCGGTCGTCTGAAGGTCGTCGCTGATGGTGTTATAGTAGATCAGCGCCAGCACGGTAAGTCCGATGATCATGGAGTAGCGTATCGGCAGCAGGATGATCGATACGAAGCCGCTCATCTTGCTTGCCTCCTGCGGAGACCGGGTGCTGAGTATCTTCTGCATGTCATAGTTGGGCGCCGGACCGGCGAGACTGGCAAATACGCCCTTGAAGAGCATCATCATAAAAAAGACGCCGAAGAGCGAAAAGCCGTCGTCCTTTATCTTCCTGTTGGCGTCCTCTACCAGGCCCGACCAGCTGAGGTTGAGGCGCCAGCCAAAAAAGGGATCCAGCCATCCCTGCGGGACGTGCAGGGCGGCGCCCTGGTGGTGGAGCCGGCTCATGGCGATGACGCCGATGCTGATGCACGCGATGGTCATGATGATATATTTTATCACGTCGCCGAGCACGATGCTATGCATCCCGCCGAGTATGGAATAAAACATCGCAAAGAGCGTAAAGACGATGCCATAGAAATGCGGAATATAGCTGGCCGGGATATCGAAGGGGATATAGTCACGGATCGAATCCCAGGGTATGAATATCTGCATAAATTTACCCAGCCCCACAAAGCCATAGGCCATAAAACCAAGACAGCTGAGCAGGGCGAAGGCCACGACGATATTATGGGAAGACCGGACGCCCGGGCCCGAACGGCCAAAACGGGTTGCGAGCCACTCGGCGCCTGTGGTCGCATTCGACCGGCGCAGCCACCGTGAGAGATAAACCATCATAAAGACCTGGTTGAAGACCGGCCATAGCCAGGGTATCCAGATGCTCTTCATGCCGTATACGAAACACAGGCTGACCATCCACATCGTCCCGCTGATGTCGAACATATCTGACGCGTCGCTGAGCCCAAGCATATACCAGGGTAAGGATTTCCCGCCCATCAGGTAGTTCAGCTTGTTCTTCCGGGCTTTTTTTCGCAGCGTCCAGCCTATGACCACCATTGTGATCAGGTATGCTGCGATTATGGCAAGGTCCAGTGGTTGTAATCTCATACGTGAATATAAAAAAAGGAAGCTTTCGCCATTACAAGGCGGACGTACGAGGCACTTCTTTTATTGGCGGGGACCGCGTTATCGGTGCGGACCGGCGTTTGTTGTCGCAGACCTTTTTTTCGCGTATCCTGGCGGGGGTAGTTTTTGTCCGGCCTGAAGCAGCGGAAAGGATGAAAAAACCGCCTTTAAGACGGAAAAGTTCTTGCGACAATGCAATTTTTCCCATGTGGCCTGCTCGTTTTGTTGCTGTGAAGATAATTTCCAAACGGGACAGAAAACTACTACTTTTTTATCCCGATATTGACACAAATAGATCGCCAGGTTTGGGAAAAGTTTGTAAATTACTGATCATCATTCTGCTACCCGGCCTATTGGGCGACAGGCATGAATGATACTATTTTATCCTGTTTTGGTCAAAACAGGACCGGAGACAAGGAGCGCCTATATTTATTAAACCTTAAAGCTTTGCTGCCATATGAGTACTAACATCATCCGTGAGATCACTCCCCTGACCCAGAACGACTGCTTTACGATCTTTTCCCGCGTCAAAAAAGAGTTCACCTTCCCCCTTCACTATCACGAAGAGCTGGAGCTAAACCTGATAATCAATGCGAAAGGCGCCCGAAGGATCGTCGGCGACCATATTGACACCATTGATGATATGGAGCTGGTGCTGGTGGGTCCGAATCTCTACCATGCCTGGTTCACGCATCAGTGCAAGAGCGAGGAGATCCGGGAGGTGACCATTCAGTGGCACAAAGATCTTTTCGAGGACAGGCTGCTCCGGCGCAACCAGCTGAGCTTTATCCGCAGCATGATCGAGCGGTCAAAGAAGGGCGTCCTGTTCTCCCGGGAGACGACCGAGGCCCTGGCCCCGCGAATTCTGTCTCTGAACCACAAACAGGGTTTCGACTCGGTGCTCGAGCTGCTGTCGATACTCCACGACCTTTCCACGTCCCGGAACATGCGCACCCTGTCGGATGCTTCTTTTACCAACCAGCATTTCACCTATAACAGCCGGCGTATCGAAAAGGCGTTTGAATACATGAACAGCAACTATGACAAGCCGATATCGCTGGGGGAAGTGGCGAAGATGGTGAACATGACGGAAGTGTCCTTCAGCCGTTTTGTGAAAAAAAGGACCGGCAACACATTTATCGACAGCCTCAACGAGATACGGCTGGGTCATGCGTCGAGGATGCTGATCGACACGACCCACTCCATTTCCGAGATCTCCTACCACTGCGGGTTCAATAATATCTCCAATTTTAACCGGATATTCAAGAAGAAGAAGACCTGTACACCGAAGGAGTTCAGGGAGAATTACAACTCGGGAACGAGGGTATTCATTTGATCCAACGGATCACCCGACCGCGCCCTCCGGTATGGAGCGCGGTCTTATGCCGGTACGCGGGTCCGGGTCTGGGTCTGGGCGTGGCTGTTGTTGACCATCTCAAGATCGGGTGTCGACTCGTCGGTGAGGGCGACTTTGCCCCTTTCTTTCCGGATCACGCGGGAATAGAGGGATATCTCTTTATCGAAGAGGAAGCGGAAGAACAGTTTTGTCCAGGACTTATGGCTCTCGAGAGAATTGTAGAAGCCGGGAGCGGTCTTCTTTATCTGCGGGAGCTTGTTCCATGGAATGGAGGGGAAGTCGTGGTGCTCATTGTGGTAGCCCACGTTAAAGGCAACGGCATTAAGAACACCGTAATAGCTGAATGTCTCCTGTATCTCGTCGTGCGTCAGATAGTGTTCCTGTATCCAGCGGGCGCCCAGCGGGTGGAGGCCGACGGAGAAGAAGAAGCTGAGCAGCAGGTATACGATCGCTCTGGGTCCGAAGAAATACCAGATGGCGGCGACGAAGACCGCCTCGGCTATCCAGTTGAGGGCCACCCATTTATCAAAGGGTTTTATCTCGCGGAGGCGGGAGATGCGGAAGACCTGCCACATGGGATAGAACAGCAGCCAGATGACCTTTCCGACAAAGAAATTATTGATGAGTCTGGCCTCCCAGCGGTTGGGGAGGTCGGCGTCGAGTTCGTGCACGCCCTGAAAAGAGTGGTGTTTAATATGGTAGCGCTCGAAGGAGATCGAGCTGGGAAACAGCTGGGGAAGATTGGCGAGTATTCCGGAGAGGCGGTTGGCTGCGCGGTTCTTGAAAAGCAGGTGATGCGCGCATTCATGGATCATGACGAAGAGGGCATGGTCTGCGAAGGCCCCAAGCAAGTAGGCTGCGCCGACCACGATCCACCAGGACTGATCTTTTACCGCCCACGCCAGTGCGCACTGACCAAGCACAATGCCTAATATCGCAAAAAAAGTATATTTATTCTTTCCGATGAGTTTTCTGACTTCCGGGTGCTGCTGCAAGATCTGCTTTTTACGAAGCCTGTGTGGTTCCGGATTGGTTGAGTGAACAAAGTCTGTTCTCTGTGACATGGGACTGAATTGGGCGGTGTGTGTGTTTATATGACGCGATCAAGATACTAAAAAAAACGACAAGTCCATGATTCTGTTGTTTTAATATCAGAATTTTATGAATTTGAAAACAACTAATAATTGGCGGTAGAGCGCCGCAGGCGTGACTTGCCGCTGATTTTACCGGATGGGGCTATTTTTGAATGAATTCGTCCCCGGCGGGGGTGCTTGCAAAGGGCAAATTTTTGTAGTATTTTGGCGTCCAAATCAATACCCATGAAAATCCTCCATTTATTGCTGGCGGGAGCCCTGATCCTGTCATCAACCGCCGGTCATGCGCAGCCGGATTCGGCCCGGATCACCCAAAAAGCACTATTGTTTGCTGATAGTCTGATGAAGACCGACTGGTATGAGTCCTGGACCGCCTATGCCAACCTCGCCCCGGCAAGCGTCATTAAATTCTATGGCGGAAAAGACGGCTATATCGAGCATATCCAAAAGCTTCGCGGCCGCACCAAAAGCGACCAGGCCGAAGACGACCCGCAGCTGAAAATGCTGAACCTGATGGTCAGGGACGAGCAATGGCAGTGTGTTATCCGCATGTCCCGCTGGTTTCACAAGGACGGGACCAGGTATCACCAGATCACCTATTTTATAGGCCAGTCGAAAGACGAAGGGGAAAGCTGGAAACTTTTTGACGTGAGCTATAACAGGGTGTCGAATATTATATACATGTTCCCGGAGATCAACGGGGATCTGCCGATCGAAGAGCCGACGATCATGAGCGAAGAGCAGGAAATTGCGCTGCAGAAGAAGGCTGAGGCCGACGCGGCGGCGGCGAAAAAGGTGGTTAAGAAAAAATAGGTCGCTTTATCCGATATTTAAGTGGTTTTCCCAGGAGTTCTTTTAAAGTAAGTCACTAAAGTATTAATAACCATAGCGGCGAACTGGCAATTCCGGGGCTGCCGTCGTAGCTTTGTCTTTTCATAGGATAAGGTTTAATGGTTAAAACACTTTGATTAGTACATCCCCGGTAGTCTTACCGGGGATCTTTTTTTTCCCCGGGGCTGAGCAGCCGCATATCTGCGAGCCAGTTGGCCATCAGCTGAGGGAAGGCGCGTACTGCTTTCAGGTTGCTGCGATACCCCATGTTAAACCCATGACCTCCGGCAGAGAGGATATGCGCCTCTACGGGAACCCTGGCCGTCCTCAGTCTCTCCAGCAGGCTTACGACAGGCGCGGAGCAACACTCGTCGTCGTTGGCTGCGATGAGAAAGGTGGGCGGAGTATCCTTCGGAACCGCTGCGGGAACACCAAGGGGCCCGGGGTAGACCAATAGCTGGAAGTCGGGCCGGCCGTTGAGCCGGTCGATGGGGTCCGGCGCCTGCGGGTTACCGTTGCCCGGGGTGTAGGCCACGAGGGCCGCGACCTCTCCACCTGCAGAGAAACCCATGACCCCCACCCTCGCGGTATCTATATTCCATTCTGCCGCCCGGCTGCGGACAAGCCGCACTGCGCGGTATGCATCCTGTCTGACCTCCTTATCGAGACTATAGAGATTGGAATCCTCCCTGAAGAGCCTGTACTTTAAAATAAATGCCGCCACTCCAATGCTGTTGAGGAAACGGGCGGGGTCGCGGCCTTCTGCATTAAATACCAGCAGCCGGTGCCCTCCACCCGGGAAGATGACCACTGCCGCACCTGTCGCCTTCTCCTTCGGCGGGAGATAGATAGTTAGGCTCGGGTTGTGTATATTCTTTACCCAGTAGTCTTTCGCTTGTTCGGGCTCGTTACGTCTGTTCTCAAAGCCGGGTGCGCCGTTGGGCCAAAGAGGGATCCGGACCGCGGTGTCCCGGGCTCCTGCAATACCGGCAGCTCGTACCGGCGACGGCTGCCCGCTGATATTCTGCGCGTCGATAAATAGGGGCAAGATAAGGAGGATGGTCCCCTTGAGTGCTGACAACAACTTCATATCCTGGTTGGTTTTGGACCAAAAGATAACTGATTTGCAACAGCGTAACAAGTCCAAAACCGTCCGGGCCAGAATTTGACCATTCCTACCGGTTAGGGACCTTTCATCTAGGATGCGCCGCCGGTTATACCCGATATTTCGCACTCAACCACTTATTTTGCCGCTTGTCACAGGAGGAGGACCGCCATTCGACAAAAAGAGCCGCTGCTCCCGGATGGACTACGGGCAGGGCCAAAATGCCAGTATCTTTACTTCATCAAACAAACGGGAGCCAGACTCCATTGTAAAATGAAACCAAGCATCGAGCCTTTGTCTGCCACTACCTACTACTACAATAGGGCAAGACTTCCGGAAATCTCCCTTTCCTAAAGCGCTCAAATAACCAAAAGAAATCAAGTAGGCCGGGGCCGGCGCATATCTGCGCATATCCGTCTCCGTTGTATACCTTGTATCTTCCTAACTGTAACAACATGAAAAAGCTCATTGGGGTGATCGTTATCCTGCTCACTCTATTATTAACTGTCATTTACCGACAGCTGTCGGGTAGCCGGCTTAGAGACAAGCCGGGGCATACCTGCAAGCTTCTCCGGCTGAGGGAAGAGCTGCCGCTTTTCCGGTTGCTGATACAATAAATATCCGTCCCGGGTTTTCCCAAACCGGCGCCCGGCGCCGGAAGGGTAATGCTATGCACTTTAACCACTTAAATCAATAACCATGGCAAGAATTGGTAAGAAGATCCTGTCGGCTTTTATCGAGACGACTGAGCCGTCGCCTGCGGAGCCCTCCAAAATTGAGGCAGCGGCGGCCGCAGCGCCGGCACAGGCAGTACAAGCATCGCCTGCGGCGCAATCGGACCAGCGGTTCGCGGACTATTTCGATAAGCTCTTCAGCGACGCGAATATTCCCGGGCCGGACTATTTCGAGTTCTCGAAAATGGTCGCCGCAATGCAGGTGATCTCCGACGAAAGGGCGAGGTACTATGCCGCGTTCGCCGGACTGCAGGTCCAGGGGCTCGACAAGCAAAAGCTGCTGTCTACGGCCGCCGAATACCTGCGGATGCTGACGGCCGACGCCGGTCAGTTCCGGAAGACGGTGGAGGCGGCCCTGCAGGAGAAGGTGCACAGCCGGACCGCCGAGGCGGACGAGAAAAGCCGTCGTATACAGGCGCTGTCGCAGGAGATACTGAAGCTCCAGGAAGAGATCGCGGCGATGCAGCGCGAGATCGGGGAGAACAGCGACAAGCTCACGGCCAGCAGCAATGCCTACGCCACGGAGAGCAGCCGCCGCAAACAACAAATAGAGTCCGATATCCGGAAGATCGACAATTATATACAATAACACTCAAAACTCAACGACCATGAATCGTCTTATCGAAACAGCAAAAACGGGCAAAACGCCCGGTTGGTGGAGCGAGCCAAAGAACGTCGCAACCACCGTCGTCGGCCTTGCCCTTGTGGCAGGCCTGACTTATGGCTTCCTGACCTACGTATTGCCGTGGCTGGTGAATGTCACCTGGAATCTTGTCAACCTGGTCATCGGTGGCGTCATATGCGGATTTCTGCTGCTGACCGTCAGCAACCGGAAGTTCTGGCGCGCGCTGAAATACTTTTCAGCCTTCATCGCCAACTACTCCATCGGGCTGGCCATCGAGCTGAACCCGTTTGCCATCCTGCAGGCCAAGATCGACCAGGGCTATAGGGACAGGGATACCCTGTACAAGCAGGGGGCGCGTCTGAAGGGCAAGCAGAGCGAGCTGATGGACAAATTAAGCGAAAAGGAGAAAGAGCTGCAGCTGAACATCCAAAAGGTGAAGATACTGCAGTCCCAGGGCGGGAGCGACCGTCAGGCGAACCTGTATACCAATAATGTTATGCGTTGCCGTGAGTATATCGACAATGTGACCCCGATAGTGGGCGACCTGAACAAGCTGACACAGTTTGCAGACGCCGCCTATGAAGAGAGCGGGATCATGCTTGAGGACGCGAAGCTCGATCTCGAGGCGAAAAAGGACCTGTATTACTCCGTCACCACCGGGCTGTCCGCTGTGACGAGCGCCATGAAAGCCTTCAAGGGGGATGATGACCTCAACAGAGACGCCGAGAAAGCCCTGGCCCTGCTAAAGGTGCAGATCGGGGAGAAGATCGGACATATCAAGTCGGCCATCAACGTCACTTCCCGGTTCATGGACGATCAGGTGCTGGAAGACAAGGCCAAGTCGGCCCAGGCACTCGAGCTGATCAATCAGTTCGATCTTGGAAAAGACTTCCACTATGCGGACTCTGCCATTAAAGGCAATAGCGGCACGGGAAGACTGGGCGACGTGTCCGTACCGGACAAGTACAAGGGTCTGTTGCCGTAAGGCGCGTGAACCGGGTAGTTCACACAAAGAAATCAATTAAAAACTAAAAACATTTTTATATGGCACTCAAATTAAAACCCGCAGGTAAATTATTAGTCATCGCCGTCGTAGTAACGACCGGTATCTTAGGTGTAAGATGGTATCAGGCGCGCCCCAAAGAAGCGGGCAAGGCGGTCGAGCTCGGTAAGGTCGTTCTTCCGGACGCACCTGAGGCTTCACTGAATGCCAATGCTACGCTGCTGACGCTGCCGGCCTCGGTCACCGACGCTGCGGTCAATGGCGGTACTCAGATCAGCTGGGAGAGGATGGCCTGGAACAGCCAGTTCTCCGGTATGTACGCCAATGGTGGCGTGCGCACGACAAAGGGTTCGCTGTTCGACAAGGCCCATCTCGACGTCACCTATGTCCGTCAGGACGACTGTAACAAGCAGATGGCCGACCTGGTCAAGTTCGCGGGGGAATACAAGACCAATTCGAATACCCCTGGTGTGCTCATCACCTTTATGGGTGACGGTATGCCGGCCTTTATGACCTCCCTGTCGAAGGAACTCGAAGCGCTCGGTCCCGAATACCAGCCTATCATCCTGCCCATAGCGCACGGTAAGTCGTATGGCGAGGACCAGATAATGGCTCCCGTCAGCTGGCGACAGGATCCGCACAACGCCATCGGTAAATGTGTTGCCGGCGTACTGCGCGACGGTGACGTGAACATCCTGCTCAAATGGGCCGGCGACAACGGGCTGAAGGTAAACCCCGACGAAACCACCTATGACAGGGACGCTATCAACCTGATCGCGGCCAATGACTTCCTCGACGCTCCTAATAAATACATTACGGGCTACACCGAAAAAAGGAAGATCATCGAGAACGGAAAGACCA
>JAFDYE010000599.1 GCA_018267585.1 Bacteroidota bacterium
AGCCGAGCGAGTGCTTGATGGGGAATCCGCCGCCGATATTGATCGAATCGAGCTCGGGACAGATCTTCTTGAGCTGACAATACAGGTTGATGACCTTGTTGAGCTCGGACCAGTAATAGATATCGTCCTTGATGCCTTTGTTGAGGAAGATATGGAGCATCTTCAGCTGAAAACGGTCTTCGTTGCCTTCGATCTTGTCCACATAGAACTCCAGTACGTCGCGGGCCCGGAATCCGAGACGCGAGGTATAGAAGGGGAAGTTGGGTTCTTCTTCGGCGGCTACACGGATTCCTAATTTGAAGGTGCCCTTTACCGACTTCTTGTACTGCTGCAGCTCTTCTTTGTTATCGAGGATGGGGATCACGTTCCTGAACCCGCTGTTCAGCAGGGAGGCGATCCGGCTCGTATAGGGCTTCTGCTTAAAGCCATTGCAAATTATAAAGGTATCCTTGGTGATCTTCTTGCGTTCGTACAGCTTCTTGATGATCTCGATATCGTAGGCGTAGGAGGTCTCCAGGTGGATATCGTGCTTGAGCGCTTCTTCTACGATAAAGGAGAAATGGGAGCTCTTGGTGCAATAACAGTAGAAGTACTTCCCTTCATAGTGGTGCTTTTTCATCGAAGCTGCAAACATCTTCTTCGCCTTGTTGATCTGCTGGCCGATCTTGGGCAGATAGGTCAGCTTCATCGGCGTCCCATATTTGTCGATCAGCGCTTTCAGGTCGAGGCCATTAAATTGCAGGTAGTTGTCTTTGACGTCGAATCCTTCTTGGGGGAAATTAAAGGTCTGCGTCACCAGATCGGTGTACGTATTGTTCATTGACTGATCCAGGTTATTCAATATTAATGGTTATGTAAGCGGTTTATAGAACAATCCCAAAAAAACTATGCAAAAATGAAGGATTTTTATCAAATAGATGAAAAAAAAGAACACCTCTGGCGAGGTGTTCTAAAAAAAATATTTTTAAAGCCTTACTTGACCGCTGCAACCAGCTGCTTGAAGGTTTCAGGCTCGTTCATGGCGAGGTCGGCGAGCACCTTGCGGTCGAGACCGATTCCCTTCTGGGCCAGTTTGTGGATGAAAGCAGAATAGGTCAGACCTTCGGCGCGGACGGCCGCGTTGATACGGGCGATCCACAGCGTGCGGTATTCTCTTTTCTTGAGCTTGCGGCCGACATAACGGTACTGAAGACCTTTCTCCAATACGTTCTTGGCGACGGTATAGACATTTTTGCGTTTGCCGTAGAAGCCTTTGGCTTCTTTCAGGATACGTTTCCGGCGGGCGCGGGAAGCGACGGCGTTTACACTACGAGGCATATCTTAAAGAATTTGAAGTTGAATAATGGGTGATGATCTATTTAAGTCTCAGGAGACGCTTTACAAAATCCGTGTTGGCGGGTGCTACGACACCTTTCTTGGCGAGGTTGCGTTTGCGTTTCTTGGATTTCTTTGTGAGGATGTGGCGTTTGAAAGACTTCTGGTAGGTGATCTCACCGGTGCCGGTCACTTTGAAGCGCTTCTTGGCACTGGAATTCGTTTTAACCTTGGGCATTTTAAATGCTTTTTACATGAACCCCTGCTGGCGGGCCCGCACTGGCGGACCACTTATGGAGCCTTATGGGAATTTTGGACCGCAAAGGTACGGAAAATTTGGCTACCATGCCCAAAAAAAGCCAAATTTTTCGCTGCATGAAAAAGTTGACCCCAATAGGGTCAACTTTTTTATCTTCAGGCGCCGTCTATGACGGCGCGCCTTTTTCTTTCTCCTTCTTTTTCTGGGACTTAGGCGCCCAGATCGCCAGCATTCGCTTGCCTTCCATCTTGGGCATGCCTTCCAGCACACCGGCGTCGCCCAGCCGCTCAGCGAACTTCAGCAGCAGGAGCTCTCCCCTTTCCTTGAACTGGATAGCCCGGCCTTTGAACTGTACATAAGCCTTTACTTTATTCCCTTCCTTCAGGAACTTTTCGGCGTGCTTGGCCTTGAAGTCGAAGTCATGGTCGTCCGTATTCGGGGTGAACCGGATCTCCTTCACTTCGGAGGCTTTGCTCTTGGCCTTCATTTCCTTTTCCTTCTTCTTCTTCTCGTAAAGGAATTTATTGTAATCGATGATCTTACATACTGGGGGATCCGCATTGGGAGAGATCTCGACCAGGTCGAGCTGTTGCTCCTGTGCCATCTTCAACGCCTCCTGGATGGAGTATACGCCGACCTCGACGTTGTCTCCTACCAATCGCACCTGGGGCACCCGGATCATATGGTTGGTACGATGTTCTTGTTGTTGTTCCTTCCTGAAACGTGGATTGAAATTCCCGCGTGGGGGTCTCGGTGGAAATGTCATTTACTGTTTTTAAGTTAAGCCTCCCTCCCTTCCGGAGGCTTCTAATTTTCTTGCTTTTAAAAATCTGTGTCCTTTAGGGATTGGGGACACGTTCCTTGATCTCGTGTTTTACCTGGGCGATGAACTCTTCGATACTCTGGACGCCCAGGTCGCCTTTCCCCTGGCGACGGACGGCCACTTTGTTCTCGTTCATCTCTTTTTCGCCGACTACCAGCATATAGGGAACTTTCATCAGCTCGGTATCCCGGATCTTCTTGCCTATCTTGTCGCTACGGTCATCGACTTCTACACGAATATCTGCATTTTTCAGGGAAACTAAAAGACTTTGTGCATATTCCAGGGACTTATCGGTGATCGGCAGGATCTTGACCTGCAACGGCGCCAGCCACACCGGAAATTTGCCCGCATAGTGCTCCAGCAGGAAGCCGATGAAGCGTTCGTGGGTCCCCAGCGGCGCCCGGTGGATGATCAGGGGCGTATCGGTTTGATTATCCCTGGTCGTGAACTCGAGTTTGAACCGGCGGCCCTGGGCAAAGTCCACCTGATTGGTGGCCAGGGTAAACTCCCGCCCGATCGCACTCCAGATCTGAACGTCGATCTTTGGCCCGTAAAAGGCGGCCTCGTCGGGGACCTCTACATAGGGTATCCCGCTTCTGATCAGCACATCCCGCACCAGCGCTTCAGTCTCCTTCCACAGCCCG
>JAFDYE010000059.1 GCA_018267585.1 Bacteroidota bacterium
AAAGAGAAGCCAGAGCAGCCGATCCGGTAAAGCCCCCTTTTGATGAAGTCTGGGCCGTCTTTGACAAGGATGATTTTCCCAACGCTCGTTTCGACAACGCCGTGTCGTTAGCCAACCAAAGCGGAATAGAAAATGGCTCCTCCAACCAGGCGTTCGAATTATGGTATGTCCTCCATTTTCAATTCCTGCAAACAGCCATCCGGCGAGAAGCTTATTTCGCCATTCTCACTAAACTTCTGGGATTCCGATACGAAAAAAACAGCAGCAAGGTGGTTGAAGAGCTATTCAGGAAAGGCAGCGTCCGGCAGGCCATTAAGTGGGCAGAGACACTGGAAAAGATGCATGATGGAAAAACACCCTCAGATTCCTGCCCCTCGACAAACATTTACAAGCTGGTTGACCGGCTACTCGTATATTCTAATCAGAAAGACAATATTTAGAAGGGGTTCCCTACCTTCACCCCAGCTCTTTCCCCAGGTCGCAATTCGGTCGCACCGAAACCGCCACCCTTACAACTCATTGTATCCAAAGCATAAACGCGAGGCCCGTTCGAGTCCCGTCCGGTCCGCGAAGGCGCCTTTTCAAGGTGCCTTTTTTTATGTGCAAAATCGGCCAAAATTCACTAAAATCGGGCATCTTCAAAATTCCATTTCAAGTTGACCGATCGGATTTCAAACTTATCGGGTAGGAAACGGGTTTCCTACCTGTGGTTGTAACTTTATTCCTACCCTCGGAGACCAGAAATGTCCAAAGACGGCCTTGTATCCATTTATGTGCGGACCACCTACAGGGGCCAGCGCGCAGAAATATCCCTGGGCACGCGCATTTTTCCGGAACAGTTGGATAAGTCGGCCACCCGGGTGAAAGGGAACTCTCGTGATGCCCCGCTCCTGAACAGCCAGATCACCCAGACCAAGGCCAAACTGGAAAGACATTTTTTCCTGTTGCCCACTCAGTAAGAATACGTCACGGCGGAAATGATCCGGAAATCCTACAAAGGGAGGCTAGTCGAGCCAGGCAATGAAGGCGGCCACTGGATCAAGATCAACCGGACCAAGACTGGCAACCCTGAAGATGTCCCCTTCCTGCCGATCCCGGAAGCCATTATTGAAAAATATCGGGGCATTATGCTTATTTCATACGACGAATCGAACCGGATTGAAATCGCAACTAACTGATTTTTAATTTATTATAAAACAAATTCCTATTATGCTTATGGCATACTCATGGTCCAATCTATCAAGTTTCTTCACTATCTATACTTGACAAATTGTCAAAATTTATCAATTTCTTACGCTATAATTGAAGAAATCTATGAATTGGCGAAAAGTTTTATTTTGAGGATTTAGGCTTACGCAACAGCATTCGACCATTTAATTACCGCGGCGATATAGGCAAGCTAATGGAAAATGCCGTGTACCTGCATTTGCTAAGAAACAGATACACCGTTTACGTCGGAAAATCCGGTGATAAAGAAATAGACTTCATGGCCGAGAAAAATGGTGAACGGGTTTATGTACAAGTCGCTTACCAACTGGGTGATGAAAGTATAATCAAACGCGAATTTGGAAACCTTGCAGATATCCCCGACAATTATCCAAAATATGTTGTTACCATGGATGAAATTCAGTCCAGGAATACATTTAAGGGCATCAAACAGATTAATCTAAAAGAGTTCCTGGTGGGTACAATATAATGAAGAAGAGCATCCCAACACCCAACCCAAAAGACCAAAAAAGCGCCGCAAGATACAGCCCTGGGCGACATGCAGACCCCAAAGGCGTTTGGGAAGATACGCGACGAAAAACGCGACTGAATTTTATAATTATTGGGGAACAATCATGAACATTTATTTAAAATGCACTGCGCCCTCCTGATCCGTATACGATTCAATCCGCGAAATCACTTTCAGATCCTCCATAAACGCTTCTATGGGCCGATTCCGGTTAATCACCCCGCTGAAAGTGCGTGATTGAATAGCCGGGTCATCTATAACCACCCGGATACCGTACCAGCGCGGTACGACCCTACTGATTTCTTCCAGACTGGCGTCCTTGAAGTAGAACAGGCCTTTGCGCCAGCTAAGCACGTTACGCGCGTCAAAGATCACCTGGGCAATGGGCTGACCGGCCAGGTATACGGCCTGTTTACCAGGAGTCAGAATACTGCTGCCCGTCGGCGCGTGCAGATTGACGGAGCCGTTTACCAGCGCCACCTTCACTACGCCGGAGTCATAGGTATTTACGTTAAACTCCGTACCCAGCACCTGTACACTGCTGTTCGGTAAATGCACGACGAAGGGCTGCCGGGCAATCTTTGCCACCTTTACATACGCCTCCCCGTTGATGCTGATCTCACGGGTGTTCCTGCCGAATGAAAGCGGGAATTCCAATTTTGTAGCGGAGTTGAGCCAGACTTCCGAGCCGTCGGACAGCGTGATTTTATAATCCTTGCCTATCGGCACTGTAAGCGTGTTGATACCTGCGGCCTGCGGGTTCCTGCCGCTGACATAAGAAAGGGATTTGTTGTTGTTCGTCAGTTGCGCAGCGCCCGCATTGATGGCCCCCTGCTGCTGTGACAGATTGACCACCTGGCCATCGGCCAGCTTCAGCTCAATGGCAGACTCCGAAGGAACGGCCGCCAGTTCCGGTTTCCGCAATTTGCCCGTCTGCCGCCACAGAACGGCCCCGGTAGCCACGATGAAAATGACCGCAGCGGCGGCGACCCATTTCTTTTTATACAACGGAACTTGCTTCACAATGGGCGGAGGCGATGGCCGCCGTTCCCGGAATCGCGTCTTCAGGTCCGGCCATGTTGAATGTTCCTTTCGCCCCGCCAGATGAGCGTTGATGTCTTCGCACGGCAGCGCGCTCAGCAGCTCCTCATAGCCCGACCGTGCATCCGGATTCACCAGGAACAGCCGTTCCAATGCAATCTCCTCTTCCGGGCCTAATGAGCCCGTCACCTTTCCCAACAATAAAAATTTTTCTTCGTCGGTTAATTGATCCAGCATACTCTAATGACTATTAAGTCGATTCGAATCACTAATCGGTAACTAGATATTTTTTAAATTTTCCCGCAACACTTTGAGTGCCTTTGTAATGTGATTGCTCACCGTATGTGAGCTGATGTGCAGCTGCGCAGCAATCTCTGTATGGCTCAGCTTCTCTATATAGTGCAGCCGGAACACTTTTGCTGCCATGGGCGGCAGCTTGCCGATTGCCGCTTCTATTTCCTCCCCCAATGCCCACGCCCCGGCGACATCCGCAGCCAAGCCCTCGTTAAGCAGCAGCTCCCGGCGTATCCGGACCCGGCCCTGCTCTCTTTTTATATAATCAAGGCTCCGGTTTCTTACTGTTCGTACCAGGTAAGCAGAAAGGCTCGTATGGATCTCCTGGAATAGCCGGTCTTCCCAAAAATCTGCAAATAACTCCTGCACGATATCCTGCGCGGCCGCTTCGTCCTTCAAAATGGCAAATGCATACACGTACAGGCGCTCCCTCGCATGCAGGTACAGCGCTTCAAACGCCTCCTGATCTCCTGCCTTTAACCGTTGGAGGATTACCGTATAGTCTGTTTTGTCTCCGAACACGCCGATGCCGGTTGATTGCTGGTATTATATAATTCAGGAAAAGGTAAAAAAAATAAATTCCGGGTAGTGAATATCGGCAAGTTAGTCGTCATTAACCAAAGATTATAGAAAAGTTATCGTTTTATCACCAAAACCAACTGCCCCGTATGACTGTCAATAACGCACCGACATAAAGAAATAAAGCTCCTCCGGCCTTGGACAGCATATGAGGAGCTTCGCCCGAAACATTACTGTAAATATTTCAAACTACTGCAATTTATGCAAAAATCAGGTATTTGTAATGCCTGTCGCCACCTATTGGTAACCGGCAAGCCTGGCATACGCTTTATTATGAGAACGAGCTTTTTTACCCTCACCTCTCTGGTGCTCACTGCGCAAATGCTACTGGCCGTTCCCGGCTTTGGGCAGGGAAATGAGCAGAAAAAAATATCACTGACCTTCAGGAATACCCCTATCCAGAAAATATTCTCCGCTATCGAGGAAAAGGCCGATGTGGTGATTATGTATGAAAATTCTGGAGCGCTTAAAAATGATAAAGAAAATATTGCCGTAAAGAATCAGACGGTGTCCGATGTGCTTGATTCCTTGCTGAAGAATAAAGGATTGAAATGGAACATCCGGGAAAATATTATCAGGATAGAAGCCGCCGGAAAAGAAGTGAACAAACCTGTTTCTCATACCATTGCTCCCTCTGCGCCACCCGCTCCACCGCCCGTTATCGTCAGGATCACCGATAGTGCCGGAGCAGCCATGCCGGGAGTGTCCGTTTATGTGAAAAACAGTAGAAAATCGGGCGTCACCGACGCCAATGGCATAATTATCCTGAACGTCTCCGAAGGAGATATTCTACTGGTCTCCTACGTCGGAATGAAAACGAAAACCATCCCCATTACCAAATCCATCTTAAGCAGTAATACCCTTTCAATTGCGCTGGAACAGGCTGTAGCAGAGCTCGGGGAGGCAGCAGTGACTGTCAGCACCGGCTATCAGCGGATACAGCCTCACCAAAGTACAGGAGCGATAGCACAAATGAATACCAGGGAATACGAATCGCGCATCAACACTGATTTTCTTACCGGGTTAACCAACAGACTGCCCGGATTGATGATCAATAATGATGTAAAGTTTGAGGGAAATTCACTCTTCCAGGTACGCGGGCTTTCGACCATTGGCGGCAATAAAAGTCCGCTTATAGTTGTGGATGGTTACCCGACGGAGCTCACGCTCGATATGATCGACCCGAATGAAATTAAATCAGTAACCATTCTTAAAGATGCGGCCGCGGCAACCGTTTATGGAGTGCGCGCCAGCAACGGGGTTATCGTTATCGAACGTAAACAGGCCCGCCAGGGAAAACCGGTCGTAACAGCCCGGGCCACGCTGAGTCTTCAGCCCGGAGAAAATTACTCAAGGTACCGCTGGGACCCCGATGGGACGAACATCCTATACAACGCAAATAAGGAAGCTAATAAGGCATTCGGCGCGCTGTTCTGGCCTTTTCTTCCGATGGTGCCAACGGGCGCCACTTTCAACTACTCTCCCGATGCACTGATCTCTATCCGGCAAGCTGCGGGGGCGATAACCGCCGAACAGGCCAGCCAGCAGCTGGCTCAGCTGAATGCATACAACAATTCGAAAGATTACAGCAGGCTTTTCCTCCGCACAGCCGCCACCCAGACGTACAACGTCAACGTATCCGGTGGTAATCAGAGCGCGTTGTACTACATTACCGCCAATTATACCGGTAATACCCTGCAAAGGCGGAATAATGACAATGATCGTGTGTTATTGTCCGGCCGGACGAAACTCAATTTTTCAAACAGGCTGTCGCTCGAGCTGACGACCGATTTCCTGGATGCGCACACGAAGGCTGCCCCTGTACCGGATATCAACACCCTCTATCCGTATGAACATTTCCAGGATTCGCTTGGCCGCCCGCTGGCGACCTACAACGGGTCCGGCGTCAATCCTTACTATAACCAGGCAATAATGAATCTCGGGCTACAGGACAACATGTATTATCCGCTGGTCGATATGGAGGAGGTCAGTAATCGAACGCATACTGTCAGCAACCGCATAACCGCCAATTTCAACTATGTCCTGGGCGGAGGTTTCGATCTCACGTTCGGCGGCATTTACGAGATCTCCGGGATCAGTACCCGCAACCTCGCCTCGGGGCAGTCGTCTGTCGCGAAAAAAATAATGAACTATTATGCTCAGCCCGGCACTACGCCCGGTACCATCATAAACAATATTCCGTCGGGCAGCTACCTGCAGCAGCAGCAGGAGGAAACGAGCAGCTATACAGGGCGTACACAGCTGAATTACAATAAGCGATTCAACAACAAGCATTCCATTAATGCTATCCTGGGCACCGAAATCAGGAGTGTGACATATGAAGCCAGCCGCGCCCCCTATTTCGGCTATAACGATCAGACCTTGCTTCAGGTGCCCGTAAATTATGGGATACTCCTTAACACTACTTTCGTGAGCACTTATGCCCCTGTCAATACACCCTTAAGCCTCAGCAGCATATTGGGTCAGCAGTACACCCTGGACCGCTATATATCCGGTTATTCCAACGTCGTCTATGCGTACCGTGAAAAATATTCGCTTACCGGGAGTATTCGTATAGATCAATCCAATCTTTTCGGTACCAACCCTAAATACCGTTATAAACCTTTATGGTCAGTTGGCGCGGCCTGGAATATTGGCCGGGAAGCCTTTATGGAAGGCATCAACTGGGTGAAGTCGCTGAAGCTCCGGGCCGCCTATGGCTTCAACGGGAATGTTGCCAAAAATTCCCTGCCGCAGGTGATCGCAAACCCGGCCCTCAATAATTTCTATCCTTCCAATGGCGCACCGGCGCCCTCGCTGTCGATCTCAAGCTATGCAAACAGCACCCTTCGCTGGGAACAAACCCGCAATGGCAATCTGGGTATCGATTATGCTATTTTCAGGAATGTCACAGGCAGCATCGACCTCTATGAAAAAAGAAGCACCGATCTGATGGCCACCAGCCAGATAGATGCCACCAGGGGAGGCCAGCAGGCACTTTTGAACACTGCCTCTATCCGTAACAGGGGATTGGAAATCGCATTACATGCCGACTGGATCACCAAGAAGAATTTCAACTGGAATACCGGGCTTATCTTTAGTCGCAATACCAGCAAAGTATTGCAGGTATACAACAGGATCCTCACCGCCAATAACCCGATTACCACTTCTTTTCTTATCAATACGAACACCAGTTATTTCAAGGATTACCCGGTAGGTGCTATGTTTGAGCTGCGCCTTGCTGGTGTCGACAAAACCGGCCAGCAATTGGTGACGACCAATGATGGTACCACACATGCATTTCTGCAAGGCACCGATAAAGGAGCCAACGATGTATACTTCGCCGGCACTTCCATCCCTTCCTATAATGCGGGATTGAGCAATCGAGTGGACATTGGCCGTTTTTATATATATACCATGATAAATTATTATGGTGGTTTTAAGGTACGTGTGCCGGCACCGGTCCCGACGGCATTCAGGCCATTGAAAGGCGCCGGCAATTTCTGGAAAAATCCCGGCGACGAAAAAATACCGGGCATCCTGCCCAACGTAACGGTATTGACCAACTATGCCCCGTACATATCGGCCTCTGACAATTATACGGTCCCGGGCGATTATTTTACACTGGGCGATGTGACCCTTTCGTATAATTTTGCCGCCTCCCCCTTCTTAAAAAAAGCGGGCTTCACACAGTTCGACTTAAAACTCCAGGGCTCCAACCTGTGGACCTTTGCCTTGAATAAGTACAACTACAGCCTTGCCACCGGCAATTTCGCCAAGCCTTATATTACCCCGACCTATACCATCGGCTTGTTCACCAACTTATAAAACGAGAAGGAATGAAAATTAAAAACGCATATACATATCTGGCGACATGCGCGGTGGTTTCGCTGTTAGCCTCCTGCAATAAATACCTGGATATAGAGCCAAAGGGAAAGCAGCTGCTGACAACGGTAAGCGACTACGATCTCTGGCTCAATAGTAGTGAAATCGAGGGTTGTGAGCCTCAGGATCTCAATCTGTTCGGCGACAATGTAGATAATATCAGCCTCACCAATCCGCCTACCGGCATTAGTATGCTGGCCTATCTCTGGTACCCGCAGCTGAACCCGGACGTTACGGCATATCCGCTTATATGGGGCCAGCATTACAAGAACATTTATTACTTTAATACGGTGCTGACCGGAATAGATGATGCCGGGAGCGGAACAGCCGCACAAAAAGCATCGTTAAAGGCCGAGGCGCTGCTGGGCAGGGCCCTGGAATATCTCTACCTGGTCAATGAATATGGCAAGCCCTACGATTCGGCCAGCGCCAATACAGACCTTGCCGTGCCTTTTGTAACTTCGAACGACCTGGGAAGCCTCATGCCGGGACGGAGTACGGTACAGCAGATCTATGATCGCATCATCACGGATATTCAAACTGCCATTCCCGACCTGCCGGCAAATAACAACAAAAACCGTTACCGCGGTTCGGTGGGGGCAGCTTATAGCGTGCTTGCGCGGACCTACCTGTACAGGCGAAACTACCCTAAGGCACAGGAGTATGCGCAGCTTGCCCTGGGCAGCGGCCCTAATGCCGTTCTTGATTATAATACAAAGCCTTCGATCGAAAACAGCGAGCGGCTGGTCCGCAGTGCCGAAGCTATTTATGCACGTACAGCCATGCTGACCGGTGCAACAGAACGGCCGGCCGTGACCTTCCTGAGGTCTTTCGACAAGAACGATTTCCGCTTGAAGTTCTGGTATACGCCTACAACGAACCTCAATTTTCCGACAAGAGGAACGACTTTCTATTATCAAAGCGGAGGACGATCCGGGCCCGCTAGTTTTTATGCAAACTGGGGCACGGGTGTCGCAGAAATGCGGCTTATCATTGCCGAAGCCGCCGCCCGCAACGGCGACCTCGCAACCGCCCTGCGGCAGTTGGATTCTGTGCGCAAATGCCGCATCGCAAAGGCCAATTATACCCCATTTTCATCTGCCGACGGACCGACTGTGCTACAGGCTGTGCTGAGTGAACGTGTTTTTGAAATGCCGTACAATGGTACCCGCTGGTTTGACATGCGCCGGCTGAATGCCGAAGGCCGTATGCCGACAGTAAATAGGCTCGATCCCAACGGTAACGTCATTGCAGCCCTGGCGCCAAACAGCGCACGTTATACTCTCCAGATACCGATACAGGTCTTATTTTACAATCCCGATTGGCCTCAGAATCCATAACCATACACCCGACTTTTTCAACAATTTATAATTTTATGCATTCAATGACACGGAATGGTATTCTTATCCCATTTTTTGCCGGACTATTGTCCATATCCCTGAACCCGGCTTTCGGACAAGGACAGGACACGACAAAGAAAGCAAGCGCTACCGGCGAGACGACGATCAAGCCATATAAGGAAGTTGTTCCACCCACGGCAACAACGATGAAAAGTTTCTTTGACGTGCATATTGTCAGGGAAAGATATTTGTTGGAGATCCCCGATTCTCTTTTGCAAAGGGAGATCCTCAGTGTTACACGTATAGAAAAGGGCGGAGCAGACTTTTTGATCCCGCTGGTTAATATCGGCTATAGCGGGGATGAGCTCGGCAGGACTGTCATTAGTTTCGACCGGGTGCCCGGCAACCGGCTGGCCATGCGCTCAATCAGGTTCACCCAGTTCGCCAACGATACCACGGGCAACGGCCTCGCCCGCTCCCTTGCCAATAACCAGGTGCAGTTAATAGAGGCAATGTTTCCTATCAGGGCCGTAAATAAAGACGCCGGCAGTTCCGTAATTGATATTACCGATTTCCTGAACAGCAAAAACATGACGTCTGCGTTTGTCAACCCGCTGCCGCTTTTCGGGAATATATTTGAAACCATGCCGCCGGTGCCGGATCGCTCTTATATCGATCGCGTCCGGGCGTTTCCCATCAATATAGAGATCAGCACGGTGAAGACCGTTGCAGGAAAAGGCGGAGGTGCTACCATGGAACTGAACACGTCGCTGCTGCTGCTGCCTGCAAACAAGATGAAGCCGAGACTGAAAGATCCGAGAGTGGGCTATTTCTCCAACCGGTACATCAACTTTGACGCGGACCCCTACAGGGCCTCGCTCACAAATTACATCCAGCGCTGGCGGCTGGAACCCAGGAAAGAGGACACGGAAAAGTATCTGCGCGGCGAGTTGGTTGAGCCCCAAAAGCCGATCGTGATTTATATCGATCCTAACACCCCCAAAAAGTGGGTGCCTTACCTGATCGCAGGTATCAATGACTGGCAGGTGGCCTTTGAGCAGGCAGGCTTTAAAAATGCGATTATCGGAAAGGAAGCGCCGGTGACCGATACTACATGGAGCATGTATGATGCTCGTCATTCGGTAGTGGTTTATAAGCCTTCCTCTATACCAAACGCAATGGGGCCAAATGTGAATGACCCGCGGACAGGGGAAATATTGGAAACCCACATCAGCTGGTATCACAGTGTGATGAAGATATTAAAGGATTGGTATACCATTCAGGCGGGCGCCATCGATCCGCGTGCACGCAAACCTGAGCTGGACGATGAGCTGATGGGACAACTGATCCGTTTTGTCTCGTCTCACGAAGTAGGGCATACCCTGGGCCTGGAGCATAACTTTGGCGCTTCTTCTACTGTTCCTGTCGAGAAGCTGAGAGACAAGGCCTGGGTAGAGGCCAACGGCCATACCCCGTCTATTATGGACTATGCACGCTTCAACTATGTGGCACAACCTGAAGACCACATCGGCCCCAGAGGCATCTATCCCCGGATAGGCCCTTACGATAAGTGGGCCATCGAATGGGGGTACAAATGGCTGCCGCAATATGCAACACCCGAAGCCGAGAAACCTTACCTCAATAAATGGATCGTCGAAAAGCTCGCCTCTGGTAAACAATATTATTACGGAAGCCAGCTGGATCCCATCACCGACGCAATGCCACTCAACGACACCGACCCAAGGAACCAGAGCGAAGCGCTTGGCGATGATGCGATGCAAGCCGGCATGTACGGTATTAAAAACCTCAAACGTATCTTACCGAATTTAATAGAATGGACAAAGAAGCCGGATGAGAATTACGATGCGGCAGGAGAATTATACAGGCAGCTGGTGAACCAATACGGCGAATATATAGGTCACGTACTGATGAACATTGGAGGCATTTACTCCACCCCGAAGACTATCGAACAACCGGGGCCAATGTACGAGGTGGTTGAGAAGGTAAAGCAAAAGCAGGCAATGGCCTTTTTACAGCAAGAGTTGTTTGCCACCCCCGACTGGCTTATAGACGAAAAGCTGTTCAGGGTAACCAAAACAGGATTTGGAAGTGTAACCCAGTTGCAAAAGAAGACTCTGAGCTCCTTGCTTAGCGGAGTAAGAATCTCAAGACTGATAAAATGCGAGACCGATTTTCCGGGAAGGGGCTATCCCGCAGCAGAGATGCTCCACGACCTTAAGGCCGGTATATTTGCAGAATTGGCTACGGGGAAAAAGATCAGTATTTACCGCAGGGAGCTGCAGAATACGTATATCGAATCTTTGGTGCGTTCGCTGACCGCGGGACAAGGCGTATCCGTTCTTAACTCGCTGATCAGGTCCCACAGCAGGATGCTGGCGGCAGATATAAAAAAGGTCATTCCCCTGGCCCACGATATTACGACGCGCCGGCATTTGCAGGATATGTATGACCGATTGAACCCGTCATTAAGTCCCAGGCCGGTGGTCGTGGTTAATCCGGCTCCCGCCCCCTGACCAGGTGCTTAACACGCTATTTTACTTTCGCACAATTGAGGATTTCAAATCGCCGCCAGTGATCACAAATTTTACCCGGCTGACGCTACCATCGAGGTCGACCAGGTCATTGCCTGGAGCAATGAGGTCGCGGCGCGGTCCGCCTCCCCCCGGCTGCTGCGGCTTCGAACAAACTCACCGGCAACGATGTTAAAGACATTGCCTTACAAAATTTTAAAAATGAAGATCGACGCAACCTACATCGGCGGCCCCACCGTGATCCTGGAGATCGGTGGACTCAGAATAATGACCGACCCGACACTCGACCCGGCGGGAACAACATTTATGATCAACGGCAAGCCAGGTTACAGCAAGCTGGAAGGCCCAGCCCTGACCGATATCGGTAAAATCGACCTCGTCCTTCTAAGCCACGACCAGCACGGCGACAACCTCGATAACGCAGGACGGCAATTGCTGAAGACAGTTCCCCTGACCATTACAACCAGGATCGGCGCCGAACGCCTCAAAGACAATGCCAAAGGACTCGCCCCCTGGGAAAGCACAACCGTGAAGACCCCTGCCGGGGACGAGATCGTCATCACTTCGACTCCCGCAAGACATGGCCCCGCCGGCGTGGAAAAATTGACCGGCGACGTTACCGGCTTTATCGTATCGTACGGCGACAGACAGCTATACATCACCGGTGACACCGTCTTCTACGAAGGCTTGGCCGAAGTGGCAAAAAGATTCCAACCGGAATATATCTTCATTTTCGCCGGAGCCGCCCAGCCCCGCGGACCCTTCAGCGTGACGATGGACACGAACGATGCGATCGACACCGCCTTCGCCTTCCCGGACGCAAAGCTGATCCCCGTCCACTTCGAAGGCTGGTCCCACTTTACACAG
This sequence comes from Bacteroidota bacterium, assembly GCA_018267585.1. Classification (GTDB taxonomy): domain Bacteria; phylum Bacteroidota; class Bacteroidia; order Chitinophagales; family Chitinophagaceae; genus Puia. Next base: position 12,294 of record JAFDYE010000059.1, read on the forward strand.
TCCGCCGAATCCCTCCAAAGATCATTCACCGCCCTCGGGATTATCGACCGCCTCATGATCCTTCCCCCGGGCAAAAGCACCACCCTTCCCCCCAAGTAGATCCAACCGCGCCGCCGCCTGCAGCCGGTCCTCCAAAACCTCCTTGCTACGCCGGACGGCCTCCTCGAACGTTTCGGTCACATTCGCCTTTCCAATGGCAAACAACAGCCGGGCCTCCTTCAACTCCTCCAATATCTCCCGGCTGTGGACCTCCGAAAGGATCACCTTTGTTCCGTGCTGCTTCGATTCCCTGTAAACATCCCGGATAGTCTTGATACCGGTAGCATCGATGATCGGCACCTTCCGCATCCGGATAATAAGCACTTTGGGAGGTTTGCCGATGATCCGTATAGCCTCCTTGAATTTATACGCGGCCCCGAAGAATAGCGGCCCGGTTATCTCGAACACCTGCACACCGGCAGGCACCGTATAGGTCTCCATCTGCTCCCTGTCTTCCTCCACAGAGCTGGACCGGATCATCTTTCGCATGAAAAGAAAGATCGCCAGGATCATCCCTATCTCGATCGCTACCGTCAGATCGACCAGCACCGTCAAAAGGAATGTGCTCAGCAGGACCGCCACATCGTTTCCCGGGCCCTTCAGGACGTCGAGGAAATGCCTCCACTCGCTCATATTGTACGCAACGACCACAAGGACACCGGCAAGTGTCGTCATAGGGATCAGCGCAGCCCATTTCCCAAAGAAGATCAATATCAGCAACAAGGTGACGGCATGGGCTATCCCCGCAACCGGAGTGCGGCCTCCGTTCTTGATATTGGTCGCCGTCCGCGCAATAGCCCCGGTCGCCGGAATACCTCCAAACAGCGAAGAGAATATGTTCGCTGCCCCCTGCGCCACCAACTCGGTATTCGACCGGTGATTACCCCCGATCATCCCATCCGCTACGACCGCAGACAGCAGCGACTCGATACCACCCAACAGGGCAATTGTGAAAGCGGGCTGGATCATATTCCTGATCGTCGAAACATCCAGATGCGGAACTACCGGCTTCGGCAGACTGGACTGAATGGCTCCAAACCTGCTGCCAATGGTTTCAACAGGCAAACCAAACAATTGCACAACCGCCGTCGCCAGCAAAATAGCGACCAGCGAACCCGGGACCTTGCTATTTACCCTCGGCCAGACAACGATCATAGCAACAGTAGCAACCCCAACAAGCACGGAATAAAGATTGACAGTTCGCGCATACTGCAGATACGCCTTCCATTTCTCTATAAAGCCCGCCGGCACCGCTCCCATGTGGAGCCCCAGAAGATCCTTCACCTGCGAAGAAAAAATAATGAGCGCGATACCGCTCGTAAACCCGATGATCAATGGATAGGGAATAAATTTGATAACCGACCCCAATCGCGCAAAACCCATGAGGATCAGCATGACGCCTGCAATAAAGGTTGCGATGATCAACCCGTCGATCCCATAGGTCTGAACAATGCCGTAAACGATCACAATAAAAGCGCCCGTAGGGCCGCCTATCTGGACCCGGCTTCCTCCCAGAAAAGAAATAATAAAACCCGCAACAACAGCGGTGACCAGGCCCTTTTCCGGAGCGACGCCGGAAGCAATACCAAATGCGATTGCCAGCGGCAACGCGACCAGGCCGACGATGACGCCTGCCAACAGGTCTTTAAGCAACATGGGACGCGTATATCCCTTTAATGTATCGAGCAATTTTGGCCTGAACAGCATATCTTAAACCTTGATCCAGAATTTCAAGAGATCATCCATATCCGTTCCTACCACATGATAGTCGGGAGGCACCTCGTCTTCAGAGCTGCACAGCGTGCAAAGCCTGGTGCCTCTGGGCTTCTGCCGCAACTGCCTGAATAAATACCTGCTGTAATAATTATAGAGTTCCACCGAGTACTCGATACTGTCGTCGATCTTATTGATGCCGGACAGGTTCTCGTAGAAGGAATTATAAAAGTAAAAGCTATCGAAATTCCTAAGGTCCAGCTGGGTAAAATTCCCGTGGATAAAACGGACATTTTCCAGCCCCAGCCGAATCCTTGCTGCCTCCGCATGGTCTCTAAGCCATCTGCGCTGCTCCACTCCGTAGTAAAGCGCATCGGGATAATAACAGGCTGCCGCGAGACAAAATTTCCCTGCGCCGCTCCCGATATCCAAAACCTTCACGCGTCCATCCGGCACAAGGAACCCCGCGGCCTTCTTCGCCAGGGAGAGAGACGTCCAATGATATCGGTCGAGCTCCCGTACCGACAGTGGATAGAGCCCGTTAAAATCTGTTTCGGAATAAATATTCCTGCTTACAAGAACCTCATTGATGCCTGGCATAACCTGATCATTCGATATATTCTTCAATGAACGCCTTGATCCCGTTTTCCGGCTGGCTCGCCCATTCATCCAGGATATCGCTGTCGATCGGGGCGAATATCTCCTTTTGCGCAGGATCTTCGGGCAGCTCCATCACGGGAACCAGCGTGAAATAATTTAACTCTATATAATCAAACCGCTTGTCGGGAGTATACCCTTTCACAAGAACATATCGGAATCCGTGGTCCTTCAGCTGCTGGAGGCTTTTCTTCGTCAACCTGATCGTGGCATTAGGCTTTCCCATAGTTGCTTAACTTTGAGCGATTAACTTCCGGTAAATCTACTCGAATGCAATTGACGCTGCGGTGACAGTTATCACTGAAAAAAGTGAATAAAATCAATTTTTAAATTTTAGATTTGTACTGATGAGTATACAGGGTATCTTTCCTATAGAGCAGTGGGACTTCAACAGCGAATCGATCCTTGCAGATTTGCCCGAGCGTGATTTGCAGATACTTATGGCGCGCAAACTACAACAGACATACAAAAAGGGGGAGATCATATTCAGGGAAGACGCTTATCCCTCCGGCATCTTCTACCTCGTCAGCGGAAAAGCGAAGAAATACAAGATGGACAAAGACGGCCGGGAGCAGATCATCTACGTCGCCAATACAGGAGAGCTGCTGGGCTATCACGCGATCCTCTCCGGAGACAACTACCCCGACTCCGCAGCCGTAATGGAAGACAGCCTGATCGTGTTCATCCCAAAAGAAGACTTTCTGGAAACCATCCGTCAGTCGGACGTGCTCAACCGCAGGCTGCTCAAAACACTAAGCCATGAGTTTGTCGTCCTGACCAACAGCCTCACCATGTTCGCCCAAAAGTCCGTTCGTGAACGGCTGGCCCTCCAGTTGGTGGTGGTCCGCGAAAAATATAAGGTCGACTTCGAACCCGGTCAACCAGTAGAGATCAATATGAGCCGGGACGACCTCGCCAGCCTTGTCGGAACAGCGAGAGAGAATGTGGTGCGCACGCTTTCCGATTTCAAAAGCGAGGGTATACTCGAAACCCGCGGAAGAAAGATCATCGTCCTCGACGTAAAACGACTCGTCAAGGCAGCCAACTACAGATAACCCCGGTCTGTCGCACTCACACCTCTAAATTGTCGCAATCAGGCCTTGTCCGCCCTTCTCAATTTTGGTAAGTTTGACCAAAATACTCCATGAACACCATCGCAACATCGCAGCTAAAAGCCGGACGCAAAGAATGGATCGGCCTCGCCGTACTGGCCCTGCCCGCGCTGCTGGTGTCCATGGATATGACCGTCATGTATCTCGCCATACCCGCTCTAAGCACGGCACTGAAACCCAACAGCGTCCAGTTGCTCTGGATATCCGACAGCTACGGCTTCCTCGAAGCAGGCTTCCTGATCACAATGGGCACGCTTGGAGACCGGATAGGTCGCCGGCGGCTGCTATTGATCGGTGGAGTAGCATTCGCAGTCGCCTCCATCGCAGCTGCCTTTTCCCCCAATGCGCTCTCGCTGATCTTCGCCCGCGGCCTTTTGGGCATTGCCGGCGCTACCCTGCTGCCGTCAACACTATCCATCATCCGGAACATGTTCCATGACGAAGCCCAGCGAACAACGGCCATCGGAGCCTGGACGACCTGTTTCTCCGCAGGCACCATGCTGGGCCCCCTGATAGGAGGCTTCCTGCTGGACAAATTCTGGTGGGGAGCAGTATTCCTCATGCCGGTGCCCGTCATGCTCCTGCTGCTGCTGATCGCGCCCCGCCTGCTGCCCGAGTTTCGGGAATCCCGTCCTTCACGGATGGATCTCTTCAGCACAGGCCTGCTCGTAACGACAGTGCTTGCAGTGATATATGGGATCAAACAGATCTCCGGGACCGGCGCTGATCTCCTATCATTCGCCTTTATCACCATCGGGCTGGTCCTGGGCACTGCTTTCTGGAACAGGCAGCAGACCATAAAAGATCCCCTCATCGATTTCAGTCTTTTCAAAAACCGCAACTTTACTACTTCCCTGTCAGCGCTGATGATATCCCTTTTCACCTGGTCAGGCATATTCCTTTTCGTCAGCCAATATCTGCAGCTGGTTCTTGGACTGGATGCCGTAAAAGCCGGTGTGCTTACTATTCCCAGCGCAGCGGCAAGCATCGTCGTATGCTCGCTCGCTCCCGTCCTGGCACGCAGTATCCGCCGGGGTACGCTAATGACGATCGGACTTATGGTCATGGGCATGGGTGCTGGCACCCTGGCATTTATCGGCACAAATGACCTGACGGGCCTGCTCACGGGATCAATCGTGATCTCGCTGGGCTGCGGGACAGTCGTCACGCTCGGCATTGACATGGTGGTAGCATCTGCGCCTCCCCAAAGCGCCGGCGCCGCGGCCGGCATCTCCGAAACAAGCACCACCCTTGGTAGCGCATTGGGCATTGCACTGCTCGGTAGCATCTGGACAGCCGGCTACAGGACCAGGATGGACTTTGGCGTGCCTGCGGGCGTCTCGTTCCAGATGCGAGAAGCGGCACGCAATACTTTGGGAGCAGCCATGTCTGCAGGTGTACAGCTGGGAGAACCCCTGGGTTCAGTATTTATCGGCACGGCAAGAACGGCCTTCGTCCGATCCATGAACCTCACAGCCGCAGTCTGCGCAGGCGCAGTCTTCCTGGTCGCTCTCTTCGTCGCCATCAGAATGCGCAGCCTCTCCGCCACGACCTATCGCTGAACAACGCACTACCCGTCTATAAAGGTTAACCCCGTTATAACCACACCACCTTTTGTTCGGAGATATGTTCCTGCCCGATAATATCCCGGTACAGCTCCGGCCTCCGCGCCCGAATATACCTGTAACCACCGGACTGCTTCAGCTTCTCCGGCGTCAGCGTAGCCGTAACGAACTGATCCCCGAGCTCCGTGCACTCGGCAAGAATGTCTCCGAACGGATCGAGGACCATCGAGCGGCCGTTCTTCAGCTGATCGTCGTCCATGCCGATCGCGTTGGCAAAAACGCAATAAACGCCATTATCATAGGCCCTCGCCGGCAACCACTTCATGAGCCAGTCCCGTCCTTTCATGCCTTCGAACTCCAGCCGCAGGGAAGTGGGATCGTTCTCTCTGTTCTTCCACAGCTGAGGGTCGACAAAGCCGGCGCCCGGCCGGGTAGACGGCGTACACATCGTGACATGCGGCATAAAAATGATATCGGCCCCCAGCAGCCGGGTGGCCCTCACATTCTCGATGATGTTATTGTCGTAGCAAATGAGTATCCCGCACTTCCACCCAAACAGCTCAAAAACACAGTACGCATCACCCGGCGTCAGGTAAGGATTGATAAAGGGGTGCAGCTTCCTGAACTTCGCGACAAGTCCCGTCTTGTCCACGCAGACATAGGCCTTGTAAAGATGATCCTCCTCGTCCTTCTCAAAAAGACCGGCAAGCACCGCCATATCGTATCTGGCGGCGATCTCGGTCAGCCTCTGTATGGAAGGGCCATCCGGTATCCGTTCGGCCAGCTCCACCATTTGCTCTCTCGATAGCTTTCGGGCAAACGTATAACCGGTCACGGAACACTCGTGAAATGCGATGGCGGCCGCCCCTTTCCGGGCTGCGTCCGCCGTCATCCGCTCGATCGTATCGAGGTTGTAGGCCTTGTCCCCACTCCGATGCTCGAACTGGGCGGCAGCGATAACAAATTTTTTCATACAACAAAAATGGAAAAACTCCGGTATTCAAAATTGTACAAACGCGACAACGGAGTCGTCTACCCCTTCATTTGTAAAAAATTCACCGCCAGCGGCTCCGTCTTTTTCAGATACTGCGAAGGCGTAAGTCCCGTGATCTGCTTAAATTCCCGGATAAGATGAGCCTGATCATAATAGCCGCTGTCATACGCATAACCGGTAAGGCGAGCCCCCTCCGGCAAATGCTTTAAAAATGCATGCGTACGAACGATATTGGAAAATCGTTTCGGGCTGAGCCCGACCGCCACCATGAACTGCCGCTCCAACTGTCGCTTATGACACCCAAGTCCCTTGGCCAGCTGCCCAACAGAGAGCAGCCCATTACTTTTTTGGATCAGCTGCATAGATGCTTCGACCAATGGATTGGCGGCAAAGAAACACCCCGCAAGCAGCCGCCCGAAGAAATCCTCCACCAGGGCAACCGATCCGTTCGCGGTCCCGGCATCGGCTATCCCGTGCTGTAAGCTAACGACCCCTTCCCCAAAAATATCAGCAAGCGAAACCACTTTGTCAATTAGCTCTCCGGCAGGCAGCCCCAACAGCCGGTTGAACCCGTCCGGACGGACAACGACGACGAATAGCCGTGCCCGTCCGTGACAAGCAATGTCTTTATATTCTGTGATCTGGCCGTACGCAAAAGCATCAGGAAGCAACTGACCATCCAGGGTCAGCGGAGAGGAAAAATTAAAAACGATCCCCGTATTACCATCCGGAAAAAGACGCAACCGGTGCAGAGCAGCCCCCTCCCCTTCAAGGAAAAGATAGTGCCGGACAAAGCCGGAAAGCTGTATAGAAGGAGCTATCTGCATTGCTTACAAAGCTATTGACTTATTTTTGATAAAAATCTTCGCTCATGAGAGTCCTCGTCTTTGGTCCTTCCGGAGCCGGCAAAACCTACGTGTCACACGCGCTTCAGGAGCTGGGCATGCGATTGTTCTTATACCATTCAACCGCATCTTTTTCATGCTTTTGCACCCACGCAGCCTTCTCATCATTATACGCCAGACTGTCCGTCGGATGCAATGCCGCCGCCCGGCGTTTCTCCGCCTCATAGCCCTTCACGACCTCGGGGTGAGACAACAGATAGTCGCGAAAAGCAAGGTGACGCAGAATATGTGCGGCTCCCTCCTGGAAAAAATGTAGGTGAACCAGCCGTTCACCCGTAGGACCGGTCAACGGACAATACCGTCTGCCGCTAATACCAAACGCTCCCCGCCATTCATACCCCAGCGCCTTTATCAGCTGCTGTTGGTCATCCAGCTGTTCGAGACTGCGAACGATCGGCAGCAGATCGATAACAGGCTTTGCTCCGAGCCCCGGCACCGAGGTCGAGCCGATATG
>JAFDYE010000005.1 GCA_018267585.1 Bacteroidota bacterium
CAGCATGGTGGGTACGGCAAGAAAGAAAGAGAACTCTGCGGCTGCCTTGCGCGTCAGCTTTTGGGTCATCCCGCCGATGATCGTAGCGGCGCTGCGGCTGAGTCCGGGAAGAAGGATGGACAGGACCTGGAAGCAGCCGATCCGGAAGGCGGCGCCATTGGAGACCTGCTTTTCGTCGTCGATCGTCTGGTTCTTAAAGGCCTTGTCGATAAAGAGGAAGAGGACCCCGCCGGAGATCATCACGACGGCGATGATATAGATGTTGCTGAGGGCTGCGTCGATGTATTTCTTCAACAGGGCGCCGAATATGAGGGCGGGTATAACGGCGATGACCAGCTTAACATAGAAGCTGATCCGGGAAAAATCAACAAATTTTTTCCAGTAGACCACGACAACGGCGAGGATCGCCGCCAGCTGGATCACGATCTCGAACATATCCGAGAAGGGGGTGGAGGCTACGCCGATGATCGGATTGGTAAATTTCATGTGCGCCGTCGATGAAATAGGAAGAAACTCCGTCAGTCCTTCGACGATCGAGAGGATAATGGCCTGAATAATAGTCATGGATAGAAATTATTGACTGCTCTTGTCTTTACGGAAAATGGCAAATATCTCTATCACAAAGCCGCCCAGGATGAGGATGGGGGCGAGCGTTATCCTGGTAAATGAGTAAACTTCTTTGGGGTCAAAAACGTTCGGGTCCTTGCTTTTTCCTCCGCCCATCAGGAAGAGGCCCAGGGCGATCAGGACGATCCCTATCAGCATCCACTTGTAGTTCTCTTTTCCAAACAGGGGTAGGTTGGAGTGAGCGGGTGTAACCCGGGTTGAGGTAGACGCTGCTTTTTTGGTCGTTGCCATGAATGAATAGATTATTGATTGGGCCTGCAATATAAGGAAAGTCTCAATACAAATCGTCCAGCTTCATTTTCAAGTACTTAACTACAGAACGGTGGGTGCTTATAAAGGAAATGCTGATGCCCAGGAGGACGATGATGGTGAAGAGGGCGGCCAGTAGCGTGTAGTCGCGGAGCGCCCTGATCTCGGGCAACCATTTTTCGGCGCCGAAGATGACCCCCAGAATGCCCGCGATCGCAATTATGCCGCTGACGGCGCCATTGATCAGGGCCCGGAAGTCCATAGGCTTGGCGATGAACCACCGGGTAGCGCCGACCATCTGCATGGTCTTGATGAGGAACCTGTTGCTGAACATGGCCAGACGTATCGTATTGTCGATCAGGATAATGACAAGAATAGAGATAATGACGGCCACACCCAGCAGGATAAAGCTGACGCGCCGGATCATGTCGTTCAGGTTGGATACCAGCTTTTGGTTGTATTGAACTTCGCTGACGGCGATGTTCTGGCTGAGGTCGGCCTTGATCTTATTGAGGGAGTCCGGGTTGGCGTATTCGCTGCGGATGGTAAAGTTAACACTGGCGGGGAGCGGATTCTTATCCAGCACAGTCCCCCAGTCAGAGTTGCCGTCGGACATGAAGCGCTGTTTGGCGAGGTCCTTGGTGAGGTAGGTATAAGATTTGGTATACGGCTGGGACGCAATGTACTGTACCAGGGCCGCGCTGTCTTTTTCAGAGACGTTCTCCCGGACGTATACCTGCACTTCCACGTTCTCCCTGAAATTCTCGCCCAATTTATTGGCGTTGATCACTATCCAGCCCAGCATTCCCAGCAGGAACAACACGAGGGAGACGCCTACGATGGACATGAAATAGGAAGGGGTGCTACGCTTGGCATAGCCTTTTCCGAACTGCGCCATGATTATCTTTTAGTTTTTTGGGTTAGTGTCGTATCACAAAAATAGCGGTTCGAGGCCTTTTTAGGGGTAAAATCGAGCCCAATTTTGTATTTTTGATACCTTCTAACGATTTGATTGCCTCATTATTTCGATAGAAAATAACCTTTTAACTTTTTCCCAACGTTTTGGCAGTTATGGAGTATAATTTCAGTGAAATAGAGAAGAAATGGCAGAAATTCTGGACAGAGAACGGCAGCTATACCGTCAGCAATGAAAGCGCGAAGCCCAAATTCTATGTCCTGGACATGTTTCCCTATCCCAGTGGCGCGGGGCTTCATGTAGGGCACCCGCTGGGCTATATAGCCACCGACATCTATTCCCGTTATAAAAGGCTAAAGGGTTTTAATGTCCTGCACCCGATGGGGTATGACGCTTTTGGCCTGCCGGCTGAGCAGTATGCCATCGACCATGGCATTCATCCGGCGGTATCGACGGGAAATAATATCGCCAATTTCCGGCGTCAGATGGACAATATCGGATTCTGTTTTGACTGGGACAGAGAGGTCCGGACCTCGGATCCCGCCTACTATAAGTGGACCCAGTGGATATTCCTTCAGTTGTATGCCTGCTGGTATGATAAGAAGAAGAACAAGGCGATGCCCATCGAAGACCTGGTCGCTATTTTTGAAAAAGAGGGGAATGCGGCGCATCCCTGCCCGGGAGAGGCGGGTCTCCGTATAAGCGCCGCGGAATGGAAGGGCTCTGACCGGCGGCGCCGGGAAGAGATCCTGATGAACTATCGACTGGCGTATTGCGGCTATGGCGAGGTCAACTGGTGTGAGGCATTGGGTACCGTGCTCGCCAATGACGAAGTCATCAACGGCGTCAGTGAGCGCGGGGGACATCCTGTCGTAAAGAAAAAGCTAAGGCAGTGGTATCTGCGGATCACCGATTACGCCGACCGCCTCCTCGAAGGGCTGGAAAAGGTGGAGTTCAGTGAGGCGATGAAGGAGATGCAGACTAACTGGATCGGGAAGAGCTTTGGTGCGGAAGTAGATTTCGAGGTCGTGGATTGCCGCGAGAAGCTAAGGGTATATACTACCCGGCCTGATACCATCTTTGGCGTCGATTTCCTGGTCATCGCTCCCGAACATGGTCTTCTCGGGTCGATCGTTACGGCTGAGCAGCGTCCTGTCGTGGAAGAATATATCAGCTATGTAAAGAGCCGCAGCGAGCGCGAGCGGATGGCGGAAAAAAAGATCACGGGCTGTTTCACCGGCGCCTATGCGATACATCCCTTCAGCGGCCTGCGGATACCCATCTGGACTTCGGAGTATGTGCTTGCGGGCTATGGTACGGGCGCCATCATGGCCGTGCCTTGCGGGGACGAGCGGGACTTTAAGTTTGCCCGGTATTTCGGTCTGCCGATCACCAATATTATCGGCGACGCCTACAATGGCGAAGCCGCCAATCCGACCAAGGACGCCGTTCTGGAGAACAGCGATTTCCTCGACGGCCTGGTCATGAGGGATGCCATTGTCATTGCCATTCGTCATCTGGAGGAGAAAGGCATCGGCGTCCGCAAGGTCAATTTCAGGATGAGAGATGCGGCATTCAGCCGTCAGCGGTACTGGGGAGAACCCTTTCCTATCGAATGGGAGAACGGCATCGCCACTCCCCTGCCGGAGAGTTCGCTGCCGCTGGAGCTGCCGCATATTGAAAAATACGGACCCGGTCCGGAGGGCGAAGGACCGCTGGCCAATGTGTCCGAGTGGACGGGCCGGCGCCTCGAGACCAACACGATGCCCGGATATGCGGGCAGCAGCTGGTATTTCCTCCGCTATATGGACCCGAAGAACAACGAGGAGTTCTGCAGCCGGAAGGCTTCGGACTATTGGGGACAGGTCGATCTTTATGTCGGCGGTTCCGAGCATGCAGTGGGTCATTTGCTGTACAGCCGGATGTGGACCAAATTCCTTTTCGACCGCGGGCTTATCGGCCATGACGAGCCATATAAGCGGCTGATCAACCAGGGTATGATCCAGGGCAGCAGCCGTTTCGTATACCGGGCGGAGCTCAGGGGTTCTCACAATATCGACGAGCTGTCGAAGGAAAGGCCGGTATTTGTATCGTTTGGCCTGCGGGCCATCGAGGGCACGCCGGAGCTGCATGAACTGGTCACGCTGGCTGTGCGCGATATTTTCGGGAACAATGCCATCGAGCTGAGTTCGATCGCGCTGTCGGCGCTGCACGTGGACGTAAATATTGTCGAAGGTATCGAACTGGACCTCGAAGCCTTTAAGAAATGGCGGGCGGAGTACGCCAATGCCGAATTCGTCCTGGAGGAAGGTAAATACTTCTGCGGTACGGAGGTGGAGAAGATGAGCAAGCGCCTCTACAATACAGTCAATCCCAACGACCTGGTGGCCAGGTATGGGGCGGACGCCTTCCGGATGTATGAAATGTTTCTCGGCCCTGTCGAGCAGAGCAAGCCGTGGGATACGAAGGGCATCGAGGGCGTTCATAGATTTCTGCGCAAGCTGTGGCGGCTTTTCTTCGACGAAACAAAAGGAAAGGTCTGGACCACCCAGGCTGCGACGGAGGGGGAATGGAAATGCATTTATCGTACGGTCAAGAAGACAGAGGAAGCCACCGACCGTTTTTCCTTCAATACCGGGGTCAGCTCGCTGATGATCGGCGTCAATGAGCTTACCGACCTGAAGTGTCATAAGAAGGAGGTGCTTGAGCTGCTGGTCGTTATCCTCACGCCCTATGCACCGCATATGGCCGAAGAGCTCTGGCATCTCCTGGGAAATGCTGGCTCGGTTCTTGACGCATCCTATCCTAAGGTCGAGGAGAAATTCCTGGTGGAATCTACCAAGAACTACCCTATTGCCATCAATGGCAAGACCCGGACCGAGCTGAATATTGCACTCGATGCAACCCAGCAGCAGGTGGAGGAGCTGGTGCTGGCCGACGAAGTGGTTCAGAAATGGCTGGACGGCAATTCTCCGAAGAAAGTGGTCTATGTCAAGAACAGGATGATCAATGTAGTTGTTTGATCTATATGACAGCAGTCTTATTATCTACCGTATTAAAAAGGCATCAGCCTGAGTTTCACCCGGTGGTCCCCTTCGACCCGACCGGGGAAAAGCTGTATACCCTAGATTTTACGGAAAGCAATACTGAGTTGTCACAAGAAAACATCGCTGATACTGAAGCGTTTGCAGCCTATATTAACCGGGTCCTGTACCGGCATGGCGCCCGGTATGGCATCGGCGGCTACGGGGAACACCGAACCCTATATTCGCGGAGCAGGCATTTCGACCGGGAACTGGCGTCTGCGGCTGAGGGAAAGGTAGCTTCAGCAGGGGGCTCAATGACCCCGATGGCGGCCGGTCCGGTAGCCCCCGTCGCGGGAACCCGCCTTGCGCCGGTGGGAGCGCTCGCGGCCGAAGTCGAAGGAGAGTCCGAGCCACGTCGGCTGCACCTGGGGGTCGATATCTGGGGTCCCGCGGGCACCAAGGTGATGGCGCCGCTGGACAGTATCGTCCATAGTTTTGCCTTCAACAACAACGACAGCGACTACGGCGCTACGCTTATCCTTTCCCATAACCTGGAAGGCGTGAGCTTTCATACGCTATATGGGCATCTCAGCCTCAACTCGATCAAGAACCTTTATGAGGGTCAGCGCATTCAGAAGGGCGAGGTGGTCGCCGAATTCGGAATGCGTTTTGAGAACGGCAACTGGCCTCCTCATCTTCATTTTCAGGTGATAGAGGATATGGATCACTGGAAGGGCGACTATCCGGGGGTCTGTCGTTATTCGGAGCGGGATCGATGGCTGAATAACTGTCCCGACCCCAATCTCATCTTACAATTGCAGCAGGAGCCCGATGAGGACTAGGCGCCGCGGCTCCTGGCGTCGCGATGGGGAGCGGCGTGATTTTTTTAAGCCTGTCCCAGCAGCGTAACTACAATATCTTTCCATTCTTTTTCGAGCGGGCCGCCGGGATTCGACCGGCTGGCCCGGTTATACCAGTAGTTGGCATTCCATTCGTCCCCTTCCTGCCGGTGCAGCCAGGCGTGTACCCACGAGCCGTCACGGGTAGGGATATCCTGTGCGATATTGTGAGCCTGCTCCCAGTCTCCTTTTCCTGCGTACCAAAGGGCTGCGAGGCTGGAGGTTATGCCAGGGGGCGGCTGATCGTTGCTCAGGCTTGACTGGAACTCTTCAAATTTCATATCCATGCTTTAAAGTTAGGTGGTCTTTCCCTTTTGCGTAAACGTTTTTTCCCTATTGCGGGTCTGCTTACGACCATGCGCGTGCATTTTTGCGTCACAAAATGACCTGTAATGAAAAAAATTATATCCTTTCTATTATTATCCATTGTGTTTCTTAATACTCAGGGTTCTCCCACAGGCGAAGACCTGAACGGCTCGATCAAGGGAAGAGTCCTGACGGCGGACGGGCAACCAGCCGCCTCGGTTACTGTCGTAGTGAGGAGCAATCACCGTACCACGATCGCCGGCGAGGACGGCTGGTTTATATTGGGTAGTCTGCCTGCAGGAGAATACGAGCTGGAGGTATCTCTTTCAGGCTTCACGCCGATGACGGAACACGTCGTTGTCCAGTCACGGAAGACCACCCGGGTCACCATTCGTCTCCAGGTCTCTGAAAAGCAGCTGAGGGAAGTCGTGGTCACCGGGGGCGCCAATAAATTCTCCCGGGGGACGAGCGACTATGCGGCGAAGATGCCGCTGAAGAATATAGAGAACCCGCAGGCCTATACTACGATCACGAAGGAGCTGCTGACCGATCAGCTGCTGTTCTCCGTGGATGACGGGCTGCGCAACGCACCCGGTCTTCAAAAGATGTGGGACGCTGTTGGCCGTAGCGGTGACGGCGGCGGATACTATAATGCACGGGGATTTATCCTTCAAAGCCAGCTACGCAATGGCATTGCCGGGAGTGTGACCAGCAGGATAGACGCGGTGAATCTCGAACGGATCGAGGTCCTTAAGGGCCCTTCCGCCACTCTTTTTGGCAGCACGCTTACGTCCTATGGAGGCCTGATCAACCGGGTAACAAAGAAGCCGTATGGCGGGTTCGGAGGAGAGGTGGCGTATTCCGGCGGTAATTTCGGGCTTAGCCGCATCAGTGCGGATGTCAACACGCCCCTGGACGAGGGTAAGAATGTGCTGCTGCGCGTCAATACGGCCTATACCGACGAAGGCAGCTTCCAGGACAACGGTTTCACCAAAAGCTTTGTATTCTCCCCAAGCGTGCTCTACAAGATCAACGACAGGCTGAGCCTGCAGATGGACGCGGAGATCTACCGGGGGCGTAATATAGTGTCCCCGATCTTCTTTTTCCCGTATGGTCTGACCGTCTCTTCTCTTGGAGCGTCGAGGGCGGACCAGCTGCCGATAGACTATCGCAGGTCCTTCTTCAGCGACGATCTTTCACAACAGTCCGCCAACACCAACTATTACGGTCAGCTGACCTATGCGATCAGTGACAAGTGGAGCACGCAGACCAATGTGACGATTACCAACAGTTATTCCGACGGCCCCGGCCCCTATTTCTATCTTATAAATCACGATTCGATCTCGCGCAACGATCAATTCACGGCTAACAGCCGGGACAGGATGATCGAGATCCAGCAGAACCTCAACGGCGAATTCTATATCGGTTCGCTGAAAAACCGGGCCGTACTAGGGCTGGATTATTTTAATCACGTGTCCGATCAGCTTTTCAGCGGAGGGACGCTGGATACGATCGCGTCACATGGCGATATCCCCACCTACCGCGACTTCAACCGTATTAGCCTGCAGCATTTGTATGCTACGAAAGGGGTCGATTTCTACTACCCCGTGGACCTCATTTCCAACACCTATAGCGTCTATGGCTCGGACGTGATCAATCTGACAGACAACCTGATAGCTACGGCCGCGCTGAGGGTGGACCATTTTGTCAACAAGGGCAACTACGATGCGAACACGGGTATCTATAATAGTGGATACAACCAGACCGCGCTGTCGCCTAAATTTGGGATCGTCTATCAGCCGGTGCAGGATCATCTTTCGCTGTTCGCCAATTATCAGAATGGGTTTACCAACAAGACCGGGGCCGACTACCGGGGCAGGGCATTCCGTCCGGAAAAGGCCTGGCAGGCCGAGACGGGGATAAAGGCCGATCTTTTCAGAAGCCGGCTCACGGCTACCATCAGCGTTTACGATATCCGGGTCACGAACATTGTGAGGGCTTATGTTCCGGTGGCGCCCGACCCCAGCCTTCCGGCCTTCCCCCAGATACAGGATGGCACGCAACGCAGCAGGGGCGTCGAAGGAGAGGTCATTGCCAATCCTTTTACGGGGCTTAACCTCGTCGCAGGCTTCGCCTACAACGATTCGAAATATGAGAAAGCGGATGCGGATGTGAAGGGCAGGCGTCCGAATACGGCGATGTCGCCTTATACCGCCAACTGGTGGATCAGCTACAGGTTGCCATCCGGCCCGTTAAAAGGACTGGGAATTGGTTTTGGCGGCAATTATGCGAGCGACAACAGGGTCCTGAACAGCGTCAGCCAGGGTGTGTTCATTCTGCCTGCCTATACTGTCCTCAATGGGTCGATATTCTATGATTATTCGCGCTGGCGGCTGACGGTCAGGTCGGACAACCTGACCGACAAGAAATACTGGACGGGCTATACCACGATGAATCCGCAAAAGCTGCGATCCGTTGTAGCCGGTGTCGCTTTAAAATTCTAGACTACCGATGCGCAGGCGAAGAACAGTCAAATATTGGATCGGTCGGCTGCACCTCTGGCTCGGGCTTGTTTCCGGGCTGGTGGTGCTTGTCGTGAGTCTTACCGGTTGTCTTTTTGTTTTTCAGAAGGAGATATCGGAAAGGCTGCACAGGGAGTGGTTCTTTGTGGAGGCGCCGCGTGCCGGGGTAACTATGCCGCTGGGTATTCTGAAGGCGAAGGCGGCGGCCGTGCTGGGGCCGGACCGCCCCGTCGCCAACATTATTATTTATGCTCAGCCGGACCGGACCTGGGAGTTCCTGGCGTATAAGGAAAACGATTCGGCGCTGACCTATTTCGGAGCCGTCGAATACTATCAATCTGTCTTTCTCAATCCCTATACCGGCGTCGTGACGGGCGCTAGAAACTACAAGACCGATCTCTTCAACGTCGTCAAATACCTCCACTGGAGTCTGCTGCTCAGCACGCGCTATGGTCAACCCATCGTGGGATGGAGCACGGTCATCTTTGTCATCCTGCTTATCACCGGCCTTGTCCTGTGGTGGCCCCGGCGGTGGACGAAGGCCTTGCGGGAGAGGAGCTTTAAGATCAAATGGAAGTCGTCTTTCCGACGGGTCAATTATGACCTGCACAATGTTCCGGGGTTTTACGGTCTGGTGCCGGCGCTGCTGATATCGTCGACCGGACTTGTGTTTGCTTTCCGGTGGGCGGCGGGGTTCATTTATTTTGTCGCTGCGGGGACGGTTGTGCCTCCCCGGCTGGCAGAGGCGCGGTCGGATATGGCCGTGACCGTGGCCGACCCGCTGCAGCGGGCGCTGCAGGAGGCGAGGCTCCGGCTGCCGTCGGCTGCGCGTTATATGGTCTCTCCGGCGGCGGGACGGAAGGGTGTCGTGTATCTCTATGCTTATCGGGGGATGGAGATCTATTATGATTACGACGTTCTGCAGTTCGACCAGTATTCCGGTGCGCTGCTGGATCATCGCCGGGACGAGGACAAGAATGCGGGTGAAAAGCTCGTCGGTATGAATTATGATATCCATGTGGGAACTATTGCCGGACTAACGGGGAAGATCATCGCTTTTATTGCCAGTCTTGTCTGCGCCAGCCTTCCGGTAACGGGATTTATCATCTGGTGGGGGAAGAAATACAAGAGAATCGATAAATTTCCTAATAAAGAGCCTGGGCCAATGGTATGATAATTGCATAATTTAGGACGTAATTCCCTGATCTATGCTTAAATACGACGCCATCATCGTCGGCTCGGGGCAGGCGGCCAATCCGCTTGCGCACAAGCTGGCGGACGCAGGCTGGAAGACTGCTCTTATCGATAAGAAGTTCATCGGTGGCACTTGTATCAATGTCGGCTGTACGCCTACCAAGACCCTGGTCGCCAGCGGGCGTGTGTCTTACCTTGTCAAAAGGAGTGCTGACTACGGTGTGAACGTGACAAGCTATTCCGTTGACATCGAGTCGGTCATCCGGCGGAAGAATGCGCACGTGCTGCAAGCGCGTGAGTCGTCGGCCAAGCGGCTGCTGGAAACGCCCAATCTGGATGTCGTTTTTGGCAATGCCCTCTTCTCGGGACCGAAGGAGATAACCGTTACGAAGGGAGAGGGGGATATTGCGGTGATGACGGCCGACAAAATATTCATCAATACGGGAACGCGTCCGGTTGTTCCCCCCATAGAAGGGCTTGCCGGGGTACACTATCTTACCTCCGATACTATACTCGATCTGCTCGTCGTGCCGTCGCATCTTGCGATCATCGGCGGCAGCTATATTGCGCTGGAATTCGGGCAGCTTTACCGGAGGCTGGGCAGCGAGGTGACGATCATCGAAGGGAATGAGCAGTTCCTTGCGAAAGAGGACGAGGATATCGCTGCTGCTATCCGCCAGGTACTCGAGGAGGATGGTATCCGTGTCCTTACCGGGACTACAGTCAGCAGCGTAGCGGCGCGGGGAGACGGGGCGGAGCTGACGGTCGTAAAGGGAGGACAGTCCCGGGTCATTGTGGCTTCTCACATCCTGGTAGCTGCGGGACGACAGGCGGAGACCGCGGCGCTCAATGTCGCGGCCACTGGCGTCACGGTGGACAAGCATGGTTTTATTGTAGTCAATGACAGGCTGGAGACCAGCGTGCAGGGTATCTATGCGCTGGGGGACGTGAAGGGTGGTCCCCAGTTCACGCATATCTCCTATAACGATCATCTTGTTGTATACCGGAACCTGATCGAGAATGCAAATCTCAGCATTGCCGGCAGGGAGCTCATCTATTGTCTTTTTACCGACCCTGAGCTCGGACGGGTGGGGCTTACCGAAAAAATGGCAAGGGAAAAGGGACTGAACATAAAAGTCGTTACCTTGCCGGCAAGCAGGATCGCCCGGGCCTGGGAAAATGACGAGACGAGGGGGATGCTGAAAGCGGTGGTGGATCGGGACAACGGGAAAATACTGGGGGCCGCGGCGTTATGTGTCGGAGGAGGTGAGCTGATGAGCATTCTGCAGATGGCTATGATGGGTGGCGTGACCTATGACAGGATCAGGGATGCGGTCTATGCTCATCCCACGTTTGCGGAGTCATTGAATGTCTTGTTCGCAGGGGTGGATCAATAATGGGTAGTATTTTCAATTTCAGCAGATTTGATCTCCGTAAAAAATGTAACGAAGACCTTCGGCTCCTATAAAGCCGTCGACGATATTTCCTTCTCCATCCAACGGGGGGAGAATGTTGTTTTTCTGGGCACCAGCGGCAGCGGCAAGACGACCCTGCTCAAGATGATCAACCGTCTGCTGGAGCCGGACAGCGGGATCATTGCTATCGACGGGGTGCCCATACGCCAGCGGCGCCCGGAAGACCTGCGCAGGAGTATCGGGTATGTATTTCAGAACAACGGTCTTTTCCCCCATTATACTATTGCCGAAAATATTGCGATCGTGCCGCGTCTTCTTGGCTGGGACAGGCAGAGGACGGAGGCGAGGATCGTGGCGCTGATGGAAAAGCTGCGTCTGCCGCCTGTGCAGTACAGTGCTGCCTATCCCTCGGAGCTCAGCGGCGGGCAGCAGCAGCGGGTGGGTATTGCCCGTGCGCTGGCGGCCGATCCGCCCATATTGCTGATGGACGAGCCTTTTGGCGCGCTGGATCCCATCACCCGGTCGGCGGTAAAGAAAGATTTTAAAGAGCTGGATGAGCTGCGATCGAAGACCATCGTCCTGGTCACCCATGACGTGCAGGAGGCGTTCGAGCTTGCCGACAGGATATTCCTGATGGACAAGGGAACGGTCGTGCAGGAGGGGACGCCCGACCAGCTGCTTTTTGAACCGGCGGGGGATTATGTAAGAACTTTTTTCGAGGAGCAGCGTTTTCTATTGGAAGCGGGCCGGATAGCAGCAGGGGACTATCCTGCCCTCATAAGCGCTTTTGATAAATTTAAGAACCGACACCGCTGATGGACCATACCGAAAGTCTCTGGTCATTTATGGATCAGCAATCCGCCAAGCTGCTGCAACAGACGATGCAACACATCGGGCTGACCTTTATTTCCCTGTTCATAACTGTATTGATCGGGCTGCCGCTGGGCGTCTATATTACGCGCAATAAGAGGGCTGCCGGTCTGGTACTGGGTTTCGCGGGTGTTTTGCAGACGATACCAAGTATTGCGCTGCTGGGTTTCCTGATCCCGGTACTGGGCATCGGTCCCATACCGGCCATCACGGCCCTTTTTCTTTATGCGCTGCTGCCGGTCATCCGCAATACATATACGGGTATCATCGGCGTGGATCCCGGCGTAAAGGAGGCTGCGCTGGCGATGGGCATGACCGGCTGGCAACGGCTGTTTCGCGTCGACCTGGTGCTGGCCTTTCCCGTCATTATGGCCGGCATCCGAACGGCCACCGTCATCAATGTCGGCGTCGGGACTCTTGCCGCCTATATCGCGGCCGGCGGCTTGGGAGAGTTCATCTTTGGGGGGATTGCGCTGAACAATACCAATATGATCCTTGCCGGGGCGATCCCTGCGGCCCTGCTGGCGATACTGCTGGATTTTTTGCTCTCTCTTGTTCAGCGGGCGGGCAACCGGTCCCGCAGGTTCACGCTTGGGCTTTTGCCGCTGGTGCTGCTGCTCTTTTCTTCTTTTTATGTACTTCCGCTGGGCTATAGCTCGCGTCTGCTCGCGGGCTTTACGCCGGAGTTCATGGGAAGGAGGGATGGGGACATCGGGTTGAGGGCCGTGTACGGTCTCGAGATCCGTACGGTAGTCATCAGCGATGCGGTCATGTATAAGGCTATTTTCAATAAGAAGCTGGACGTTATCAGCGGGTATAGCACGGACGGGCGGCTCAAGGCCTATGACCTGGTTACCCTGGATGATGATAAGAAGATATTCCCCCCTT
Organism: Bacteroidota bacterium; assembly: GCA_018267585.1. Lineage (GTDB taxonomy): Bacteria > Bacteroidota > Bacteroidia > Chitinophagales > Chitinophagaceae > Puia. The sequence continues at coordinate 12,913 of JAFDYE010000005.1, forward strand.
ATTATGCCGCGCCGGTGGTCCGGGATGCGGTACTCGAAAAATACCCGGAGCTGGGGCCGGTCCTGAACATGCTGGCTGGGAGGATCAACGATTCGATAATGACGGAGCTAAACTACGAGGTGGAATATCTCAACCGGTCGCCCGCGCAGTGCGCCCGTGATTTCCTGGTGAAGCAGGGACTCTACAAAGCGCCGAGAAATGGCGCCCGTGGGATCGTGAGGCTTGGGTCGAAGATATTTCCGGAGCAGTACATCCTCACGGAGATGTACGCCATGCTTGTCCGTGGATACACCGATCTGGAAGTATCCAGCAAGACGGGGCTGGGCGGGACAAAGATCTGTTTTGAAGCGCTTACGCACGATCAGATCGATATGTATCCCGAGTATACGGGAACCGCGCTGCTGGCCATTCTGCAGCCTCCTTTGGCTGAGACCGGTCGCCTGACGGGCAACAGGGACAGCGTTTACAATTATGTCAGGGACGCGATGCAGCGGGACTATCATCTCAGCTGGCTGTCCCCTATCGGCTTTAACAATGCCTATGCCCTGATGATGCGGCGGGGACAGGCACGACAATTGAGAATAAAGACTATTACGGACCTCACAAACTATCTTAAAAAAGACAGATCATGAGCCTGATCGAACAATATCGCAGCGTCCGGAAGGCCAGCGAAGCCATCTGCCGGCCTCTGCAAAAAGAAGACTACGTAGTGCAGCCTGTTGTGGACGTCAGTCCGCCCAAATGGCATCTGGGACATACCACATGGTTCTGGGAAGCTTTTGTGCTGACGCCCCACCAGCCCGGCTACATTCCCTGCAATCCCGACTATAACTATGTTTTCAACAGCTATTATGAGACCATCGGCGCCCGGGTGGTCCGCACTGACCGCGGCAACCTGAGCAGGCCGTCGGTCGACGAGGTCTATGAGTACCGGAAATATGTAGACGCTGCAATGGAAAAGCTTATCGCCGGGCTGGATCGTGACAGCAAGACCGGCGCCCCGGGTGGAGGGGATAAAGGTGGCAGGGGTAAGGAGCTGGAGGACCTGATCGTGCTTGGGCTGAACCATGAGCAGCAGCACCAGGAGCTGCTGTTTACGGATATCAAATATATCCTGGGGCACAATCCGCTATTTCCTGCCTGGTCCGATCACGATATCGACGAGGATGCGGCTGTCGCCATCGCTCCGCAGCCTGGTGCGGCTGTGACCGCAGCTGCTGCGGTCCGCCAGGTCAGCTCGGGCGAGCCGGTCTTTGCCGGGCAGCAGGTGGTTGCGCCTGCTGAGATCGGGGCGGTTGGAGGGGATCTGTCTTTCCTTTCCATACCTGCGGGTATCTATGAGATCGGGTATGCGGGGAATAGTTTTTGTTTTGATAATGAGCTGGCGAGGCACAAGGTATACTTAGGCGAATTTCAGATAGCTGCCGAACCCGTAAGCAATGAAGAGTATCTGGAGTTCATCGAGGACGGGGGGTACAAAAATTTTAGCTACTGGCATGCGGAGGGTTGGGACTGGGTAAAGAGGAACGGCGTCACGGCACCATTGTACTGGCATCTCATCGACGGGCGCTGGCATCACTATACGATGGCGGGGCTGAAACCGCTGGATCGTCAACAATTGTTATGTCATGTTAGTTATTATGAGGCGGTGGCCTTTGCCGCGTGGAGGGGGTGTCGTCTGCCGACCGAATTCGAGTGGGAGGCTGCGTCGGAAGAGTTCGGCTGGGGAAAAAGGTGGGAGTGGACCGAGAGCGCTTATTTGCCTTATCCCGGCTTTAAAAAGGCGGCGGGGGCTATCGGGGAATATAATGGCAAGTTCATGGTAAGCCAGATGGTGCTGAGGGGGGCGTCCGTGGCGACGCCGGCAGGGCATAGCAGGAATACGTATCGGAATTTCTTTCATCCGTACCTGAGGTGGCAGTTCACTGGTATAAGACTTGCAAAATAGGTTATGGCCCCCGACCGGATGGTCGTTCGCCCGAAAGGCAGGCGGTTATGAACGGGGTGCGTGGGCAGATGGATATATTGGTTAGTAAATATTTAAATTAAGGTCTAATGATTCCCTCTATTGCCGTAAATTCTACAGCGCGCAGGCAGTCCGCTTTTTATCAAGATATCCTGGACGGGCTTCGGGCGGAGAATAAGCACCTGCCGTCCAAGTATTTCTATGACGAGACGGGGGATAAGCTTTTTCAGCAGATAATGAACAGCCCCGAATACTATCCTACCCGCTGTGAGATGGAGATCATGCAGGAGCAGTCCGGGGAGATGGCAAGGCTGTTCACTGAGCACAGTCCTGCCTTCAATCTGGTGGAACTCGGGCCCGGCGACGCCACGAAATCGTGGTTCCTTTTGCGCGAGCTGCAGAGGAAGCACGCTGCCTTTACTTATTATCCCATCGATATCTCCGCCAATGTCATCAGCTGGCTGGAGACCAAGCTGCCGGCCACGCTACCCGGCATTCGGCTGCACGGGCTCAACGGGGAATATCTCGAGAAGATGCAGCAGGTGAAGTCGTTCTCACCGAACCCCAAGATCGTTCTGTTCATGGGCGCCAACATCGGGAATATGACCATTGCGCAGGCCACCCAGTTCTGCAGACAGCTGCACGATAATATGCAGCCGGGCGACCTGTTGCTGATCGGTTTTGATCTGAAGAAGCATCCGCGTACGATACTGGACGCTTACAATGACCGGCAGGGGATCACCAGGGCTTTCAACCTGAACCTCCTGGCGAGGATCAACCGTGAGCTGGACGCCGACTTCAATACCGATCTTTTTGAACACTACCCGACCTACGATCCCGGAACGGGCGCCTGTAAGAGCTATCTTGTCAGCCTCGTCGACCAGGTGGTGCATGTGGCGGGCAAAACCGTCCATTTCAGGGAGAACGAGCCGGTCTATATGGAGATATCCCAGAAATATTCGCTGGAAGAGACAAAGAATTTGGCGGCGCAGTCGGGGTTTGTGCCGGTCCATACCTTCCAGGACCGGAAGAAATGGTTTGCGGATGTTTTGTGGCAGCGCCTGCCTTAGTATATTTGTTCCATGTCCAATGGCAATCTCAACACCGATAAGAACGCTCTAAGTCCGTCGGACAAAGAGTTTGAGAATAATATTCGTCCGGCAGTCATCGACGAGTTCTCCGGTCAGCCACAGCTGATCGAGAATCTTCGTGTCTTTATAAAGGCGGCGAAGATGCGGGGAGAGGCACTTGATCACATTTTGTTCCATGGCCCTCCGGGACTCGGAAAGACGACGCTGTCGCGTATCGTCGCGAATGAGCTGGGTGTACATATCAAAGAGACGTCGGGGCCGGTCATTGAAAAGCCAGGTGACCTGGCGGGTCTGCTGACTAACCTGGAGCCGAATGACGTGCTCTTTATCGATGAGATCCACCGGTTGAGCACCGTTGTAGAGGAATATCTTTATGCGGCGATGGAGGACTACCGTATCGACATCATGATCGACAGCGGTCCGAGTGCGAGAAGTATACAGCTGAACATCTCTCCTTTTACGCTGATTGGCGCAACGACCCGCAGCGGCCTGCTCACGGCGCCGCTGCTGTCACGGTTTGGCATCAAGTCGAGGCTGGAGTATTACAATGGGGATACTTTACAAAAGATCGTTCTCCGGTCGGCCGGCATTCTGCAAACGAAGATCACGTCTGACGCTGCCGGGGAGATCGCCCGGCGCAGCCGTGGGACTCCCCGTATCGCCAATGGACTGCTGAGGAGGGTGCGGGATTTTGCGCAGGTGCTGAGCAATGGCGTTATCGAGCTGGGGATCACGCAGCACGCGTTGCGCGCTCTCAACGTCGACGAGCATGGGCTGGACGAGATGGACAACCGTATACTGTCTACGATCATCGAGAAGTTCAAGGGTGGGCCGGTCGGCATTACTACCATTGCCACGGCCGTCGGCGAAGAGACGGGTACGCTGGAAGAGGTGTATGAGCCGTTCCTGATACAGGAAGGGTTTATCATGCGGACTCCCCGTGGGCGGGAAGTGACCGCCAAGGCATATGAGCACCTGGGCAAAAAAAAACCGGGCAGGGAGGGTGAACAATTGCTGTTCTAGCCTCGTCGCCCGGGTGCCGGGTTAACGGCAATCATGTGAGATGTCGGATCAGGCGTTGACCGGAACTACCAGCCTGAAACCATTCCCGTGAATATTTACGATCTCGATCTGACTATCGTCCTTCAGGTATTTGCGCAGCTTTGCGATATACACGTCCATGCTGCGTCCGTTGAAATAAGTATCGCTGCCCCATATCTTTTTCAGGGCCTGCTCTCTGGGCAGGAGGTCGTTCATGTGCTCGGCCAGCATCTTCAGCAGTTCGTTCTCTTTCGGCGACAGGGTCTGGGTTTGTCCCTTATGGCTCAGTTCTCTCAGCTTGGGATTGAAGTGGTAGCTGCCGAGGTCAAATTCCTTGTTGTCGGACTCTTTGTTGAGGTCGTCGTTGCGTTTGAGGATGGCCTTGATCTTCAGCAGGAGCACCTCGCTGTCGAAGGGCTTGGTGATATAATCATCGGCGCCCAATTTATAGCCCTGGATGATGTCTTCTTTCATCGTTTTGGCGCTGAGGAAGAAAAGGGGAATGTCGGGGTCGACGTCCCGGATCTCTTCGGCCAGGGTAAAGCCGTCCATATGGGGCATCATGATGTCCAGCAGACAGAGGTCAAAATGTTCGCGCTGGAATGCGGCGAGGCCCAACCTGCCATCCCGCTCGAGAGTGACGTCAAAATCGCTCAGTTCCAGGTAATTCTTTAGCACCATTCCAAGGTTTGGATCATCCTCGCACAATAGTATCTTGGGTTTCTTTCCTTCCATATTAGCTGATTTTAGATACAAATAAATCGAATTACGCCAAAAACTTGTAATAAAATTAATTTTTTGGCGCAATATTCACAAAGTCGGATGTCGGCGGGCGCAGGTTTCGTAATTTTACGGTTTATGCATCTCACTTCAGACATTAAATTTAAGAAATTGGTGGTAATCGGGGACAGGGTATTGATACGCCCTTCCCGACCCAATGAGCGCACGGAATCCGGGCTTTATCTGCCGCCCGGGGTCCAGGAAAAGGAAAAGGTCCAGCAGGGCTACGTCATCAAGACAGGGCCGGGGTATGCGATCCCGACGCCCGTGGACGATGAGCCCTGGAAACGTCAGGATGAACAGGTCAAATACATTCCTTTGCAGGCAAGAGAAGGCGATATTGCCGTTTTTCTTCTCAGCGGAGCCACAGAAGTGCTCTATGAAGGGGAAAAATACTTTATTGTCCCCCAGAGTGCCATTCTGATGCTCGAGCGTGAAGAGGATATATAAACGATGATTCCCCAAATTTTCGGGTGATTTCCTATCTTTACGGCCTTTTACCAGCTTATAGTATAGAATTTAACGAATGGACGCAAATTTCAATCCCGACAAGCAGCACACCCTGGGTTCGATAACGAGTATTTCCGGTACCGGTCTCCATACCGGCATAAAAGTGGATATGACGCTTAAGCCGGCCAATCCGGGTTTTGGCTTTCAATTCCAGCGTGTCGATCTGCCGGGACAGCCTGTGATCAAGGCGGACTGTGATCTTGTTACCGATACTTCCCGGGGAACTACTCTGGAAGACAATGGCGCCAAGGTCAGCACGATCGAGCATATTCTGGCCGCGCTGGTGGGGATGGGGGTGGACAACTGTCTGATCGAGGTCAACGGCCCTGAAATTCCGATCATAGACGGCAGTTCGATGCCTTTTGTCGAGATCATCGAAGAGGCCGGCGTGGTTGAGCAGGACGCTGCCAAAGTCTGGTACAGCATCGACACCAATATCACCCATTACGACGAAAAGAAAAGGGTCGAAATGGTTGTGATGCCAGCCATGGAATATAAGGTTACCACGCTTATCGATTTCAATAGCCCCGTATTGGGTACGCAGCATGCCGGTCTGAAGACCATGCGCGAGTTCAGGACCGAGATAGCGCCCTGCCGCACGTTCTGTTTTCTTCATGAGCTGGAGATGCTGCTGGAGCACAATCTCGTCAAGGGCGGCGATATCAACAACGCGATCGTGGTGGTGGACAAGCCGGTAACGCCGGAAGAGATGGCGCGTCTGGCAAAGGCGTTCAAACGGGATAAGATCGAGATCAAGAGCGAAGGCTATCTGAATAACCTCGAGCTTCGTTTCCCCAACGAGCCCGCGCGTCACAAGCTGCTGGATGTCATCGGAGATCTGGCCCTGATCGGCGTTCCCATCAAGGGGCATATCATTGCCAACCGGCCCGGGCACTCTTCCAACGTGGAGTTCGCCAGGAAGATCAAGCAGTACATCAAGAAGAACAAGCACCTCAAGAATACGCCGGTATATGATCCAAACCAGCCGCCTGTATACACGGTAACTCAGATCGAAAAGACGCTGCCTCACCGGTTTCCCTTCCTGCTTGTGGATAAGATCATCGAGCTGACCGACCGTCAGATCGTCGGCATCAAGAACGTAACTTTCAACGAGCCGTTCTTTGTAGGTCATTTCCCTGGTAATCCGGTGATGCCCGGCGTTCTGCAAATTGAAGCGCTGGCGCAGACGGGGGGTATTCTTTGTATCAATTCCATGCCGGACGGCCAGTACGACACTTATTTCATCAAGATAGACAACTGTAAGTTCAAGCATAAGGTGGTCCCCGGGGACACGATGATCCTGAAGATGGAGCTGCTCAATCCTATCCGCCGGGGCATCTGTGAAATGCGGGGAACCGTCTACGTGGGGAATAAGATCGCCACTGAGGCGGACCTGATGGCCCAACTTGTAAAGAGAAGTTAAGAGAAGTTAATTTAGCCGATTTGTGCCAAATAAGTTTATTTTTGTGAAATGCTGGGTTCTGGCTCAGCATTTTTTATGAAGAAAACAGTTATCCATAAGGAAGCCGCTATAATGATCCAAGAAACTGAAAATCAACCAATTGACCGCCGAATGATCCACTCCTTGACTTCCATTCACCCGGACGCCCGGCTCGCTCCGGATGTCCAGGTAGATCCGTTCAGCATGATACATAAGAATGTCGAGATCGGAGCAGGAACCTGGATTGGCAGCAACGTGACGATCATGGAGGGCGCCCGTATCGGAAAGAACTGTAAAATCTTCCCTGGAGCGGTAATATCCGCTGATCCTCAGGACCTTAAATTTGATGGCGAAGAGACGACCGTGCAGATCGGCGACAATACCACCATTCGCGAGTTTGTGACTATACACCGGGGTACCCGGGATCGCTGGACTACCCGTGTAGGCCGTAATTGCATGATCCTGGCCTATAGCCATATTGCGCACGACTGTATCATTGGCGATAACTGTATCCTCTCGAATAATTCCCAGATAGCCGGACACGTGGTCCTTGGTGACTGGGTCATTTTGGGGGGGATGTGTGCGATCCACCAGTTCGTGAGGGTCGGCTCGCATGTATTTCTTGGCGGCGGCTCCCTGGTGGGCAAGGACATCCCGCCGTATATCAAGGCTGCGCGTATGCCGCTGAGCTATTCGGGGGTCAATTCCGTCGGCCTCAAACGGAGGGGCTTCACTATCGACAAGATCAACCACATTCTCGATATCTACCGTGTCATTTACAATAAGGGCATGAATACCAGCCAGGCGCTGGAATATTTGGAGGAGGAGTTCCCCGCCAGCGATGAGCGGGACGAGATCGTTGCTTTTATCCGGGAAAGCGGGCGTGGGATTATTAAACGCTACAGCAAAAGCAGCTTTGATGAGGATTACGCTGATTGATGCCGGCAAACGGTTCAACCGCGACTGGATCTTTCGTCATCTTGGTTACGAATTCTCATCTGGACATAGTTATGCGATCACCGGCGCCAACGGCTCGGGCAAATCCACGTTATTACAGTCCATTGCGGGGGCGATCGCGCTGAGCGAAGGCAGTGTCGACTATGCCGGTGAGGCCCCTGAGCTGGTTTACCGGCAGCTCTCGCTGGCGGCGCCTTATCTCGAGGTCATTGAGGAAATGACCGTTACCGAGTTTCTTCAGTTCCATGGTTCGTTCAAAAAGTTTCTTCCGGGGCTGGGCGTTACCGATATCATCGTCCGTGTAGGCCTGGCGGCTGCTGCGCACAAGCAGATTCGCTATTATTCTTCGGGTATGAAG
>JAFDYE010000600.1 GCA_018267585.1 Bacteroidota bacterium
AGACCGTGTTGGGCAGGGATCAGGCCGACCTGGACCAGGAGCGGTTTCAGCAAAGTGTAAAAGTATCGGCTGCCTATCTCAATCTGCTGGCTGCGCAGCAGCTGGTCGTCTCCCAGCGCAAGAACCTGGACAGGGCAGTAATCTTTCAGACGGTGGTCGCGGCACGGGCCAAGTCGGGTCTCAACCCGGGTGTAGACTCTTCGCTGGCGAATGCGGAGGTCTCCAGTGCGCGCATCGCCTTGACCAATGCCATCGAATTTCAGCAGGAGCAGGCCAATCAGCTGGCGCAGTTGATGCAGGTGCCGGCGCCGGATTCCAACAACTTCTCCCTGGACAGCCTTTTTATCTCCCGAATACCCAATGCGTTGGGGACGGCTCCTGCGCTGCCATTTGAGCAGCATCCCCTGCTGAAGTATTTCCGCGAGCGGATCAGCGTCAGCGACGAGCAGGCGAAATACCTCCGGACATTCAACTACCCGACCTTTTCTCTTTTTGGGGTTTTCCAGGACCGGGGCAGCGGGTTTACCAATGCGTATGCGACGAATCAGAACGCCTACACCAGTGACTACCTCAAGGGGGTCAGCTTTGGCGTGGCCAACTATATCGTCGGGGTCGGTGTCAGTTGGAATCTGACCACTCCGATACGTGTTCACCAGCAGGTAGCGGCGCAGAAATGGACTTCCGAGGGGCTGAAGGAAGAATATGGCCTGGTCAACCAGCAGCTGAAGGCGCAGCTGGTGCTATCGGAGACGCGGATCAAAAATGCAGTAGACAACTATCGCGAGGCGCCGGTACAGGTGAAGGCTGCCGGCGATGCCTACCTGCAGAAGACGGTGTTGTACAAGAACGGGCTGGCGACAATCGTCGACGTAACGACGGCCGCGCTGGTCCTTAACCAGGCGGAGACGCAGCGGGATATCGCATTTAACAATGTATGGCAGGCGCTCCTGTTCAAGGCCGCCTCCAGCGGTGATTTCAACTTGTTCTATAACGAATTTTAAATACGACAATGGGATTAATCAGAAACGCGCTCAGAAAACCTATCACCATCCTGGTATTGGTGGCCGGTTTGCTGTTCTTTGGTATTGGCGCCGTCCGTACGATCAAGATCGATATATTCCCCGACATGAACCTGCCGGTGATCTATATTTCCCATCCCTATGGCGGGTTCACGCCCGACCAGATGGAGACCTATTTCGGCAAGCAGTATGTGAATCTGCTCTTGTATGTGGGTGGGGTGAAGAGCATCGAGTCCCGCAATATCTACGGACTGACGCTGCTGAAGCTGACCTTTTACGAAAACACGAATATGGCTCAGGCGGCTTCGGAGGTTACCTCGTATACCACAAGGGCGCAAGCCAGCTTTCCGCCGGGGTCGCAGCCGCCCTTCATCCTGCGTTTTGACGCCTCGACGCTACCCGTTGGGCAGCTGGTGCTAAGCAGTCCCAAGCGAACCAACAACGAGCTGCTCGATCTGGCCAATATATATGTCCGTGCGCAGTTCAGCACTGTCCCCGGGCTGGTATCACCCGCGCCTTTTGGCGGGAACGTGCGTACTGTCGTGATCAAGGCCGATCCGGAGCTGTTGCGGAGCCACAATCTCACGCCCGACCAGCTGGTAGAGGCCCTGCGGATCAATAACCAGGCGACCCCGTCGGGTGTCGTGCGTATCGGCGACTACAACTATTTCACGCCCACCAATACGACCATCAAAGAGATCAAGGATTTCGGCAATATACCTATTTATGCCAATGGCGTCCAGAACCTCTATCTGAAGGATGTGGCGACCGTGGAGGACGGTGCGGACATCACTGCCGGTTATGCGCTTATCAATGGCAAGCGATCCATTTACCTGCCCGTCACCAAGTCGGCTGCGGCCTCGACCTGGGAAGTGGTGCAGGGGTTGAAGAAGGCGTTACCGCGATTCCAGTCCCAACTGCCCGAGGACGTCAAGCTAAGCTATGTATTCGACCAGTCCGTCTATGTCATCAACGCGGTCAAGAACCTGCTTACAGAGGGCGCTATCGGGGCTATACTGACAGGTCTGATGGTGTTACTCTTTCTTGGTGACCCGCGGGGTGCGGCTATCGTTATCCTGGCCATACCCATCTGCGTTATCTCGGGCGTGCTGTTCCTGAGTCTTTTTCACCAGACGATCAACATCATGACACTCAGCGGCCTCTCGCTGGCGATCGGGATATTGGTGGATGAGTCGACGGTGACCATTGAAAATATCCACCAGCACCTGGCGATGGGCAAGCCCAAGTCGCTGGCTATCTGGGACGCCTGCCGCGAAATAGCGTTCTCCAAGCTGCTGATCCTGATGTGTATCCTGGCTGTGTTTGCGCCGGCGTTCACCATGTCGGGCATCCCGGGCTCGCTGTTCCTGCCGCTGGCCCTGGCCATCGGCTTCTCGATGATCACGTCCTACCTGATGGCGCAGACCTTCGTGCCCGTGATGGCCAACTATCTAATGAAGGGGCATCACAGGAAGGGGCAGTTCGCTTCCGACGACGAGGAGTTCCGTGCTTCGGGGCTCACCGCTGCGGACGAGAAGGACGCCGCCGAGGAAAAGCACAAATCGCTGTCGCACGGATCGGGGAAGGACGGGAAGCTGACGGCGTTCGATAAGTTCAGGAACCGCTTTATCCGCTTCCTGGACCGGATGCTGCCTTTCCGCACGCCTGTGGCGATCGCCTATATCCTGCTCGGACTGGGCGGCGCATATCTGCTGATCAACAGCATTGGCCGGGACGTATTGCCCAAGTCCAATTCCGGCCAGTTCCAGGTGAGGTTGCGGGCGCCGGATGGCACGCGTATCGAACGTACC
>JAFDYE010000601.1 GCA_018267585.1 Bacteroidota bacterium
AAATTATAAATTAATTTAGAAGTTTGGGTGATAAACGGGAAATCGCCATAAGATCCGGCGGGAATCGGAGAGGGCGGCAGTCGGAGAGGGCGGGACTGGTGAATGGACCGGGAACCTCGGGGACCCGGGGGCAAAAAAAAGCCAGGCTTAGAAAAGCCCGGCGGTTGTTGATCGTACCCTTTAAAACTAAAATCTTGGAATATATTTATTGAGACGTTGACTAACCCGAAGGGACGGACCCCGGGGCATAACGCTACTTAAAATAATCAGATGAATACAGGATTGCCCGAAATAGTGGAGTCTATGAATGGTACGGATATTACACCCAGTCATGCCTGTTCCGCTAAACGGATAAAACCACTAACAAAAGGATTGGAAATAAAATGTAACGAATTGTTTTTCGGGAGCTTGGAGGGGTTGTCGTGATGACGATGTAAAGATTGCCAAAAGTTTTTAAATCTGCAAGACTTTATACCTCATTTTTTTTTGACCGCATCTCCGGTCCCTGGCCGCGCACACACCCGAATCCCGACTGCGCGTACACCAAAAAAAAGAGGTAACCCGACTGGATTACCTCTTCGTATTCATAACCACTGACTGTTATTTGTACTGCGGTATCAGGCTATTGGCCAGATCAACCATCTTCTTGACGCCGTCGTCGGGTAAGTTACCCTTCTTGAACTCGGCCAGCACATCCGGCAGCTTGTTCTCCATCTCCATCAGGAAATGATCTTCGAACTCCCTCACCTTGCGTACAGCTACCTGACGCAGCAGACCCTGCGTCCCGAGATAGATGATCGCTACCTGTTTTTCGACAGCGACGGGGCTATACTGCGGCTGCTTCAGGATCTCCACGTTACGGGACCCCTTGTCGATGACCAGCTTGGTAGCCGCATCGAGATCGCCTCCAAATTTCGAGAAGGCTTCCATCTCACGATAAAGGGCCTGGTCCAGCTTGAGCGTACCCGCCACCTTCTTCATGGACTTGATCTGTGCATTACCACCCACACGGCTAACCGAGATACCCACGTTGATCGCAGGACGGATACCGGAGTTGAAGAGGTTACCTTCCAGGAATATCTGGCCGTCGGTGATCGAGATCACGTTCGTCGGGATATAGGCCGAGACGTCACCAGCCTGTGTCTCGATGATCGGCAGCGCCGTCAGCGAACCACCACCCTTCACCAGGTGACGGATGGATTCGGGAAGATCGTTCATATTCTTGGCCACGTTGTCATCGGAGATGATCTTTGCGGCGCGCTCGAGCAGGCGGCTGTGCAGATAGAATACGTCACCGGGATAGGCTTCGCGGCCGGGCGGACGACGCAGCAGGAGGGATACCTCACGGTAAGCAACAGCCTGTTTTGAAAGGTCATCATAGATGATCAGCGCAGGCTTGCCCAGGTCGCGGAAGAATTCCCCGATAGCGGCGCCGGCGAACGGAGCGTAGAACTGCAGGGGGGCGGGATCCGAGGCCGAGGCGGCAACGATCACCGTGTACTCCATCGCACCATTGTCGGCAAGAGTCTTCATCACACCGGCAACGGTGGACGCCTTCTGCCCGATGGCGACATAGATACAGTATACCGGCTTGCCTGCCTTAAAGAATTCCTTCTGGTTGATGATCGTATCGATAGCGATAGCTGTCTTACCCGTCTGACGGTCGCCGATGATCAGCTCACGCTGTCCGCGACCGATGGGGATCATCGCGTCGATAGCCTTGATACCGGTCTGGAGAGGCTCCTTTACCGGCTCACGGTAGATAACGCCGGGGGCCTTGCGCTCCAGCGGCATTTCATATCTTTCGCCCGCAATGGGTCCTTTACCGTCGATGGACTCACCTAAGGTATTGACCACACGGCCAAGCATACCTTCGCCGACCCTGATAGAGGCGATCTTACCGGTGCGACGGACCTTTGCGCCTTCCTTAATGTCTCCGCTCTCACCCATCAATACCACACCCACATTGTCCTCTTCGAGGTTGAGGGCGATGGCCCTGACGCCATTCTCAAATTCCACGAGTTCACCACTGCTGACGTTGTTCAGTCCGTACACACGGGCGATACCATCACCCACCTGCAGCACGGTACCGACCTCTTCCAGTTCGGCGGAAACGCTGGAGTTGCTCAATTGCTGACGCAATATCGCTGAAATCTCATCCGGTTTAATCTCTGCCATAATTGTATTCAGTTTGAAGTTTGTTTGTTTGTTGCCTGTCTCTATCTGATCTTATAGATAAAATCGTTGTTCTGGAATTGTTTCCTGATATTATTTAATTCAAAGGCGACACTCGCGTCGACCAGCTCATCGCCTATCTCCAGCACAAAACCGCCGATCAGCGATTCGTCTACCCGGGTATGCAGATCGACCTGCGGAATATTCCTTGCAGTCTTCAGCTTGTCGACGATAGCCAGCTTGACGTCTTCACCGACAGGCGCAGCCGTTGTCAGCCTTACCGTCCTGATCCCCTTATAGGTCTTGTATTGCTCGATAAAAGAAGACGCGATCTCGGGCAGATAGGCCTCCCGTTCCTTCCCCAGCAGCAGCCGGTTGAAAGAAGCCGTGATATCGGAAACCTTTCCTGCCGTGATAGCTTCCAGTATGCTTCCCTTCTTGTCCGCCTTGATGATCGGGCTGCGGAGAAGATTGACCAGCTCACGGCTGCCCCGGCAGGCCGCATCCAGGAAAAGCATATCATTGTATACGGCGTCCAGCTGGCCTTTTTCGATGGCCAGGTCCAGGACGGCCTTTGCATAGCGCGCTGCGAGACGTGGGTTTGGAGTCATAGATTAGTTCAGTTTCACTTCGTTGGACAATTGACGGATATAGCTCTCTTGCTGGCTCTTGTCGGCCAGCTCGCGGCGCAGCACCTTCTCAGCCACTTCTACCACCAGAGCACCGACCTGGTTCTTGATATCGGTGATCGCAGCCATTTTCTGCGTCTCGATAGCAGCCTGTGCGTCGGCAATGATCTTCCCGGCTTCGACCTTGGCCTGCTCTTTCGCCTCGTTGATCATCTTGTCCTTCGTGTCACGGGCTTCCTTCAGCAACTGGGCACGCTCTTCCCGTGCCTTGGCCAGCAGGGCCTCATTCTCGCTCTTCATCTGGGCCATTTCCAGCTTGATCTTCTCGGCGCTGGCAAGCGAATCGGCAATCCCCGTCTCCCTTTCCTTCAGGGACTTCAGGATCGGCTTCCAGGCCAGACTGCGCAGGATGATCAGGAGCAGCAGGAAAATGATCACGTTCCAAACGAATAAACCTAAGTCAGGAGTTAATAAGCTCATATATATTGTTTATTTCTTTTTCCAAGTTCAAAGTCACGAAAGTCCGGCTCTTCGAACCGGACATCTTCGCAAATGATTCATTCGCACTGCGTGCGAAAATACTGCATCCTCGGCCCTGTGCGTTGGATGCAGTAAATTTCCTTCAACATGGATCGCATTATCCCTTTGCGAATACTGCGAGCAGACCGGCAACGGCAGCGAGAAGGGCAACACCCTCGACCAGGGCCGCAGCCAGGATCATGTTGGAGCGGATGTCATTCGAAGCTTCCGGCTGACGGGCAATGGAGTCGACTGCTCCCTTACCGATCTGTCCAATACCGATGCCAGCACCGATAGCGGCCAGACCTGCACCAAGTGCACCATAACCGGGCTGAATAACATCAGCCAAGAGATTCATCATCATCGTCATTTTTGTTGATTTTATATTTAAAAAAAAGTTTGGTCCATTTTAG
>JAFDYE010000602.1 GCA_018267585.1 Bacteroidota bacterium
AGCGTTGCGGAGGATGTTGTTCTGGCGGAGGGTGGCCTGCTGAAGGAGGGCCTGGTCGTTGAGGCGCTGGAGGTCGCGGTCTTTTTTCTCGGCGGCGTAGCGGAAGGTGAGGTCCTCGATCTGCTGGTTGCGGGTGTCGTCGAAGATGGAGTCGTTGAGCGTGCGGAAGACCTGAAGGTGATGGATAGCCGATATGTAGTTGCCGGTCGCGGAGTCCAGCTGGAAGAGGAGGTAGTGGGTATCCTGGAGCATGGCTATCGGCATTTCGGCCTTGCCGGAGTCGGCGGCGATGGCGGAGAGCCGGCCCCTGGCCTTTTCGTACTGCCCGGTGCGGGTGTATAGCTTCCCGAGATAGAAGGAGGATTGCATTTGCTGATGGTGTCCCCTGTGCCGGGCCACCTCCCAGCTGCTGAGGTACCAGCGTTCGGCGTCGTCGTACTGGCCGAGCGCGAAGTAGCACTCGCCGAAGGATTCCGATATCTGCTCTTTATAGACGCCGTCCTGCCAGAGGCTGCCGTTAATTGTCGTATGCAGGAAGGAGAGGGCGACATGGGGTTGATCGAGGGCGAGGTAGCAGTTGGTGATTGTCGCGAGGAGGCGGACATCGGGCTCGAGACCGGCTTCGCGGACGATTGCGACGGATCTTTGCAGATAGGTGAGTGCGAGCGCCGGATCGTGAAGATCGTAGTAGATGATCCCCGTGACGAGGTAGGCCCGGGTGATGGCCGCGAGATTGGCGCCGGATCTGTGTTCTTCTATATTGTGTACGGCTGGCAGCGCATAGCGAAGCGCCTTTTGGAGCGCCCCTCTGTTGAGGTACCATCTGGCGATGTAGCCGTAGAGGTCTATGTCGGGTGCGGTGGCGGTGCTGTCGAGGGAGAGAGCGAGCTCGAACTCTTTTCCGGCGGGTTGTTGCCAGTGGTGGTAGGCGTTGTTCTGCGCCTCGTCGGAGAGGACATAGACCATAGTGGAACGGATGGTATTGCGCAGCTGCGACTGGTCGATCCGGTCCTTTTCCTGTGCCCATCTAAGGCGCAGCGCCTGCAGGTCGGCGACGAGGGCCGTGTCCTGCCAGATCTGGATGGTCATCCAGTCGAATAAATGGGGGAGATCGCTGAGCATGGCCGGTGAAGGCGGGGTTGAAGTATAAAGATGTCTGTTGCAATAGTCGATGACGGCGCATTTCACCAGCACCTGCAGCTGATTGACCAGCGTGGAATTTTTGTTGAGGGCGAGGACCTGCCTGATAAAGAGATGAACGGTGTCCATGCGATCCCAGGTGCGGTCGGGGGGATTGAGCAGGTCGTCGACCGTGCGCATGAGGACATGGATGCGCGTGGTATCGCTGAGAGTAGGGAACAGCCGGAGCAGGCCGGCGTGGTCTTCAGCGTCGACCAGGGTCCAGCCGATATAGTAGTCGGCCAGCTCGGCGCCGCGCCGGTTGCCGGTTCGGATGCAAAGGGCCTTCGCCTCGCGGAGGAGGAGAAGGGCGCTGTCCATATCCGATGGTTCCGCGCCGCTCTTTTCCAGATAGAAGTCGCCAAGGGCCGTGAGCAGGGGGATGCGGGCCGTGTCGCTAGTGGCCACGGCAAGTTGACGCAGGAGGGGGGCGGGATCGTATTGGTTCGACTGGGCAG
This sequence comes from Bacteroidota bacterium, assembly GCA_018267585.1. Classification (GTDB taxonomy): domain Bacteria; phylum Bacteroidota; class Bacteroidia; order Chitinophagales; family Chitinophagaceae; genus Puia. The sequence goes on from JAFDYE010000602.1 coordinate 1,638, forward strand.
TACAGACCCCGCACGATAACATCACCAGCCAGAGGGTAAGATGAGCGGATCTGTTCATTTCGGCTAAAGTTGGTGTTTATGGGGGACTTTGAGATGTGGGTGTACGGGTATCTGATGTATATATTATCGGGGGATTGGGTGTTATCGGGGGATTCGGGGTGTTATCGGGGACAGTGAATGTTATCGGGGGACGGCGGGGTGGGGTTTTGGGAAAAGGGCTTATTTTTGTCGCCTTATGGTGTATAAAGTCATTGGCCTTATGAGCGGCAGCTCGCTCGATGGTCTGGATATAGTCTATGCGCATTTGCAGGAGAAGGCGTCGACGGCGAAAGGGCCCAAAACCTGGGAATATACCCTGGTCCATACGGCCTGCAATTACTATCACGACGAATGGAAGCAGAAGATGACCGCGGCGCCGGGGCTGTCTGCGCTGGAGTACCAGCTGCTGCACGCGGAGTACGGACGATATCTTGGCGAGCAGGTGCAGCGGTTCATCGGGGAGTTTGGATTGCACTACCAGGTGCAGCTGGTCGCGAGTCACGGGCATACGAGCTTTCATCTGCCGGAGCGCAGGATGACGGCGCAGCTTGGCGATGGCGCGGCGCTGGCGGCTGTGACGGGGATCAATGTGGTCAGCGACCTGCGGTCAATGGACCTTGCGCTGGGGGGACAGGGGGCGCCGATCGTGCCGATCGGAGAGCTGCTTTTGCTGCCGGGCTTTGACTTCTACCTGAACCTGGGTGGTATCGCCAATATTTCACGGCACGGTGATCAATTTGTCGCTTTTGACGTCTGCCCGGCGAACCGGGTACTGAATAGCCTTGTGGCGGAGACCGGGCAGGCCTATGACGCCGGCGGCGCGACGGCCGCGACGGGGAGGGTCGATACCCGGCTGCTGGAGCAACTGAATGCGCTGCCTTATTATAGCCAGCCCTGGCCGAAGTCCCTGGCCAATGAATTCGGTACGGATACCGTCGTGCCGATGATCGGGGCCGCGGGGCTGCCGACGGCGGACGCGCTGAGGACTTATGTGGCGCACGTCGTACAGCAGATAGCCATGGCCGTTAGATCGTTCGAGGTCGAGACGCCTGCGCGGCTGCTCGCTACGGGCGGCGGCGCGCATAATACTTTCCTGGTCGACCGCCTCAGGGCGGAACTGATCGGGATCGGTGTAGAGGTTGTCGTCCCCGAGGCGCAGCTGGTCGATTTTAAGGAGGCGCTGGTCATGGCGCTTATTGGGGTACTGCGCTGGCGCGAGGAAAAAAATGTGCTGGCCTCGGTGACCGGGGCCAGCAGGGATAGTATTGGAGGCGCCGTGTGGATCGGGCAGTCCTGATGGGGCCGGAAGCCGGGAAGGGCAGGCCCGGATCGACGCGGCGGGAAGGTTATTTAAAGAAATCCAGCAAGGCCGCCTGCACCTGGGCGGTCTGTTCTTCCACGATCCAGTGACCCGCATCTTTGATCTTTACTTCTTTTACATTGGTGGCCACCTTGCGGCCGATGTCGCCGAGAAAATCTCCGGTGGAGTGGTCGCCGCCTACCGTCATGACGGGCATGGTCAATTTGTGCTGGAGGAGGACCGCATTGTCTTTTTCATCCTGTTTGAACGCGCCGAACCAGTGGAAGGAGCCGGTCGCCGCGCCGGGAACCGAATAGGCCCGGATATATTCCGCGGTCTCTGCCGCCGTGAACGCGTTCTTGCGGTATCCTACCATCGGCCAGAAATTCTTCAGGAATACGTCCATCTTCCCCTTCACGATCTCACCGGAAGGCTCCCATCCAAAGAAGCCCCACCACCAGGCCTTCGCCCAGTACGTGCTCCACGAAGGGTCGACACCGGGAATGAGCGCGTCGAGAAAGGCCAGCTTTTTCACTGCTCCCGGATGCTTTGCTGCATAGGCATAGACGACCATCATCCCGATATCGTGACCCGCAAGGTTGATGGAGCTGTAGCCCAGCTTTTTGGTCAGCTGGTAGATGTCTTCCGCCATCGTCACTTTGTCGTAGCCTGTTGCGGGCTTGCCGGACTCGCCGACGCCGCGAAGGTCGGGTGCGATGACCGTAAAATGTTTGGAGAGCTCGGGCATCATCCGGCTCCACATATACCAGTTGTCGCCGAAGCCGTGGACGAGGACCAGGGGCTCCCCTTTGCCGCCGATGACGTAGTGGATGTCGACGCCGTTGACTTTGGCGATGGCGGATTTGAAGCCGGCGGGCGGTTTTGCAGGGGGTGTGGCCTGAACGGCGTGTGGGACGAGCGTCCCGAGTGCGATGAGCGTGGCGAGTATTACGGTGAGATGTTTCATGTTCTTTGAATTATAGTGACAAAAGTATCTGGCCCGGCGGTTGGGGTCAATGTCTGAATGGCGGTAATCGCTGTCTAAATCACCAGACCTTAGCTTGTCTTTTTGAGAATGACACTTGTTTGTTTTCGGCCTGCCAATTCTACTTTCAGTATATAGCTGCCATCAGGATATGCACTCATATCGACCGGGATAACGTTGTCCCCTTTTACGACCTGCGCTTTTTTATCGAGCAGCAGATTGCCGGAGAAATAGAAGACGCTGATGTCTGCGGTGCCCGGCTGGCCGGCATTGACGTGGACGTTGAAAAGGCCGGTGAAGGGATTCGGTGCGGGAGTGGCAAGCGATACGGAATCACGGGGCCGGGACGTGGTATCGGCGCGGGTGGTATCGGAATGCGTGGTATCGGAGGGAGGGGCGGGCGGGCCGTTGAAGTTGCCGGCGTCAGCGCCGATGTCTACGGGGGTGAGGGCGGCGCGCAGCTCGCCGTCGATGTCGGTGAGTGTGGTTGCCGTGGAATCGCCGGCGGCTTCTGCGGGAGTGTGGTTGCTGAGGTGTACTCCCTGCGGCGGTGTCCGCAGGTCGCGGTCGGGGTCTGCCAGAAGCGGGTCTGTAGACAACGAATGTTTGTCCCAGCCGGTCGCTGTCTGCCAGTCCGTAAGCGTTGAGTAATAGTTGGAGTACCCCGGTGTGAGATATTCGTAGCCGCCATAGTATTGCGAAGTGTTCAGGCCGATGAGGGCTTTCTTTACTCCGTAGTAGATATTGTGGTCGGCAGTAAAGTTCTTATGGCTGGTCAGCTCGAGAAGGCTGAAGTGGGGGTTAGCCGTATCGGGCAGGTAGGTGCGGGTGATAGCGAATATATTATTTACCAGGCGGCAGGAGGAGGAGTCGACGCGGTGGAAGCAAGTGCCCAAAATCTCATCTGTTCTGCCATCCGCCCACCCGATGTTGCCCTGCAGGAGGATAGTATTGTGCAGGTATGTCGTGGGACCCGAGTAATGCCGAATCCCGATATACGGACAAGCCGGGGGATTTGTCGACTCAATATATCCAAGCTGAACGGTATTGTTGTCTACCGTGAGGCTGTCGGTGCCCATGTCGACGACCATGCCGGCGATCTGTGCGCCAGTGTAGTGACCGGGTGTTCCGCTGAGCAATATCTGCTTTATCAGGTTGCGGCTGACGTTGGTCTTCAGCTGGATGCCACCGGTACCGGATATATTCTCCATATAAATACCCGACATTTTATCATTTTGAGATGCATTGGCCAGCAGGTCATAGACCTTATTGTCCGTGCAGCTCAGGGTACCGTTGGAGCCGGTCACGTCATTTATCTCAACATAGATGCCCCTGAGGTCGACCGGCGAAGGGGTAACGAAGGCTCCGTCTCCCGAAGACAGGCGGTGAATCTTGTTGCCGGTGATCTCTACCGTGCCGACCACATTGCCTTGGGCCCAGATCCCACGATTGCGGCAGGCGGTGCTTCCTGTGCCGGAGACGGTATTCCCGCGGACTACGATATGGGAAGGGGTGTGCGCGTAGGTATCGTTCTGTGTACTGACCATGATGCCGTCCAGATCGCCGTATCCGGTGACGGTGTTTCCGCCGGCCGCGTCGTCGCCGATGGAGTTGTTTTCGACAAGGCAGCGTGAGTTGCCGTTGTAATTCCCGTGGACCTGGATGCCTATGTTCCAGCTGTATTGCGGTGCGGTGACGCTGACGCCTGCAATATGGTTATTGGAAATGGTCGATGAATCGCGGCCCTGGGTGGCGACGTCGATGCCGGTGAAGTTGATCGAGCTTTGGGTGGCGGTAGCCGTCAGGAGATTGAAGCCTCCCAGGCAACCGATGGTGTTGTTGTTGCAGACTCCATTGAATGGGCTTAGCTCTATCATGACGTAGGTGCCGTTGCCGTCTTTGAGAGTGAGATTGCTGATGATGTTGTCATTGACGGTTGACGGAGGGGTGACGCCTGCGCCGCCGCTCTTGACCCTGATGCCATAAAAGCTATTGCAGCTGGCTATTTTCAGGACGGCTCCTCCGTTGAGGGGCGCTGTGCCCCCTATATAATTACCCGAAACGTTGACGGGGCCGGTATAGGAGTTGTCGACGTATATGGCAGCTATCTGGTATTGTCCGGTGTAGTCGGGGAGTGTGGTATCCCGATTGTTTGTTTGGTAAAAGCTATTGCCCAGGATACTTGCGCTGTCGTTGCCGGGGGAGAGGGATACGCCGCAACCCGTGTTTGGCCATTTGCCCCAGAAATTGAAGATGTTGCAGCCGGTGATGGCATTTCCGACGTTGGTCTTGAGGTTGCCGGGAGAGGCGGCGGCAATGCCATTGACCGGATCGGTCAGGCCATTGGAGACATTGCAGGTGTCGATGTGGTTGTAGCAGTTGCCCGTGGCCGAGTCGCTGCCGGCGATGGAGATGACGCCGCGGCCGGCGTAGGTGGTAACACCGTGGAGGTCGAGGTATCTCAATTGATTGTGGCTCGCGCCGTTGACGAACCGGATGGCTGAGCCGTTGACATTGGTATTGTTGATGACCAGATGGGCGCCGCTGCCCGTGCCGGCTGCCCGGCCGTCCAGCATAATATAGGTCGTGTTGTTGAGGTCGATGGTGGTGTTGGAGTCGTTGCTGCTGATCGTTATGGTGCCGGCTCCGGCTGCCGGCCGGATCGTTACCCCCTGAGCCGGTGCAGCGCAGGGAATGGCGCGGGCTGTGATAGGAAAAATCTCAGCGGCCGAAGAGTACCCCGGCTGCAGTTCAAGAATGACCTTGCCTGACAGCCCTTTAGTGTGGAGGTCGTTGAGGGCTGCCTGGAGGGTAGTATAATTACCGGTCGGGCCGATGGTCCGGGTTCCGGAGATACCGAGGGGGCAGGACTGTCCCTTCGCGAAGGAAAGGAGGAAAAGAAGTGCGGACGTCAGGAGGAGGCAAGGTTTGGTCATGCGGATGGCTTAGGGGATATGGGTCAAATATAAGGAATATAGGCGGGACCGTCCCAAGACAGTAATTGGCATGATTCGACAAAAAGTTGAATAGAATTAAACCGCGAGTTTTTTTTATTTCGTCTTTTTAAAAATTTATTAAGATGATGCGATACGCGCTTGCCCTGCTTATTGGGACGTTGTGTGGTTACCAGACTTACGCACAGACCGGAAACGTTGAAGACGTTGTTCACAGAGTGGCTGACAATATTATTGCCAATACCTCTTACCAATTTATTGATACGAAAACAAAGAATGTCGCCGGCTCGGTTGGCGAACTGCCCGCGGGCGACGATATCAAGGCCCAGTCCCGCTATAATAAGTGGGAGTATGCCAACGGGGTGATGATGATCGGGATGCTCAAGGCTGCTGCGGCCTTTGACAAGAAGGAGTATGCGGACTATGTCTATAAGAATTTTGATTTTGTGTTTAAGAACGCCGCGTATTTTAAAGAAAGATTTGCTAAGGATCCCCATGTGGAGTGGGCGCCATTTTTCCGCATGGGAGCCCTGGATGACTGCGGCGCCATGGCGGCGGCTCTGGCGGACGTGGTAAGTGGGGGGGCTGGTGATCGACGCTATCGCGAATATCTCGATAAAGTGGCCGATTATATCCTGCACAAACAATCCAGACTCGATGACGGTACGCTTTGCCGGACCTTCCCGCGGAAGATGACGATCTGGGCCGATGATCTGTATATGAGCGTACCCTTTCTCGCGAGGATGGGCAAAATGACGGGGGATAATAACTATTTTGACGATGCTATCCGGCAGGTGCTGAATTTTAATAAACACCTGTACGACCCCGCCACCGGATTGTATTTTCATTGCTGGTTCAGTGACGTCGCGGAAAACGGTGTTGCGCACTGGCTCCGCTGCAACGGATGGGTCGCGATGGCGCAGGTGGAGCTGCTGAATAACCTGCCGGTCTCGCACCCGCGGCGGAATGAGCTCATCCGGCTGCTGACGAGGCAGCTGGTCGGTATGGCCCGTTACCAGGACCAGGGGGGGCTATGGCACCAGGTGATGGACAGGCCCGACTCTTATCTCGAAACGTCGGGTACCGCGATGTTCGTGTATGCGGTTGCGAGAGCGGTGAATGAAGGGTGGATACCGGCGACGTACAAATCGATCGCGATGGAGGGGTGGAAGCGACTGGCGGAGAAAGTGCGGGCCGACGGCAGTGTGGAGGACGTGTGTATCGGGACGGGTATTGCCGACAATATTTCTTTTTATTATAACCGCCCGAAGGTGTTGAATGATTTTCATGTGTCGGGGGCTATCCTGCTTGCCGGGACGGAGATGTTGAGACTAAAGTGAGTTCTGGTATTCCATGGGAGTGAGCTTGAAGTATTTTTGGAAGTTGCGGCTGAAGAGGCTTTGGGAGCTGTAGCCGACCATGCGCGATATTTCGGCGAATGAGAAGTCGTTGTCGGCGATGAGACGGGCCGCCTTTTTGAGACGGGTGATGTCGACCAGCTCCTTGGGTGACAGGGAGGACAATGATTTTATCTTCCGGTAGAAGGTGGTCCGGCTCATGTGCATGTGTTCGGCGAGCTGGTCGATGTCGATGTTGGGGTCTTTGATATTGCTCCGGATATAGTCGTCCAGCTTTTTGAGGAAGGCTTCGTCCGTCCGGGAGTGGGCCATGGTGCCGACGTCGTCGAAGGGGGAGCTGGCGAAGTGTTCTTTTATCTTCATCCTGTTCCGGAGCAGGTTGGCGATCTGTACCTGGAGGAGTTCGGAGGAGAACGGTTTTTGGATATAGGCGTCCGCCCCCACCTCCAGTCCTTCGATATGGGCCTGGTAGGTATTCTTGGAGGTGAGCAGGATGATGGGGATATGGCAATATTCTACATTGGACTTGATCTTCTGACAGAGCTGAAAACCGTCGATGCCTGGCATCATGATATCCGATATGATCAGATTGATTATCTCCGAGTCCAGGATGCCCTGTGCGATCTCGCCGTTGAGGGCAAGGTGGAGCTTGTAGGTGCTGCCGAGGACCAAAGAGAGAAAGTCCAGGATGTCCTCGTTGTCGTCGATGATGAGAATGGATTCGGCCATAGCTTATTTTATCTTTTTCCAGCTGCTGAGCTGGAATTCGAATTTTTGGTTGATCGGTAATTGCAATTCAAATATGACGAGATCGGGATTACCCTGGACGAGGGTGAGCGATCCGTTGTGGAGTTCCGTGAGCGATCTGGCGAGCGAAAGACCGATGCCGGTGCCCGGTTTGTCGTTGCCTTTTATCCGGAAGAATGGTTCGAAGACCAGTGACCTGAACTTTTCCGGTATCCCTTTGCCGTCGTTGGAGAACCGGATGATAAAGTCCTTGTCGCCGGGGCCGGAGGGTTCGATCGTCACGGTCGCCCGGGTGGCGGCATATTTAACTGCATTTGAAATGAGATTGCTGCATATTTTGGCGAACGCTTCGCTGTCGACGGAGGCGGTGATGCCCGTGTCGGGCGCCTGGAGGAGGAGCTGGATCCTGTTCTTTTCCGCCTCCTGTCTGAAGGCGGCGATCTGGTTGCTGAGCTGTCTGGTGATGTCGGTTCGTACATAGTTGAGACTGAACTGCTGCACCTCAGTCTTCCTGAAGTCGAGCAGCTGCGTGGTGAGCTCGACGAGGCGTCTGGCGTTCTTGTCGGCGATCAGCAGGCTTGTGCGGACGTGGGGCTGGTCCTTGAAGTTGTTGATGAGCCATTCGATGGGGCCCGCTATCAGGGTCAGCGGCGTCTGGATCTCGTGCGTAATGTTGGTGAAGAACTCGATCTTGGCCTGGTAGACCTCCTTTTCTTTTTCGTGCTCGAACCATTTGAGGCGGTCGAGATTTTTGCGCTCGAGGTAGCGGGTATAGAACCGGAAGGCGAGGAATACGCCGATGATGAGGATGAGCGAATAGCAGACATATGCCGCGGTGCTTTTCCAGATGGGCGGGAGGATCGTGATCAGGAGCCGTCGCTCTTTGCTGACCCAGCTGCCGGTGTTGCTCTCGGCCTGTACTACGAATTCGTAGGTGCCTGCGGCGAGGTCGGTGAAGAAGGCTTTCCGGTTGACGCTGAGATAGGTCCAGGATTTGTCCAATCCCTTCATCCTGTATTTATAGCGTATGGCTTCCGGCGAGGAGTAGTTGAGCGCGGCGAATTCGATGCTGAAGTTGGTCTCGTTGTGGGTGAGGGTGAGCGTGTCGGTGTATAGGATGGATCGCCTGAGGTGGCCGTCCTTTTCGCCGGGTGCGACTTCCCTGTTGTTGATCTGGAAGCCGGTGATATAGATTGGGGGGCTGGCTTCCTCCCGTCCGAATTCGGCGGGGTTGAAGGCGATCATTCCCTTGTTGGAGCCAAAATACATCTTGCCGTCGCGGGCGATGCAGGCCGAGCCGTAGTTGAACTGGTTTGTTATGAGTCCGTTGGACTTTGTGTAGACGCTGATCTTTTCGGTGCGCAGGTCGAGGCAGATGAGGCCCCTGAGCGAGCTTATCCAGAGCCGGTGTGCGCTGTCTTCGAGCATGCACAGGATGGTATTGCTGGGCAGGCCGTTGGCGGTGCTCCAACGCGTGATCGTCTTTCTGTCCCGGCCCAGTCTTATCAGGCCGCCGCCCGATGTGGCGAACCAGAGGCACTGGTCGCTGTCCTCAAAGATCTTGTGCACGGCGAATTCGTTGATGGTCTTTCCGTTGACCGTCTCGCCAAAACGGATATTGCCATGCTCCCCCGTCTTCGGATTGTAATAGAATGTTCCCTGCGCGACGCTGCCGGTCCAGATGGTCCCGGACCTGTCTTCCAAAATGTCAAAGACATAGCTGTTGTAGGGTATCCGGGGCACTCTGGTGAATTCCCTGCGTTTGCGGTCGTATTTAAAGAGTCCGGGGCCGTGATAGGAAGTACCTACCAGCAGGGTACTGTCGCGGGTCATATAGATACAGGATACAAAGTCGCTGGTATGACCGTCCTTGTCGTCGATCAGGTGGAACCG
>JAFDYE010000603.1 GCA_018267585.1 Bacteroidota bacterium
CCAACAGTATAGCAGCCAGCAATGAACAGAATGTTTTACTCACAAGGGCAATTTCGTAAAAATCCATTAAATTGTTCCCTCATTCAATCACATCAATCACATGACTATGATGTATCGGACCACATTGCTTTCCGCCATCGCCCTCCTCGCAGGCGCCACCATCGCAAACGCACAGACCGGGACAGACACCATCAGGGACCACAGAACAACCGAGATCTACGAACCCGTTCCCCCGGTCGTGACGCCGGCCGCAAAATTCGGCGAAGCTCCCTCAGACGCCGTCATCCTCTTCAACGGCAAGAACCTCGACCAGTGGGAAAAAGTCTCCGACGGCACTCCCGCGGACTGGATCGTATCCAACGGTATCCTGACCGTTAACAAGAAGTCGGGTAACATCCAGACCAAACAGAGCTTTATCAACTATCAGCTGCACCTCGAATATCGCATCCCGTCCAACATAACCGGCTCCGACCAGGCCCGCGGCAACAGCGGCATCTTCCTCGCGTCCACGGGAAAAGGCGACGCAGGCTACGAGATCCAGATCCTCGACAATTACAACAACAAGACCTATACCAACGGCCAGGTCGGCAGCGTCTATAAGCAAAGCGTTCCGCTCGCCAATCCCTGCCGCAAACCCGGCGAATGGCAGACCTACGACATCGCCTGGGTAGCGCCGGTCTTCAATGCAGACGGCACGTTAAAAACACCCGCCCGCGTCACCGCCTTCCTCAATGGAGTGCTGGTACAGGATAATTTCATACTGAAGGGCGAGACCCGCTACATCGGCCTGCCCTACTACAAGTCGCACGGTCCTTCTCCTATCAAGCTGCAGGCGCACGGAGACAAGAGTGAGCCGATCAGCTTCCGCAACATCTGGGTACGTCCCTCACCGTACTAAAATAGTCAAGCCCCCGATAAGGGGGCTTTTTCTTAAAACACTTTGGAAAAGATGCCTTCCAACCATCCCGCAGGATATCCACCTCAAAAATCCCCCGCCGGCAACGGGAAAATATTGGCAAAACATTCAAAAAAATTGTAAATTGGGAGTAGCGATTCCTCACCAACCAAAATACAGGCTGTATGAAAAAAGTAAGCGACATTCTTATGCACAAGGGCGCACGCATCACATCCGTAACGCCCCAAACTACTGTTCTGGACGCCCTTCGGATCATGGCCGACCAGAATATCGGGTCTGTGCTCGTGCTGGAGGGGAATGAATACCAGGGCATCATGACCGAACGCGACTATTCAAGAAAGGTCATCCTGAAAGGCAAATCCTCCACCGACACTCCCGTATCGGAGATCATGTCAAAGGACTTCCCCACGGTTACCCCCCAGGATACCGTCGAGTTTTGTATGCAGCTGATGTCGGAAAAGAACATCCGCTACCTCCCCGTCTTCGAAAGCGGAATACTTAGCGGGATCGTATCGATCAACGACGTCGTTCGCGAGACCATCCTGACCCAGGAAGAGACCATCACGCACCTGAAAGATTACCTGCATTCGGGACGTTAGACACCCACCCCTACTCACCAAAATATCTATCCAGGAGCGCCTGCAACCGCTCGTGGCTTAACGGCTTATTTTCAAAACCCGACACCTCCGGCATCGTCCTCGTCCGGGCCTCGTCGTCAGGATTCAACGACGTGGTCAGCATGATCAGCACAATATCCGCCTTCTGCCCCTTTGGCAGCAGCTTGTACTTCTCCAGGAACTCCCATCCATCCATAGCCGGCATATTGACGTCAAGAAAAATAAGATCAGGCCTGGGCGAGTCACCCCGCCCGCATCCTTCAAGATAATCCAGGGCCTGCTGGCCGCCCTGAGCGACACGGATATGATTCGCACACCCGCTCTGCTCCAGCGTCATCTTGTTGAGAAAATTGGTCGGTTCATCGTCGTCGATGAGAAGAATACAGTTCAGCTTCGGGTCCATGTTTTAAGGTTTCATGAACTACTGAGCCTAACCAAAAGCGTTAATTACTAATCACGAGAGTCTTTTAAAGATACAACATTCACGAACCATTAACCGAATTTGGGAAGGAAAATTGTAAATTTGGGCCTTACTTTTCAATGGTATAATCGACTATGGCCGAAACACTTCAACGGGACGAGATTGTTGTCAGAGAGATCCTCGACACGGCACGCGCCCTGTTCCGGCAGTCCGGGTTCAAGAAGACGACCATGGGTGATATAGCCCGGGGTCTCGGCAAAGCCAAATCCTCCCTCTACTACTACTACCCCAGCAAAGAAGATATCTTCGAAGCCGTCCTCTACGCCGAAATGGACGAACTCCTCCACCAGATCAACCAGGCCATCAGCCAGGCGAGCTCCTCCAAAGAAAAGCTGACCGCCTACTGCCGCTGCCGCCTCAACAAGCTCAAAGAGCTCTGTAACCTTAGCGACGCCCTAAAAAGCGAAATTGCTGATTTACACTGCATTATGACCGACCTAAAAAACAAGTTCGACACCACCCACGTCGAACTGGTAAAAGATATCCTCGCAGAAGGCGTCCACAACGGAGAGTTCAAACAGGTCAGCGAAGACAATATCGAGCTCATAGCCTACCTCATGGTCAGCAGCTTCCGCGGCCTCGCCGTGCCCCTGATGGTCGGCCAGCACCGCAGCCCAAAGCTCGACCTCCAGATCGATTCGATCGTCGATATAATGGTTGAAGGCATCGGCCGCTGCTCCTAGCTCACCCCCTTTATCCATTTCCCCACCACGCGGCTCACCACCCCCACCCGCTCGAACAAATAATTGAAAAGATAGATACCCGTCAACCCACACCCGATCCCCGCCAGCACATCCAGCACATAGTGATGGCTGCTATACACCGCCGCAAACCATATCCCCACCATGATCGTCCCAAAAAGCAGATTCACCCATCCGCACTTATACTTTATCCCGTAAAACAGCACCGTCAGCGGATAAGCCGCATGCAATGACGGCATCGCCGCGAACACATTCGAACTCTTCGCATAAAGCCCCGAGAACACCGACACATGAAAATAGGCATCCCATCTCCCCAGCCCGGCCACATTCCCCGGCGTATGCGGATCGAACCCAAAACCATGCAGCTCCACATACCACGGCGGCGCCGCCGGGCAGGCATAATAAACCACAAAACCAACCAGGTTCACAACCAGAAAGCTGAGCACAAATCTAAAAAACGCCTCCTTGTTCTTATAGAACAGATACCCGGCAAAACCCAGCGGCAACGGCATCCAGCAGAGATAGAAGCAGCCGGCCAGTATATCCAGGAAGGTCTGCCGGTGCGCCAGCCAGTACTCATTCGGCGTCAACACCACCCCCATCGCATCCCTGATCCCGAAAAGCCGCTTCTCGAGATTATAAATGCTCTCGATATGCACCGTATTATACCGGTAGTTGGGAAAAGCCTTCATAAGATCGAAGATGATCCAAAAGACGATAAAGACGCTAAACCCCAGGATGAACCGCCTGGTGCGCCCCGACAAATAGAACAGCCCGTTGAAAAGCCCCACCAGGAACAGCTGCTCCGTCTTAAAACCGATAAGTATAGCCGAAATTATCAGGTAGAGCGCCGAAACCCCGCTAGCGATCAGCGCATTCTTCCGGTTCAGCGGAGTCCCCGTTATCGCAGCACCCTCTCCCACCAACGGACCCGCCATATCGATCTCACCTGTTGTATCCATTTAAACTTTTATTCG
>JAFDYE010000604.1 GCA_018267585.1 Bacteroidota bacterium
CCCTCCTGCAAGAGCGTCCTGTTCGCCAGCCCAAAAAAGACAAGCACGCTACTAAAGAGATAATACCCAGGCATCCAAAGCCGGCCCAGCAACCCCTCGATATAAGAACAAATCCCATAAACCGCTGCAACCAACATCAGGGTCAGCAACATCCCCTTCACCAGCCGCAACCGTCCCCTGTTTAGCCAGACCTCCCCTTTGTGGATAAGCCAGCCGAATAACCTTATCGGATGCGGCCAGCCCCGGGGATCACCCAGCAGAAGGTCAGCCAGATACCCGCCCGCCAACGGAAGGATCATTGACCAGAGCGGCTGCATTGTCGTAAAGCTTCAATTAAAAGTTGATTGTCGCCGGGAGCCTGACAGGCTATCCGGAAATGACGGGGGCTCAGCCCCCTGAAATTCGAAGCATCCCGGATAAGCAGGCCCCATTCCTGCACCAGTCCTTCCTTTAGCTGGCCCGCGGTAAATGCCTCCGGCGCCTCCACCAAAAAATAGTGCGTATCACTATCGCGTACCTTCCACCCCGTGGCGCCGCGCAGCTGCGACCGGAACACGGCCGTCTCACCCAGCAACCGCTCCAGCGGCACCACAAACCGGTCCGGGTGCCGAAAAATATACTCCGCCGCCTCCAGCGCCAGCTGATTGACAGACCAGGGCATCTTCAGCCGCTGCAGCCGCCGCACCTGCTCTGCCTGCCCCACAACAAACCCGACCCTTAGCCCCGGTATCCGACAGCTCTTGGTCAGCGAGCGCAGGACAAGCACATTCACCGGCAGCTCCCGCAGCACAGTGGCCGAAGACGCAGTGAACTCAATATAAGATTCATCCACCACAAACAAGACTCCCGGTTCAGCCCGGATCATCCGCAGCAGATCATCTAACGCCAACGCACAACCTGTCGGGTTGTTCGGGTTGCATATAAACACGAGGTCGGTCCCAAAGCCCTCACCCGCCTTTCCCGGCCAGGCCCCGATCCTTACCTGCATACCGTGCATCCTGCAGGCGTCCTCATACTCGGCAAAAGCCGGCGCCAGTACCGTCGCCGACCTACCCGCAAAAAGCTGCGCCACCAGGTAGATCGCCTCCGTCGCCCCGTTCGTCACCAACACCTGCTCCGGCAAGACCCCAAAAGCCGCGGCAGCCAACCCGCGAACAGTCCTGCCATCCACCTCCGGATAGTGCGTCACCGAACCCAGCCGCGCACAAAGATGCTCCCTCAATCCCTCGTCCAGCCCGCCATACCAAACGTTCGAGCTGAAATTGCCCCTTATGGGCAGTCCATATTTCCAGGCGTCATCGCCGTGTCCTTCAAGCATAGTCAACGTTTTTGCATCTGCAGATTCCGATAGATCCCTTCCATATCGATATGGGCGCGAATATGCGAAGCCAGCCGGTCGTACTGCTCTTCCTTATATCCCTTATAGTCAAACCACCGCAGCTCCAGCCCCGACATTCCCGCGGCCGCAAGCAGCTCCTCCACCACCGCCCGGTTATCCAGTATCCCGTGCATATAGGTCCCCCAACAGCCGGGACCAGCCCGGTAGCCGTCGATCCCATCCCCGGTATAATTCAAGGGGCACTCGCCACCGGCAGCCACGGTCTTCCCCATATGTATCTCATAGCCCTCACAGACGGGCCCGTCGACCCCCCCAAACGCAAACCTCCGGCGGACAGTCGTCTTCTCCTTCTCCAGTACCGTATGCACCGGCAAAATACCCAGTCCTTCGACCGTTCGCACGGCTCCCTCTACTCCATACGGATCGGCGATCGTCAGCCCCATCATCTGGTATCCCCCGCAAATACCCACCACCGGGATACCCGCCCGAAATGCGTCCACCACAACCCTGTCTACACCCCGGCTGCGGATATACGACAGATCATCGATCGTATTCTTGCTTCCGGGAAGTATGATCAGCTGCGCCCCCGCCAGCTGCGCCGGTTCATCGGTATAGTATACATGCAGCGATCCCATCCGCTCGATCCAGGAAAAATCGGTAAAATTCGACAGATGAGGCAGCGCCAGAACGGCAATATTAAAAGCTCCGGGCCGCGGATGGAAGATCCGTCGCCCCAGCGCCACCGAATCCTCTTCCTCGATGTGAATGTCCTTATAAAAAGGCAGCACCCCTATGACAGGCACCCCTGTCAGCTCCGCCAGTTGCCTCCGGCCGTCTTCAAAAAGCCGCCCATCACCGCGAAACTTATTGACCAACACCCCGCGTATCAGCGCCTTCTCCTCCGGCGGCAACAGCGCCAGGGACCCGTAAACGCTTCCAAAGACCCCGCCCCTGTCGATATCCGCTATCAGGTAAACATCCGCACGGGCATGCAAAGCCATCCGCATATTGACGATGTCCCGCTTCCAAAGATTCATTTCGGAGATCGAACCCGCGCCCTCCAGCACGACAGGATCATACGCCAAAGCCAGCCGGTCATACGCCCCCTTCACCTCCTCCCACAGCGACTCCCGGTCACGGCCCATGAAATAGTCCCAGGCCGATTGATTGCCCGCCGGCTTCCCATGCAGGACCAGCTGCGCCTGGGTATCCCCGGTGGGCTTCAGCAGCACCGGGTTCATATCGCTGTGACAGGCAACTCCCGCGGCCTCGGCCTGGACGGCCTGCGCCCTCCCGATCTCCAGCCCGTCCGGAGTAACATAGCTGTTGAGCGACATGTTCTGCGCCTTGAAGGGCGCGGGACAATAACCGTCCTGCCGGAGTATACGACACATACCCGCGGTGATGACGCTCTTGCCGACATCGGATGCCGTACCAACAAACATAATGGAAGCCATAGATCAGGTTTGTCTGTATTCTTCAAAATAAACAGGCGTGTCGAGCGAACTCTCCAGCCGCGCCCGCAGCCCCGCCGCCTGCTCAGGCCTTGTCAGCAAACCCGCGATCGTACCGCTATGCGCGACCATCAAAGCCGAATGCGTCTCCCGCGCCAGCCCGAACCACTCGCCAAAACGGGGTATCGCAATCTCCCGCTGATTATACTCCGCGCTATAGCTCACGCAGTCGAAGAGCCGGACATAGTCCCCCGCCTCCGCCGCACCCAGGAACCGCTTGAGCAGCCAGCCAAAAAATGTACCTACCCCATTGGACCACTGACGCTTCACGCGCATGGTCTCTATCTGCCTGGCCGGGTCGGCGTCAAAATACAGGATCGACAAGGGCGGCAGCGAAAGATAACGGTCTACGACACCCTGCCGCTGTCTGAAAAGGACGATATCCTCCGACAGACAGGGATCGGTCGGCTCGATCGCCGCGGCGATCCGGTACATATCCTCCGCCCTGGCCTGGATCTGCAGATAGTCGTTGACGACATAAAGCACGCTCAGGATATCCGCAGAGCTCGAAGAAAGCCCCTTCCCTGCCGGGATATTCGACTGAAGACGGATCGAAAGACCGGGCGTAATGACGGGAGCGAACTCCTGCAGGAAAAGCGCCAGCGCCTTCCGCGCCTTTGGCGGCAAAGCTCCCTGACAGGTCTTCCCCTTCGGCACCACATTGGGCACCCCCCTCGGGTCCAGCACAGCCTCCGAAAAGAAGAGGCGTGAAGGCAGGCCGCTGACGAGAAAATTGGAGGCATCAGGCAAAAAACCCTGCATCAGCTCTCCGATCCGTGAATATATCTTGACCGAATACTCCATAATTGCGGACCCAAAAATAATAGATATTACGTATTCCGTACCTTCCGGTCATGAATTCCCGGTTTCTGATATCCGCCCCCCACAGTGGATCCGGTAAAACGATAGTCGCCCTCGGACTGCTGAGAGCCTTTCGGAACAAGGGCTACACGGTTCAGCCCTTTAAATGCGGACCCGACTATATCGATCCCATCCACCACCGCACAGCCGCAGGACGCGACAGCTTCAACCTGGACCGGTTCATGATGAGCGATTCCCACATCAGCGACGTTTACGAGCAACACGCCGCCGGCGCCGATATCGCCATCACCGAAGGCGTCATGGGTCTCTTCGACGGAGCCACAAAGGACGAGGGCAGCAGCGCTGATATAGCCCGCCTGCTTGACATCCCGGTCTTGCTCGTCCTCGACGCAAAGGCCATGGCCTACTCCGCCGCGGCCCTCCTTTATGGACTAAAGAATTTCGATACACGACTAAAAATAGCCGGCGTCATATTTAATTTTGTAGACCACCCCGCCCACTACCGGCTGCTCGTCGAAGCCTGCCATGACGTCGGAATACAGCCGCTCGGGTATCTGTCCGACAACGAAAATATGCGCATCCCCGAACGCCACCTCGGGCTCGACACCGCCAACGCCGAAGCCGCCATCGAGGCGGCAGCCGGGCATATCGGCAAATGCATCGACCTCGACGCCCTCCTGGCCGCTACAAAGAGCCTGCCGCTACCACCGCAAAAAAAGATCCCAACCCCCATCCCCCAAAAAAGGATACTCATCGCCCGTGACGAAGCCTTTCACTTCCTCTACCCCGAAAACATCCGCCGCCTCAGTCAATGGGGGCAAATAACGTACTTCAGCCCGGTCCATGACAACCAGCTGCCCTTCCGGCCGGACCTGCTCTATCTCCCCGGCGGCTATCCCGAGCTCTACCTGCAACAGCTGACCGCTAACAGGGATATGCTCCGGCAGATCGGCACCTATGCCAACACCGATGGCAGGATCATCGCCGAATGCGGAGGCATGATGTATCTCGGCCGGAGCATCGTGGACGACAAGGGACAGGAATATCCCATGGCCGGCGTGCTGGACATCATCACCAGCATGACGCACCCTCGGCTAACGATCGGCTACCGGACCATCCGGGCCGGCAGCACGGCAATAAAAGGTCATGAATTTCATTTTTCCCAACCATTAGGGGAATGGTCCGCGACAAACATAGCGATCACGAACGCGCACGGCGAACCCGCCCTAACCCCATTCTTCTATAGCGAGAACCTGCTCGCCAGCTACGCGCATTTCTACTGGGGAGAGAATATGGACCTGCTCAATTCAGGTGTATGCCGGCAATAGCCCTGTCCAGCGCAGTCTCCTTCAGACCCGCAACAGCAAGGCCCTCGACCCTGACCGTCGTGACGTCGGTCAGACCGATAAAACCCAGTATCCACCGCAGATAGGGCTCGACAAAATCGTACTGTTTCAACGGCCCCTGCGAAAATACCCCCGCCGACGACAGCACGGGACGGTATCCCAAAAGATACCCCGCCGCGCCCTGGAAAAGGATAAAAATTGATACTGTAATTTTTGAAAAGAAGAACGTTATACCCCAAAAATGACCTTGTCCAGGTACTCATTCCTGAACTTCCCGGTCGGATCATAGTGCCGCATCAGCTGCTGCAGCTGGCGCATCTTCGGATATAGCGTAGCCAGCCGCTGGTGCGGTATCGTAAACAGTTTGCCCCAGTGCGGTCTCGCATTATATGGCGCCAGCTGCGCTTCGATCAGCGGCAGCAATTCGCGAACTTCGGGCCACTCCGGCTTCCAGGTAAAATGAATAGCCGTGGAAGGCTGATGGTAGCAGGGGCTCATCGGCAGCTGGTCGGCGTCGATGCAGCGGATCTCGGAGATGAACAGGTGCGGCGATATCTTCTCGCGCAGCTGCTCGACCGCCTTTATCGCAGCATAGGAATGTTCCCGGGGGACAAAATATTCGGTCTGCAGCTCCTTACCGCTGCTGGGCGTAAAACCCATTCGGAAATGGGGCAGCCGCTCGTGCCACGGACCGGGAACACCCATCTGCTCGGTGCAATTCTCCGCCCCCAGGTCCCTGATCGGATGCAAATTTTTCGTCGCGGCGCGCGCGCCAAAAAAGCTCGGATGACCGCCGAAGGAGGCATCCTTGCTCTTGATCCAAACCTCACTGACATTCCTGTTCCTCCAGTCGGTAAAAAGACTGACGCTGTAACCCGCGCCCATGATCTCGTCGAAATGCGTTTCCAGCGCCGACATCGGCAGATTTTCGAATACGTATTGCCGTATCTGGTAGCTGGGCTGGATGGCCAGCGTGATCTTGCTGACAGCGCCCAGTCCGCCAAGATGGACGACCGCCAGTCCGAAGGATTCGTGGTGCCTCGACAGGCTGACCGTCTCGCCCGCCGCGGTTATCAGCTCCATCCCCATCACCGCGCTTGACAGATTGCCGTTGTGTACACCCGAACCATGCGTTGCAGTAGAACAGCCACCGGCTACCGAGATATGCGGCAACGACGCCATGTTGTGCAGCGCATATCCCTTGTCGTTCAGCATTACCGCCAGCTCGCCGTACTTCACTCCCGACTCCACGGTCACCGTGTGGCCATCCATCGCGACGACCTTGTTCAGCTGCGCCAGCGAAAGAAAATGATCATGGGAGTCCGCTATATTATTAAAACAATGCCTCGTCCCCAATACCTTCAGTCTTGGATATTTCTTTATCAGGTCCCTGGCCTCATCGAGGCTTCCGGCATGAAAGACCGAGCTGGTCCCGTAGGTAAAGTTCCCCGCCCAGTTGGTTATCTTTTCGTTTTGTGCAAACCCTGCCAGGGGCGACAATGCAGAACCAGCCATCATAAAGGAAGATAGTTTTAAGAAGGTCCTCTTATCCATACGCAAGCGTTTGATCAACCTCGCCATCCGGCTCGGTTTCGTACGCTAAATATACGTCCGGACCTCCGAAAAACAACGGATATTATTTCCCCGTCGCGGGCCTCACCGTCTGGAGGTCGACCAGGCTGTTCAGCCATATCTCCACATTGCTATACCCGCCCCCGTTCGCAGGTATTACGGCCGCGTCAGCGGGATCCGAAGGATTCAGCCCATGCGCCTTCTCCCAGCTATCCGGAATACCGTCCCTGTCGGAATCCTTATAAGGCCTACCCTTGTACTCGGGATAACCACCCACCTGGCTGATATCAGAGATGATACCCTGCTTATAGGAATCTACGGGCAGTCTGCGCTTGATGAACTGTCCGCCGGCAGGGGGCTGGGCCTTGTCGCTATAGCTGATCTTTCCGGTCCTCACATCCTCGACGATCCTCCGGTCGACCGGGTCACGCTTCGGCAGAATGGCGCCCACATTTTCAAGCACATAGTTGTATGCTTCGGCGGCCGTCATCAGGCTGATCCTGGCCATCGGAAAAGGCGTATTGCTCCGGATGCTGTCCGTATATTTTCCGGCATCGGGCCATTCCTGAATCTGCACGCCGCCGTTCCAGTTGTCCTTCGTCACCGCATCATTACCCTCCATAATATTGCCATTTACATAGGCCTTGCCATACTGGTCCCTGGTACCCGGCGACCGCCCGGCCTCCGGTTTCAATATCCGGTGACCGATGGGTCTGTCCAGCGGCGTGATGGGGCCCGGCTTGTAGTAGTTGTTGATGAACTGAAAAAAGGATCTGTTGTCACCACCGTCTGCCGAACGGTTCCACCAGTTGAAGATCACATTGTTGGCGAAGCCAAAATCTCCATCCATCCCCACAGACGGGTTCCGCGCGATATTGTTGGCCCAGAGATTACGCATAAAAGTGCTGTTCCTTCCGCCGATGGTGCTCCCAAAAGCGTGGTTATAGGTATCCAGCGCCTCCGAGAAGATCGAGTTCTGAATGGTGATATTGACAGAAGGCAGCTTCTCCTGTTTGGAGGTCCCCCGGTCATAGACGTGCCGGTAGATCGACATGTTCTCGTCCAGCCCCCAGCTCGCACTCACGTGGTCGATGATGATATTGCCCACCGGATTGCCGCCGAGCGCGTCATCCCTCCGCAGGACATTCGTCTCTCCGCGACGGAACCGCATAAACCTTACCACTACGTCGTGCGTGTCGATCCATACCGATTCCCCGGCGATACAGATCCCATCACCAGGCGCCGACTGTCCTTCGATCGTGATATAGGGCGCCCGAATACTGACGGGCGATTTCAGATGGATGATTCCCGATACATTGAACAGGACTACCCGCGCCCCACCCTCCTCACAGGCCTCCCTGAAGCTGCCGGGACCGCTGTCAGCCAGCGTAGTGACCACATAGACCTTTCCGCCACGTCCGCCAAAAGAGTAGGCGCCGCCCCCTTCCGCACCCGGAAAAGCAGGGATAGCAGCCTGAGGCAGATCGCTCGCCTTCGACGCGCCGGGCACATAGGGCTTGCCATTCTTTTCATCCCTTTCGATCGCCGGCAGCGCCTTTTGCCAGGCCTCATCCGAGAGCTCTTTATAACCTTTCATGATGGAATCCCCTTTGGCCTCGAGTGCAGGGGGAATTTTGGGATACTGTGCACTGGCCGAAAGCGTAAGAGAAAGACTGCATATAGCAATTACCAATCGCTGATTCATCCGTACGTAATTATTATTAAATGGCCGGATGGAACCTCGCAGTTCATCCCTCTGCAGGTTTAAGTATACCATCCTCGGTTTCATAAATGAATTAGAACGGGATAAAGGTAAGAGAGGCCCTGCGACAGGCAATGTCTGATCTGCTCATTCAGATGGAATATCTTATCACCCGTTCTGCACCCTGTCCTTCTCATCGCCCGCCCCATCCTGGTGCCGCGCGACCTTGAATGACTTGCCAAGACGGTAGGTAAATGACACGGAAAGCACCCTGCTATCCCTTTTCAATTTAAAATATTCCGTCGCATCCGGGAAAGAGGTCAGCCCTTCCATCGCCCCGGTATAAAAGATATCGCGATAGCTGACCTTCACCGTAGCCTTCTTCTTCAATACGCCCTTGCTGAGACCGACGTGCACCTGTCCCGCCGGATACAGCAGCTCCTGGACGTCATTGCGCGCCCGCGTGGTATAAAAGCCGGACAGCTCGCCGGCATAACCCTTCCCGAAGCTAAGCTGATTGGAAAGATTGACACTGAGCTGGCTGATCGTGCTCGTATAGTTATTCCCGTTGAATCCGCGCAGCTGCTTGTGGTTGAACACCGCCGTTAGCTCCGCCGACCACCATTTCAACGGCGACACGCTCAGACTGGCAGATATGCCGACGTTATAGACCCGCCCGACATTCCCCTGCGTATAGTACAGTATCGTCTTTGACGTATCGGAAAGGAATATCTGCGAAAAATAGTCGGTGATGCGGCTGTACGACAGACCGGTCGTCAGCAGGTTCCCATACTGGTGACTGACCTCGAAATTCCAGCTGTACTGCGGCAACAGGTAAGGGTTACCGGTCTGGTAGGTGTATTTATTGATGATATACAAAAAGGGATTCAGGCTCTGGAATGGCGGCCGGTCCGTCCTCCGCCCGAACGTCAGTGTAAGGCTGTTCACAGAATCCACCTTATAAGTCAGATAGCCGCTCGGAAAAAAACTCCCGTAATTGCGCGATACGGTCGAGTCCTTCTGCTGGATATTTCCAGTCTGGTGCGCCGTATAGCTGGTATACTCATATCTCACCCCGCCCTGGTAGCTGAAAGATCGATACTTTCCCTCGACCGAGCCATACCCCGCCTGTATATTCTCGCGGTATACAAAATGATTGCTTCGCGTAAGATCAACGACCCACTGCTGACCCTCGAGATTCTGATAGGTGGCGGCGTTGTCGGTATGGCTCGAAGAGCTCTTCATGCCGGCTGCGACGACGGTCGTCGGATCAACCCTCCATGTATAATCCAGCTTCCCGGACAGGATGTCGATCGTCGTCGGGATATCGCTGCGGTATATTTCCTCGTATCCCCCCGGCGCCAGCAATTGATTGTCAAAATCCTGCTTCCCCTCCATGCGATAGTGCAGATAGTCGAGGTCGGCGCTCAGATCGGCGTCCTTCGAAACGGCCCGCCTGCCGTTGAGGTTGACTGCGCCGTTCCTGAACCGGTTGACCGGCCTGCTCCTGGTCAGTATCGAGGAATCCACCGACCCGTCCGGACGCAGCCAGTTGGCGTTGGCCGCATTATTGCCGCTGCGGTGGATATCCATCCCCGTTACAAGGATCCCTAGGACCGTCGACGGCCCGATCGAATAGTCAAGCCCCCCCTTGGCGGTATTGTTCACCACCGTCCCCGTAAAATAGGCTGGCTGCTCAAGAATAGCCGTCACATTCCTGTCGGGGTCGTAGTACTGGCGGTAGGCATATAGATTGGTAAGGTATTTCGAAGCGTTGACGCTATAGTTCAGAAAGGCGTTGACCCTTCCCGCGCGATAGTTCAGCACCAGGCTGTTGTTGTTCTTGGGATATACCCCCTGCCCGTAGGACGTGGTAAAGCTGCCGTTAAAACCGTTGTTCCTGTTCTTCTTTGTCCGGATATTGATGATCCCCGCATTCCCCGCCGCATCATATTTCGCTGTCGGGTTGGAGATCAGCTCGATCTGCGACACCTGCGAAGCGTTCATGCTGCTCAGCAGGTTGTTGAGGTCGTCGCCTGAAAGGTAGGTGGGCTTGTCGTCGATCATAACAAGCACCCCCGCTTTCCCGTTGAGCGCGATCCCCCCATTCCTGTCGACCGTGACGCCCGGCGATTTCTCCAGCACTTCCAGGACGGTCGACCCGGTATTGGTCACCGACGCTTCGACGTTCACGATCGTCTTCCCCTGTTTTCGCTCGACCGGAAGCCGCCGGCCCGCCACTATCACCTCCTTCAGCGAATCGACCTTTGTCAGCGCGGTGTCCGTCCGACCCCTGACCGGGACCCCGACAGTGTCATTATCCCTTCCGCCGGGTTGACAAAATACCCACACCGGCAGCAGCAAGGTCACTATAAGAGCAGCGTTCTTCATGGTCATTGGCAAAGATCGACGCCCCCCTCCAAAGATCGCCGCCGCTGAACCCGCCCTGTCACCGCTCACCCATCTGTACTACCCGATTCACCTGGCCAAACCATTCAGCTCCTTTCCCAAAACCATATACCCCGCCGCATTGGGATGCAGGCCATCCCCTCCAAAGAGCTCCATATTCACCTTCCCGTCCTTCAAAAATTTACGCGAAATATCGGCATACCCGTAATTTCCAGTCAATGCCATCCTTTTGATGCGGGCATTCAGCCGGCCCACCCGCTCTTCCATTCCCTTCCTCGGCAATATCCCAACCATCGTGATCTTTACTCCAGCCATCCGGACCCGTATCTGACCCAATAAGAACGACAGCCCTTCCACGATCTCCTCATCCGTATCACGCGCCAGGTTGTTCGTTCCGATCATAACGATGATCTGATCACCCGTAAAAAAATCCAGCTCTCCATGATAGACCCGCCAGAGGACGTTCTCGATACGATCGTATCCAAAACCCGCATTCTGAAAGCCAGACATATACTTTTCCCATGCAGCGGCGCCACGCGGTTCCGTCTTCTCAGGCTTCGGCTCTCCACCCCAATAATTAACAATGGAATTGCCGATGAGCAAGACACGCGGGTTGGTCTTCCGGGTATTCTCTATCACCTGCTCGTGTCGCAGCAACCAGTCGTACCCATCCCGGTACTGCATTACCGGCCGCTGCAGCCGACCCGTGCCTACCGAATCGCCCAGTATTTGTCTTATCTTTTTCTCATATGCCGCTGCATAGGCCATCATCCCGATGTCATTCGGATGCGTTCCCTCGACGGTGCAGTTCTCGTCGAAATTGATCTCATCCTCGGTCAGCAGATACAGTTTACTGAGGCCCCGGGCTACAAGATCCCGGTAGACCGACCGCATCAGGAGACTGGCCATATGGTACCTGTTCACAACGGTCGTATCCATGTCGAAAGGGATATGCCCGTCCGCGTGCTCCGTCAGCAGGATGGGAACGCCGGGATGCGCCGCCCTCAGCACCCGGATGCCGGTATCAATACGCCCTTTGATCATATCGTCATTCTTATGATCGCCGGTCGCAAGGTTCGGCATACAATCGAGAATATAGAGCGCCGCATCAACCTTCGCCATCAGCTCGAAGATCGGCCGCTCGAACTTGCCGTTGCCGGAAAAACCCAGATTGACCACCTCCCTGTCCAGGCTGCGCCCGACGATATTGGTCCAGGCCATGCCGGGCCGGGAAGCCACCGCCCCCTGCATGATAGAGGTTCCGTAAGCCACGACCGGCCGTTCCCGCCGCGACGCCGCGAACGAAAGACTGTCCGCCGGAGCACACCCTATCTCCAATCGTTCGACCGTACTGTACAAAGGCAGATAGAGATAGAAATCAACCATGGCGCCCCTTCCCGCATCCACGGCGAGATGTTCATAGGAATAGGTACAGGTATCGCCAAATTTATATCGCGGCGCAGACCAGTTCCAATTCCCGTTGCGGTCCACCGCATAGAGGTCTACTCCGCTGACACCGGTCTCCGGCATATGCGATAAACTCTTCGCCCCGGCGGCAAGCCGGTAGCGGACTACCATACTTCGTGCCGTCGTCCGGAAATGAATATACTCTCCAGCTGTGTTCAAAGACAGATTCCAGACAACGGGACGCACCAGCGGCTGCATATAGGCCGGCAGACGATGATAGATATGCCCGCTATCCCTTATACAAATGCCCTCGGCATGGTCCGGCGCCCACCAGCGCAGTTCCGGCTGGGCAAAAACCGCCGGTCCGGTCAGCAACACTACAATAACGATCAAAAGTCTATTCTTCATTATTTCGGATTTTCTATACGATACGTGCTCGTCTGTACATAGGTCCTGCCAAACATATCCGTGGCCCGCACCTCTATCCTGTGCGTCCCGACACCCAGCGTACAGGGTAACGGCGCAGTCCACAAATGCTTACAGTCCGCGGCTTCTGTCGGGCGCCTTCCCCTGAACAAGGTATCGGCCTCGTCCCATCTGACATTCTGAGCCAGGTAATAGGGATCGGCCTCTACGGAATATTTCATCGGCTTCCAGGCGCCGTCGTCGATGCGGCAATCTACTTTAGAATCTTTATATCCCATAAAAAAATTGGCGTAGACGAGCCCTCTTCCATCCCACCAGACCGGCGTCAGAACCTTACGGTGATAGAGCCTGATCTGATAGTCCGCCGGCTTCCCCGCAACCTTGTAGTCGGCCGTATACCGGTTGCCCGAGATATTGAGGTAGAGATAGCCGCGTGGAGTACCATTGCTCATCATGCCTTCCAGGAACCCATTTTCATTCACCATTCCGGAATACCAGTTGCCGCAGGTGGCCCCGCAGTCCAGCTCATGATAAGCCTGCACGCCATTCCACCCGTCTTTGCCGGTATAAAAATTTTGGTCCAGCTGGTGCGTATGAGCGCAAAGATTAAAGACGTGGGGATAAGCCCTCAGGATCTCAAAATATTGCCTGCGAACAGCGTCGTCGATGCTCCCCGGGCCAATGATATTTATCGGACAGTGAAAGGCCAGTACCACCAGGCTCCCGGTATCCACATAACGGAGATCATTCCTGATGAACTCGAGTTGAGAGGGCCGAAGACCATTCCTGAGCCCCGGCCGCTGCCCCCTCCTGATCGCCGGATAGGGATAAAGATTGTCATTGAGTACGATAAAATGCGCCCTTCCGTAATTAAAGGAATAGTCGACCGGACCAAACGTAGCCTCAAAGGTTTCGTGATTCAGCGAATCTTCTCCACAGTCATGATTCAGATCGTGATTGCCGATCACATTGTACCAGGGCACGCCGACCTCTCCGGTGATCTCAGCATACCGCTTGTGCTGCGGCAGTTCCTTCTGAACCATATCTCCCATGGAGAGTCCGAAAGCTACATCCTTCACCCCTCTCAGCTCGCTTATTATGTCATGCTCATAATACCCCATTTCCGTCTCGTCGTTGACCTGCGGGTCACCGAAAACCAGCGCCCTGAAATGATCGGACTCGGCCTGCGGCATCAGCGCAAAATCAACCGACCTCGGCAGTGGTCCCGTAGGATCGACCCCTTTGTACTCGAACGCCGGCGACCCCTTGGGCTTGTGGATATAATAGAACTTTGGAAGGTTGTTGCCGTCTACAGGCACCCGATAGCCGGCGGTATTTAAACATTAAGGGGATATTATTTTTACCGTTCGCCCCTTGTAGAAAAAATTCTACTCTTTTTCTAGATAATATTCTATATCTTTTACGTATATACCTCGACAAGGAATCGCTCTGACCGGTAGCAGCCAAATTGCTCAAATGACTGACAAACAGCATTTAACGACCCTGCTCGCTACCGTGATAGCCGACAGCATACAGGACTACGCGATCTTCCTCCTGGACGCCGAAGGGAATATTCTTACCTGGAATAAAGGCGCCGCGGCGATACAGGGCTATACGGCCGATGAGGTCATCGGCAAGCCTGTCTCCATTTTCTATACCGCCTCGGATAACCAGAAGGGCGAGCCATCCCGCCATCTCGAAGAGGCCAGGCTCGGCGGAAGCCAGAGCAGCGAAGGCTGGAGAGTACGAAAAGACGGCGCCCGGTTCTGGGCGAACAGCCTGCTGGCCGCCATCTACGACGACAACCGCCAGCTAAAAGGCTTTGTAGCCATCACCCGCACCAGCGAAGAGCTCCGCCAGCTGGCTTCGCATTTACAGAATGTTCGTGAAGAAGAAAGAGCGGCCATGGCCCGGGAGATACACGACGAGCTGGGACAACAGCTGACCGGAATAAAAATGGACCTTTCCTGGATCTCGGGAAAATGGAAGCGCCCACCCGAAGATCCCCTCCAGCAAAAGATAACCGGAACCCTTGCAATGCTCGACAACACGATCCGCACCGTAAGACGCATAGCCACACAGCTTCGCCCCAGCGTCCTGGACGACCTCGGACTCATTGCCGCGCTCGAATGGCAGAGCCAGGAATTTGCCACCCGATCAGGTATCGACACCCATTTTCAGTCCACGCTGCCCGACCTGAACTTCGATGCCCGCGCCTCCATCGGCCTTTTCCGCATCTGCCAGGAATCCCTGACCAACGTCGCCCGCCACTCCGGGGCGAAAAATGTCTGGATAAGCCTCGACCGCGTCGGCGAGAACCTGCTCCTCACCATCCTCGACGACGGCAGGGGCCTCAGCAGGATCGTCCGCACCAATACCCTCGGACTTTTGGGAATGGAAGAAAGAGCCATGATGATGGGCGGGTCCCTGGAAATAAAGAACAGCCCCTATGGCGGCGTAGCCGTCGAAGCGACCGTTCCGCTGGCCACAACGATATACTGAACAACCCTCGCCACATGTTAAAGATACTGATCGCCGACGACCACACCGTAGTTCGAAAAGGACTCAGACAAATACTGCTCGAAGAGTTTCTCTCCGCCGAGATCGAAGAGGCCGTCGATGCGGAAGAGCTCATGAAAAAGGTATTGAAGAAAGATTGGGATATCGTCGTATCCGATATTTCCATGCCCGGAAGAAGCGGCCTCGAAGTGCTCCAGCAGATCAAACAGCACTATCCAAGACTCCCCGTGCTGATCCTGAGCATCCACCCCGAAGACCAATACGCAGTCCGCGTGCTCAAGGCCGGCGCCTCCGGCTACCTGAACAAGGACTCGGCGCCAGACGAGCTCGTAAAAGCGGTCCGACAGGTCCTCCTTGGCAAAAAATACATCACGCCCTCCATCGCCGAGCGTTTGGCATCCCTTCTCGACCAGGACCCCGACAAGCAGCCCCACGAAAGCCTTTCGGACCGCGAATTCGAAGTGCTCAGGCTCCTGGCCTCCGGTAGCCCCGTCTCCGAGATCGCAGAAAAGCTGTCCCTCAGCGTCACCACCGTCAGCACCTACCGGGCCCGCATCCTCGCAAAGATGAATCTCCGGAACAACGCGGACCTCACCC
>JAFDYE010000605.1 GCA_018267585.1 Bacteroidota bacterium
ACAGACTAACCTCAACTATTCCGTTATCTATGCACCCTTCAATGGGACGATCGGCATCTCGCAGGTAAAGGTCGGGACGGCTGTATACCCCCAGACTCTCTTGAACTCGGTCAGCACCGACGACCCCATGGCCGTCGACATCGCTATCGGCCAGGCGGAAATACCCATGTTCACCAAATACTTCGAAAATGGACCCAAGGGCCAGGACTCGCTGTTCACCGCGGTACTGCCGGACGGCTCGATCTATTCCCGCCCCGGCCAGCTGTATACGCTCGATCGTTCCGTCGATCCTACTACCGGTACGCTAAGGGCCCGTATCACCTTCCCAAATCCGAAGAACGAGCTGAGGGCTGGTCTGACGACCAATATCCGGGTCAAACACGAGGCGGGCGACAGCAGCATGCTGATCCCGTATAAGTCGGTCGTCGAGCAGCTGGGCGAATACTTCGTATTCGTAACCGAAAATGGCCGGGCCTTTCAGAAGAAGGTCACGCTGGGAACCAAGATCAATGACAAGATCGTCGTCAGGGGCGGTATCAAACCCGGCGACGAGGTCGTTACCGACGGCGTGCAAAAACTGAGGGATAGCATTGCCGTCCAGGTAGGCCCGCCCAAGGCGCCGGCCGCCGCCGCAGCCAAGTAAAGAGACCCGGACCTTCGACCACTGAAATATAAAATTACTCCGAATGACACGAGCGCAAGCGACTGCATCACCCGGATAAAAAATCAAATAATTCGTGATGAAAGGAAATATATTCTTAAGACGGCCCGTAACTGCGATCGTTGTATCCCTGGTCATTTTGCTCGTCGGTACGCTGGCCATCTTGTCCATGCCGGTCAGCCAGTATCCGGATATCACGCCGCCGACGGTGCAGATCACCAGCAACTTCGTGGGTGCGGACGCACAGACGGTAGAGCAGACCACGACGACGGCGATAGAGACCCAGGTCAACGGCGTACCGGGCATCGCCTATATGC
Organism: Bacteroidota bacterium; assembly: GCA_018267585.1. GTDB lineage: Bacteria > Bacteroidota > Bacteroidia > Chitinophagales > Chitinophagaceae > Puia. The sequence continues at coordinate 979 of JAFDYE010000605.1, forward strand.
AGAGCAACAGTGCCAACAATGGTAACTCACAGATAACGGCGACGCTGAACATTGGCGCCGACCCCAATATCGTGGCGCTGGACATCCAGAACCGCGTGGGCATCGCCCTCCCGACCCTGCCAACGCAGGTGCAGAGGCTGGGTGTGACGACGCTCAAACGTAACCCGGCCATCCTGATGCTGGTGGCCATCTACTCGCCGGATGGCTCGCATAGCATTCCATTTATGGATAACTATGCCAATATCTATCTTCGGGACATCCTGCTGCGTGTACCCGGAGTAGGCGACGTATTCAGCCGCGCCGACAACTTCTCGATGCGCGTCTGGCTGAAGACAGACAAAATGGCCCAGCTCGGTCTTACGTATGCCGACGTGCAGAACGCGATCAACGAACAAAACCTGCAGGTGGCCGCGGGTACGGTAGCCTCACCGCCGCAGAATACCTCCCAGGCCTTTGAATTCACCGTATTCACCAATAGCCGCCTGACCACCGAACAGCAGTTCGGCGATATCGTTATCCGGTCGAATCCCCAGCAGAACTCCATCGTCTACCTGAAGGATATCGCAAGGGTCCAGCTGGGAAAGGTCAGCTATGCTTCCAACTCTTTCGTGGACGGACAGCGGGCCTCCTACCTGCTGGTCTACCAGGCTCCCGGCTCCAATGCTCTGGCGACCGCCGAAGGCGTTTATAAAGCGCTCGAACAACAGAGGAAATATTTCCCGGCCGGCATCGCCTATAAGGTTCCGTTCGAGTCGGTGTCCGTCGTCAAGGTATCCATCGAGGACGTGGTCAACACCCTGCTGATCGCCCTTTTGCTGGTGACGATCGTCGTCTTCCTGTTCCTCCAGAACTGGCGGTCTACCCTGATCCCGGTGCTGGCTATTCCGGTGGCGATCGTCGGTACTTTCATCTTTTTCATACCGCTGGGCTTTACCATCAATACCCTGACCATGTTCGGCTTCGTGCTGGCCATCGGTATCGTGGTGGACGACGCCATCGTCGTGGTGGAAGCGGTGCAGCACTATATCGATACCGAACACCTGTCGCCAAAAGAGGCGACGGCCCGCGCCATCTCCGATATCACGGGGCCGGTTGTCGCGATCGCGCTGATCCTCGCCGCGGTATTCGTTCCCGTCGGTTTTATACCCGGTATCGTCGGCCGTCTTTACCAGCAGTTCGCCATCACCATCGCGATCTCGGTGCTGATCTCGGCCTTCGTAGCCCTTTCGCTGACGCCGGCGCTATGTATGCTGTTGCTGCGCGAACACCATATCGGCAAGAAATCCCGCGGCCTCAATTACCTGTTCTACCGGTTCAATGAGTGGTTCCGCCGTTTTAGCCTCCGCTATACCATCGGCGTCAAGGGCTGGATCAAGCGCGCACCGCTGGTCATCGTGCTGCTGGTTTGTATCTGTGTCGGAGACTTCTTCCTGTTCAAGTCCAAGCCCACCGGCTTTATCCCGACCGAGGACGACGGCCGCGTATATATCTCTTTTGAAATTCCGGAAGCGGGCTCGACCACGCGCGCCATCCGGGTGCTGGACAGCATCCAGCATATCGCCCAGCGGGTGCCCGGTGTCGCACACACGGCTGCCCTCGGCGGATTGAATATCCTGACCTTTGGTTCCAAGTCCAACGCGGGTAGCATTTTTATCCAGTTCAAGCCCTGGGATGAGCGGAAAGAAAAATCCGAACAGCTGCAGGGCATCATCGCCGAGCTGAACAAGCGGTTCTCGGTCATCAAAGAGGCCCGTATCGTCGTTATCCCTCCTCCTGCCATCCCGGGTCTGGGTAATGCAGGTGGTTTTAGCATCCAGGTCGAACAGCGGCAGTCGAACGACGATATCAGGACCTTCGAGCGGATAGTCCAGCAATTCGTGGCCACGGCCAACAAGCAGCCCGAGATCGGCCAGGCCTTTACCTTCTTCACCGCCCGTACGCCGGGTTTCCAGGTGGAGGTCGACCGTGACAAGGCCAAGAAGCTCGGCCTGAACCTGGCCGACGTCTACAACACCATGCAGATGTATATGGGCAGCACCTATATCAACCAGCTGACCATCTACGGCCGCAACTTCTATGTGGTCGCACAGGCGGACACCGGCTTCCGCAACGAGATCCACAGCATGGACAAATACTACGTGAAGAACGTCTCGGGACAAATGATCCCGCTGAGCACGGTGGTCAGCTACAAGCAGACGGAGAGCGCGCCGCTGATCCCGCACTTCAACATCTACCGCAGCGCCGAGGTCGACGGGGGAGCCAAGGCCGGCTATAGCAGCGGTCAGGCCATCGAAGCGCTCAACCGCGTTGCCGCCCAGGTGCTACCCGAGGGATATGGGGTGGAGTACAGCGGTCTTTCACTGCAGGAGATCAAATCCGGTAACAGCTCGACCTATATCTTCGCGCTGTCCATCGTCTTCGTCTTCCTCTTCCTGGCCGCCCTCTACGAGAGCTGGTCGGTGCCCTTCTCGGTGTTACTCGCCGTACCGATCGGCGTGTTCGGGGCTATCCTGACCCTGACCCTCATTCCGCGGCTTACCAATAACGTCTATGCGCAGATCGGTCTGATCACGCTGATCGGTCTTTCGGCAAAGAACGCCATCCTGATCGTGGAATTTGCCAAAGAACGCGTCGACCGGGGTATGGGTGTCGTACCGGCCACCCTCGATGCGGTCAAGCTGCGTCTGCGTCCCATCCTGATGACGTCCATCGCCT
>JAFDYE010000606.1 GCA_018267585.1 Bacteroidota bacterium
AGAAGAGCGAGCGGACCACCCCCTATAGTGCACAGGTAATCAAGGCGGATGCGGTAAATATCATCCCGCAGACCAATGTGGCGGACGCGTTGGCGGGTAAGGTGGCCGGGGTGCAGTTCCGTACCCAGTCGCCTTCGAAGCTGAACAGTCAGTCCTTTGCGCGTATCCGGGGTGGTCTTTTACTGTCGGGGGATGTGAGCCCGATCTATGTGGTGGATGGGACGATCATCGGGAATGACGGTGACAATGACGGTAGTTTTGACATCGATCCGTCGAACATCGAGTCTGTTACGGTGCTGAAGGGTGCCAATGCCACGGCTCTGTTTGGCAGCAAGGCGATCAACGGCGCCATTGTTATTACTACGAAGAAGGGTTCTGCGAATGGCCGGTCGTCTGTCCAGGTCAACCAGGGTGTACTTTTTGAAAAGGTGTTTCACCTGATGCATGCGCAGAACCGCTATGCCGGTGGCGCGAACAATTATCTTACTACTTATCACTGGAAGGCCGGTGATCCGGTGGAGTGGAAGACGCTGGATGGGATAGGATTTCCTGACTATACGGATGACTCGAGCTGGGGGCCGGAGATGGACGGCCAGGACTACGCGCCCTGGTATGCGTGGGTTCCGGGGACGTCGTATACGGGCAAGGCGCAGAAGCTGACGCCTATGCCGAATAATATCAAGCAGTTCTTCAATACGGGCGTGACGAACAATACGAACGTGAATTTTACCAAGTCGGGTCAGGGATATCAGACGCGTCTTTCGTATTCGAAGCAGTACATCAATGGTCTTATCCCGGATACCAAATCGGACAGGGATATCCTCAGCGCCACTGCTACGGTGGATCTGAACAAGTTCATCACTGCCGGCGTGGATATTACCTATAACACGCAGCTGATCGCGGGTCAGTTCGACGATGGTTATGCCAACAACACGTCGGGGAACTTTGGTCAGTGGAACCACCGTGACCTGGACCTGAAGCTGATGAAGAAGTTCAGGGGTTTGATGACGCCTGCCGGTACGCTGGCTTCCTGGAACTGGGCGAGCAATCCGGATGGTTATGATGCGTCGAATCCGGCGGCGTTCTACTCGGGCAACTACTGGTATAATTTCTATTCCTACCAGGACAATCTTTCGCAGCAGACGCGTCGGGAGCGGTTGTATGGGGACGCCTATCTGAAGTTCAATCTTTTTGATGGTTTCAGCGTGAAGGGTACGGTGCGTAAAGACCAGTTCAATTTCTGGAAGGAGAATATCACCAAGTCGATACTGGAGAAGAGCGGCTCTCAGACGGGTCTGCTGGCTAGCTATCTGTCGGGTCAGCGTTACCAGAATGAGATGAACTATGAGTTGATCGCTTCTTACAACCATGCCTTATTCCAGGACTTTAACCTGAATGTGCTGGCGGGTGGCAACGTGAACAAGTATACGCGTAAGGATATGCAGATGCAGACTGTCAATGGGTTGAATATCCCGGATCTGTATTCGATCACGAACTCCAAGTCTCAGCCGAACATATCGAATGCCCGTCTCGGATCGGAGATCAAGTCGGCGTTCGCCTCGGGAGATTTTGAGTACAAGCGTTTTATCAGCGCGAGCTGGGCTGTTCGCGAGGACTGGATCTCGACGCTGCCTGCGGGGGATAATCATCTTTTCTATCCTGCTGCGGGTTTCTCTTTTGTGCCTTCGGAGCTGGCCAAGAGCCTACCTTCCTGGCTGTCTTTTGCCAAGCTGTATGGATCCTGGGGTCGGAAGCCGCTGGGTCTGGATATTTATGCAACGACGGTTCCCTATAGCCTGAACCAGTATCAGTGGAATGGCAATCTAATGATGAGCGCTCCTGGTCTTGTGCCGGACAGTTCGCTGCATGGTGCGTTGATCACGACGTATGAGGCTGGTATCGACCTGCGGTTCTTCCAGAACAGGTTTGGTCTGACGGTCAACTATTATAATGAAAAGGCGGCGGCTCAGCCGGTCCAGATCAGCGTCGATGCTGTCAGCGGTTACCGGGCGAAGACGGTCAATGCGGCGACGGTGGTCAGGAAGGGTTTTGAATTTACATTGACGGGGAATATCCTGAAGACGACGAATTTCAATTGGAATGTTACGGCGACCCTGGGCTACCTGATGAACAATAAGGTGACCCAGATATTTGGTGCGACTACGCGGATACAGCCGACGGGCTGGATCGGAAGTTTTGGTACGCACTATGCGTCGGCTTACCAGGAGTTGGGCAAGGACTGGGGCCAGTTGATTGGCGCGGGGCAGAAGAAGGGTGACGGCGGGCTGCCGCTGGTCAATCCTACGACGGGTCTTTATGTGACGGGTGATGCCAACTACCACTGGGGCAGCGTTGTTCCGAAGGTTACCGGTGGGTTCCAGAACCTTTTTACCTATAAGAACTTTATTTTCAATGCCAGCGTGGACTACCAGGCAGGCGGTCATTTCTTTTCTCTGACGGAGAGCTGGGGGCAGTATTCGGGTATCATCGACTATACGGCGGTCAACAACGACAAGGGCAAGAGTGTCCGGGATGACGTCGCCAACGGCGGTGGTGTACATGTAAAGGGCGTCAGCTCGGTGGATGGCAAGACGCCTGTGGATATGTATGTGTCCGGACAGACCTATTTTCAGCAGTATTATGGCGCCAAGATCGCCGATCCTTTTGTGCACAGCCTTTCTTTTGTAAAGCTCAGGGAGGTTAGCGTGGGTTACCAGCTGCCGGTGAAGAAATGGGGATTTACTACGAAATGGATGCAGAGTGCCACGGCCTCGATCGTTGGCCGGAGCCTTTGGCTGATCTACAGCGGGTCGAGGAATTTCGATCCTTCGCAGATATCCAATGTATACGGTGAGAACGGTGAGCTTCCGACGACGCGTTCGCTCGGCTTTAACCTCAGCTTTAACTTTTAATGGTAGAATTTAAATCTAGACAAATGAAACGCAAAAAAATAAATATACTGGTCGGATTGACCGCTGTGCTAATGGTCTCGTCCACGCTGTCCTGCAAGAAGGTCGATGATTTCGGTACGCTGAATACGGACCCCAATTCGGCAACGGTCCCTGTGACGAGCGCTCTTTTCACGTCGGTGATTTCGAATATGCATGCGCTGGCTTTCGGGCCGGCTGCGCCGGCGAACACGCCGTCCCTGAATGCGGACGTTGCGGGGCTGTATTGTCAGTACTATTCGGAGACGCAGTATACGGACGTCTCAATTTTCTCGAAGGAGAGTTTGAACTGGGACGATTTCTTCGGGGCGAACGTTTTTGCGCAGCCTACTCCAAATCAGTATACACAGAATGGTATGCTGTTCGATCTTCAGACGATCATCAAGGCGAATACCGATCCGAAGACGAAGGCGGCTGCCGCCAATTATGGTTCGAACGCCAATCAGATCGCGGTTGCCAGAATTTTGAAAGCGTATATCTTTTCGGTGATCACCGATATGTATGGCGACATGCCATATTTCAATACGCTGGCGGGGGACAATGGCCAGATAGCGTATACGAAGCAGAAGGATATCTATACCGACCTGTTCAAGGAGCTGAACGAGGCGGTTGCCCAGTTCGACGGAGGCGCGGGCATATCGGGCGATATCTTTTTGGGTGGCGATCCGGCGAGCTGGAAGAAGTTTGCCAATTCCATCCACGCGCTGCTGGCGCTGCATTTGTCGAAGGTCGATCCAGTGACGGGGAAGGCGGAGTTCGCCAAGGCGCTGGCCGGCGGTCTGATCGATAAGGACCTGGTGATGAACTATCCGGGGGGTAATTTCTTCAATCCTATCTACCGGTATTATGATATCACCAAGCGGTTCGACTATGCGGTGTCGCAGACGATGACCGACTGGTTGAGCCAGCATAGTGATCCCCGTGGTCAGGCGAATATTTATGCGACGACATCGGTTGGGTTCCCCTTTGGTCTGGCGAGGAATGCTGCTGTTGCGTTTGCCAATGCCAATACGAACTATGCGAAGGTGATGGCTGGTCAGAAGGAGAGCTCTACGGCGAGCTTCCCGATATTGGGAATGGGTGAGATGCTGCTGGCGAGGGCCGAGGCTGCCCAGCGGGGATGGACGGCGGAGGATCCTGTCGCGCTCTATGCGCAGGGTATCCGCGCCGCGTGGGACCTTTGGACCCCAACGGGGTCGGATTCGGCTTCTATGGCTGAAGCTGCTAATTTTGGGAACACGCAGTATACGGCGTATATGGCCAGCCCGGATATCACGCTCTCTTCGGGTGATCCGCTGACGAAGATCGCTACGCAGGAATGGGTAACGCATTATCCCAATGGGGTCAGGGGTTGGACGCTTTGGAGGAGAACGGGTGTGCCTGCGCTGGTTGGCGGTCCTGCGGCGGTGACTCCGAATAAGGCGATCCCGCGCCGGTTCGCGTATGGTCCCAACGAGTACAGCACTAATTCGGCGAATGTAGCGCCGGTCGCGACGCAGTATACGGTGGCTGGTGACGCGGATTCGCAGCTGGCCCGTATGTGGTGGGATGCGCAGTAAAAAGAATTGCAGATAGTATATAAAAGGGGCCGCTTGCGGCCTCTTTTGTTTTTAGAGGGTATTGTAGTATTTGACGAGGGCTGTCCATCCGTCTTCGTCGTTAAAGGAGATCGACTTGTCTTTTGCGTAGGCCGCGATCTGCGTCCATTTGTCAGCCATTTCTTTTTCGAGTGTTTTTTTATTGAGCCTGACCGGGGTGCTTTGGGCGCCGTTGCGGACGAGGAAATAGTAGTTCTGTCCGACGAAGGACTTCGCGGTGGACAGGATGCCGTCTTCGTGGATGTCTTTTATTTCTACGGTCCGGTATCTGGCGAGGGTCACGCTGCCTTCGGCCAGCAGTTGGACGAATTTGCCGGCTGGTATGCCGGCAATGGGAAGTGTTTTCGAGAAGATGTAGCTCGTAGTGGTGTCCGTTGGAGAGGGGTAGAGGATGCAGCGGGTGACGGTGGTCGCGCCGAGGTCGTAGATCGTGTCGTGGCGGTTGGCGTAGAATTTATTCCGGTACCAGTCAAATTTGAGCTGGAGGCCGGGGATGTGGCCCTGCGGGGTGATG
>JAFDYE010000607.1 GCA_018267585.1 Bacteroidota bacterium
AAAACGATTCAATCCGTCTTCCCGGCGGAGCGTAACAATTGTCATCGACCCGGCTTATCATGGAGTGGCCGCTACGGCGGACGGCATTATCCGTGTAGACCCTTCCTATATGAAGATACATCCCGCCGATGTCGACGTGATCACCCACGAGTCGATGCACGTCGCGCAGGACTACAAAGGGGAGGGGCCGGGATGGATAACCGAAGGTATCGCGGACTACGCCCGTTATAAATACGGCGTCGATAATGCGGGCGCCAATTGGAAACTGCCTTTGTTTACAACCAGCCAGGCCTTTATCGATGGCTATCGCGTGACGGCCCGGTTCTTTCTCTGGATCGAAAAACATAGAGACCCGCATATCGTCGATAAGGTCAACGTACTCATGCGGTCCGGAAAATATGAACCGGAAGCATGGAAGAAATTGACGGGCAGCACGATCGAACAGCTGTGGAAAAAATATGCGGATGATCTGGGCGTCTGAAGGCTAAGGTGACGGCTGTCTGACCAATGCGCCGATGGCCTGATGAGCCGGGTTCATTGACCCTTTCGATAGGTGTATAACCCCCGGGACCGGATAAAACCGGCCCTTTGTGTTTTTTCTGTTATTTCTCCCCGGGCGTGCATCTCTGACTAGGAAATCCGTCGGTAAAATCGTACATTTGCGGCTTCATACGGGCCATAGGCCCGTCGGCCGTGGGCCAAACATAAAATAGGCCAGCGGCCAGAGAGAAAAACTTATATGGAAATCAGAAACATTGCGATAATCGCGCACGTTGACCACGGTAAAACTACCCTGGTAGACAAGATATTACATGCTACTCATGTCTTTCGTGAGAACCAGGAGACCGGTGAGCTGATCATGGACAACAATGACCTCGAAAAGGAAAGAGGCATCACGATCTTCAGCAAGAATGCCGCCGTTGAATACAAGGGAGTGAAGATCAACGTGATAGATACCCCTGGTCACTCCGATTTCGGAGGTGAGGTAGAGCGCGTACTGAAGATGGCCGATGGGGTCATCCTGCTGGTAGACGCCTTTGAAGGGCCGATGCCGCAGACCCGGTTTGTACTGCAGAAAGCCCTGCAGCTGAACCTCAAGCCGATCGTCGTTATCAACAAGGTAGACAAGCCGAACTGCCGTCCCGACGAAGTGCACGATGCGGTGTTTGAGCTTTTCTTCAACCTGGACGCTACTGAAGAACAGCTGGATTTCCCCACCTTTTACGGTAGCGGTAAGAATGGCTGGTTCAACAGCAAGAACGAGCAGTGCGCCGATATCACCCCTCTATTGGATGGTATCCTCCAATATGTACCCGCTCCGAAAGTCACCGAAGGCACCCTGCAGATGCAGATCACTTCGCTTGACTACTCCTCCTTCTTAGGTCGTATTGCGGTGGGCAAGGTTGCCCGCGGCATCATCAAAGAGGGTCAGAACATTTCCCTCGTACAGACGGATGGTTCGATAAAGAAGTCGAAAGTTCGCGAGCTCTATACCTTCATGGGTATGGGCAAGAAGAAGGCTACCGAGGTAATGGCCGGAGATATCTGCGCCGTGGTTGGTCTGGAAAACTTCAACATCGGAGACACGATCGCCGATGCCGAGAATCCGGAGGCGCTGCCGGTCATCAGCGTGGACGAGCCGACGATGAGCATGCTCTTCAGCATCAACAACTCTCCCTTTTTTGGAAAGGATGGAAAATTCGTTACCTCCCGTCACCTGCGCGACCGTCTGATGAAAGAGACCGAAAAGAACCTGGCCTTAAGGGTTCAGGACACCGATAGCGCGGATAGCTTCCTGGTCTATGGTCGGGGCATCCTTCACCTGGGTATACTTATCGAGACGATGCGGCGCGAAGGTTTTGAGCTGACGGTTGGACAGCCGCAGGTTCTGGTGAAAGAGATCGATGGCAAGAAGAACGAGCCATTTGAGATACTGGTCGTCGACGTACCCGCAGAATTCAGCGGCAAGGTCATTGACATGGTCACCCAGCGCAAGGGTGAAATGCTGGTCATGGAGAGCAAGGGCGAGATGCAGCACCTCGAGTTCGAGATCCCTTCACGCGGTCTGATCGGTCTGCGTAGCAGTATGCTTACCAATACTGCGGGCGAAGCCGTAATGGCGCACCGATTCCTGGAATACAAGCCCTGGAAGGGTCCGATCCCCGGCCGTAACAACGGGGTTCTCCTCTCCAAGAACCAGGAGAAGACCACCGCATACTCCATCGACAAGCTCCAGGAGCGCGGTACCTTCTTTGTCGATCCGGGTGAAGACGTATATGCGGGTCAGATCATCGCCGAGCACATCAAGCCAGGCGACCTGATCGTGAATGCTACGGAAGGAAAGAAGCTGACCAATATGCGGGCCAGCGGCAGCGATGACTCTGTGCGGATCGTTCCCAAGAAGCAGATGACCCTTGAAGAGTGTATGGAATATATCCAGCAGGACGAATGCATCGAGGTAACGCCTAAGAAGATACGCCTGCGCAAGAGCATCCTCGACGAGGAAGAAAGAAAGCGTGTTGCGCGAAGCATGAAGTCTGAAGAGGTCGGTTAAAAAACCATAGCTTATGAAACGTAAGCTTTTCTATAGTATGATCTTTACGCTGCTCCTGGCCGGATCGATCCCGGCCAGGGCGCAGTGTTCTATCTGCACGCGGACGGCCCAGCAGCTGGGCGAGCGGCCCGCCAAAGCGCTCAACAAAGGGATCGTGTATCTGGCAATAACTCCCCTGGCCATCTTCGGTCTTATCGGTTATCGCTGGTGGAGGAGCGAGAAGGAGAATAATTGGCCTGATAGTTCTCAACAAAACGGTACAAATTAAAGTCTTCTCCATTTGAGTAGGCCCGTCCGATCTTATCGGCGAGCTCCTGCTTGTTGATCCCTTTCATTCTTTCTTTCCTCAGTTGATACCAAGCTCTTTCCGCCAGCAGTCTGTAAAGAGCGGCCGGCTCCTGTCGGCGTCCCCTGTCCATTTCGATCGCTTCGACGAGCCCGGGGATCCCTTCTTTCAACAAAGCGTTTGTCTTGATCACCGGCGCCTGGGGCGCGTACGGAAGGCCCGGGCCGATGCTGCGGCGCAGGTTTCGGATAAAGATATCGGCGCCGGGGCGGTCGGCCTTGTTGACGACGAAGATGCTGGCTATTTCCATGACGCCGGCCTTCATCATCTGTATCTCATCACCCGCCTCCGGCACGAGGACAAGCAGGGTCGTATCGGCGAGGGCAGCTATCTCGACCTCGCTCTGGCCGACGCCAACCGTCTCGACCAGGATATATGCAAAGCCGGCGGCCTTAAGAAGATCCGAGATCTCGAGTATACCCGGATGGAGTCCGCCCATCGATCCGCGCGAAGAGAGACTGCGGATATATACATTAGGGTGATCGTACCAGTCGCTCATCCTTATGCGGTCGCCTAAAAGGGCGCCGGAATGAAAAGAGGAGGATGGGTCGATACAGAGCACAGCGATCCGGTGACCGCGTGCGACAAGCTCGCCGATAAGTGCGTCCACCAGGGTACTCTTGCCCGCACCCGGCGGTCCGGTAATACCGATGATGGTGGCGGACGATGCGGGTGCCTTCTTCAGGAAAGAGTGAAAGTCGCGGACGCCATTCTCAATATAAGAGATGGCTCTGGCTACGGCCCTGAACTCTCCTTTTTGAACGGCTGACCATATGGCGGATTCATTTTCAGTCATCAGAAAGTCCAAATTACTTACTTTTACGGATATGAAGCTATCGGTGATCGTGGCCTTTTATAAGAATATACCTTTTTTGGATATGATCTTTAGGGGCCTGCAACAACAGACCTACACGGATTTTGAGGTGATCGTTGCGGAAGATGACGATGCAGCGGTTACGGTGGAGTACCTGAGGTCGCAGTCTGCGCTGATGCCCTTTCCCATCCTGCACGTCAGTCAAAAAGATGATGGCTTTCGTAAAGACGAGATACTGAACAAGGCGGTGGCGGCATCGACCGGAGAGTTCGTCGTGTTCTTTGACGGCGACTGTATCCCGCACCACCGCTGTCTGAAAGAATATGCGCTGAGGGCCGTGCACGGCGACGGTATTGCTTTTGCGGGAAGAAGGCTGATGGTCAGCGAATCCCTGACAAAAAAGATACTCGATACCCGCAGCCTGAAATGGCTGTCGCTCTTCTGGCAGGCGAAGTACGGCTCAAAAAGACTGGAGGACGGAATTTATATTCCGTTCTACAAAAAGAAAAGAACCAATGGTCTGATGGGTTGCAACTGGGGTGTCCTTAAAAAGCATCTTATCGAGGTCAACGGATTCGACGAGGACTATATCAGTGCCGGCGTGGGAGAGGACGTGGACATCGAATGGCGGCTGGTTCGTAGCGGCATCAGGCTGGAGTCTATGAAACACCGGGCGTTTGTCTATCATTTACACCATAAGACGCACTATGAAGTGGAAGATACGGCTCCCAATTATGTCATGATGAGATCTAAGCAGGATATTGGCCTGACCTATTGCGTCAACGGCCTGGACAAGCATCTGAAAAGAAAATGAGCAGGACCTTTATCATAAGCCGGTCCGATGCCATAGGAGACGTGGTGCTCACCCTGCCTGTGGCCGGTGTGCTGCGGGAGCTGTTCCCCGGGGCGAGGATCGTCTTTTTGGGCAGGTCATACACGGAAGACCTGATCAATGCCTGTGTTCATGTGGATGAATTTCTCAACTGGGACGAGCTGATGAAGCTGCCGTATGATGAAGCAGTTCAACGGCTGGCCGATACCGGCGCAGACACCATCATACATGTCCTTCCCGGATCTGCGATTGCCAGGATGGCGAAGGACGCCGGCATAAAACAGCGGATCGGTACGACGAACCGGCTCTATCACTGGCGATACTGTAACCGCCTCGTCAGGCTCTCGCGCAAGAATTCCCCTTATCACGAAGCACAACTGAATCTTCGGCTGTTGCAGCCGCTGGGCGCACAGCAGCTGTATCCGCTTGCCGAGATCGGTCGATACTATGGATTGAGCCGGCTGACCCCGCTGCCGTCGGAGGCCGAAAGCCTGCTGGATCCCACCCGGTTCAACCTCATCCTCCACCCTAAATCGAGGGGGCATGGCCGGGAGTGGGGGTTGGATCATTATATCGAGCTGATCCATCTGCTCCCACAGGAGCAGTTCAGGATATTTGTCTCAGGCACCGCCGCGGAAGGGCAGCTGCTCGAACCCTTGTTGAAGGCCTGTCCGTCGGTGACCGATCTTAGCGGCAAGCTCAGCCTGGGAGAGTTTATCCATTTTATTTCCAGGGCGGACGGACTGCTGGCATCCGGGACGGGACCGCTGCACCTGGCTGCGGCGCTGGGCATTTATGCCGTTGGCATCTTCCCGCCATTGCGGCCGATCCATCCGGGACGTTGGGCGCCGATCGGCCCGAGGGCGGGCGTGCTGGTCAAAGATATTGACTGCAGCGCCTGCAAAAAGACCATGAACTGCACCTGCATACGCGATATCCTACCGGCACAGGTGAAAGAAGTTTGGCTTTCAAAGCTATCGGACCTGGCGACGGGTGCGGGATGGTCGGTAGCCGCTGCTTCCCGCCGGGACAGGTCCTGAAAAAAACCTAGTTTTGTAGTTATGACGAATTTCATTCCTGTTTTTCCCCTGGGAATAGTCGTATATCCGGGGGAGATGGTGAACCTGCATATATTTGAACCGCGTTATAAACAACTTGTCAATGAATGTTATACAGAAGGGAAACCCTTCGGCATCCCGACGGTGATCGATAACAGGTTGAACGAGATGGGGACACTGGTGAAAATTACCGAGCTCGTAAAGGTGTACGACAACGGCGAAATGGATATCAGGACGCAGGGAATGCGCGTCTTTCGGGTTCTCGAGCTCATAAAGACCGTCCCTGACAAGCTTTTCAGCGGAGCCATCGTCAACTATCCCGACAATATCGAAGGGCCGGGCAAACGGGATCTGATGCACAAGGTCATCAACGCGGTGCGCGAGCTGCACCGGCTGCTGAATATAACAAAGGACTTCCACAAACCCGATGAAGAGCTGGGGGCCTATGATATCGCCCACCATGCGGGTCTGACCCTCGAACAGGAATACGAGCTGCTGGGGCTTCTGCACGAGCTGCAGCGGCAGGAATACCTCAAACGTCATCTGGGGAAGGTGCTGCCTGTCATTGCCGAGATGGAAACGCTGAAGGAAAGAGTTAAGCTGAACGGGCATTTCAAAAACCTCTCTTCATTCAAATTCGAAGACTAGACATGCCTACGACCCTCTGTTTTGACTTTGGAAATACCCGAAAGAAATGCGCCGTATTCATAGATGGGGTTTTCGCCAAAGAGCTGGTCCTCGAAGACGATAGCACCGGGACCATCAAAGATCTGATCGAAGCCTTCCATCCGGACAGGTCTATTCTGTCCTCCGTGATCGAACACAACCCCGGCATGGAAGAGCTGCTGAGATCAGCGACGCATTTTCACCGGCTGGGTCATCTTTCCCGGCTGCCGGTGACGACACCCGTCGGAAAGCCGGCAACTATCGGCGCGGACAGGCTCGCCCTCGTCGCAGCGGCAGTCACGTTATTCCCCGGAAAGAACAACCTGGTCGTCGGTCTGGGCTCGGCGGTCACCTATAACTTTGTTAACAAATACGGGGAATTCATTGGCGGGGGCATCTCCCCGGGGATGGAAATGCGGTTCAAGTCCCTGAATGTCTTCACGGCAAAACTTCCGCTGGTAAAGGCTGACTGGAACTTCCCGCTGGCCGGCTATGATACCCGGACGAATATTCTCAGCGGCGTCATACTGGGCATGGCCAAGGAGATCGACGGCATGATCGAAGCATACGGGGAGAGATACGGCAATTTTAACGTGTTGTTAAGCGGTGGAGACTCGACATATTTTTCCCGCCTCCTGAAAAAGAAGATATTTGCGGACCCGTATTTAATCTATAAAGGTCTATATGCCATCAGCGAGATCAATTAAACATCAATTTGTTCTTTTGGTTGTCCTGTGTCTTTTTTTTGTTGCCTGTGATAAGAAAAAAGAAAAGGAGGTTCCGCATCCACGGGTGATCGTGCCGGAAGAGGTCACGAATATCGAAGGTCTGCTGAGCGAGCCGAACAACGACTCGACCGGGAAGCTGGGGGCAAAGGTCAAGGGCAAGCTGACGGCGCCGTTCATGCTGCGTTACCAGCGGACCGATTCTCCGTATGCGGAGTTTCCAAGGTCCCTGCATGTGGACTTCTACAATGCGGATATGCAGATCGAGAGTCAGCTCGACGCGCTGTATGGCAAATACCTGCAAAACCAGGACAAGGTCTTTCTCCGGGATTCCGTGGTGGTAAAGAATGTTCTGAAAGGCGATACTGTGCGTTGTCAGGAGCTGTGGTGGGACCAGCATACCGAGCGTTTTACGACCGATAAGCCGGTGCGTATCTACACGAAGGACAAGATCCTTTTCGGGACGGGGATGGAAGCAGACCAGAATTTCCGCTGGTACACCATTCGCAAATTAACCGGTACCGTACTGACTGCGGGCAACCAGATCCCTAAGTAAATTATGAGTCCACCCCCGTTGAGGGAACAGTGTAAATTCAACCAAAAAATATGGAATATCGTCGTTTAGGAAGATCAGGTTTGCAGCTAAGCGTGCTATCTTACGGCAGCTGGGTCACATTTCACGGCCAGATGGACGACAGGCACGCCGATGAGCTGATGGGCATCGCCTACGAGAGAGGGGTCAATTTCTTCGACAATGCCGAGACCTATGCGGACGGCGAGAGCGAGCTGATGATGGGCCGGGTCTTGAAGAAGAAGGGCTGGGATCGGACCTCTTATGTGATCTCTTCCAAAGCCTATTTCGGTTCCCGTAAAAACCTGCTGCCCAACCAGACCGGACTTAGCCGCAAGCACCTGGTAGAAGCCTGCAATGAGGCCCTGAAGCGTCTGCAGACTGACTATCTCGATCTTTATTACTGCCACCGCCCCGACGCCAATGTCCCGATGGAAGAGGTGGTCTGGACGATGCACAATCTTATACAGCAGGGGAAGGTACTCTACTGGGGCACCAGCCAGTGGAGCGGCGCGGAGATCATGGAAGCGCACGCCGTGGCCCAGCGTAACAGCCTCATCGGACCGACGATGGAACAGCCGCAATACAATATGTTCGAGCGCTACAAGATGGAGCTGGACTATACCTCCATTTTCCGCAACGTGGGCATGGGTACCACGATTTTCAGTCCCCTGGCCGCAGGCTTCCTTACCGGTAAATATCAGGGAGGGATACCCGAAGGTTCGAGACTTTCCCTTCCCGGCTTTGAGTGGCTGAAGAAACGGTGGTTGCAGGAAGACCGCCTCGGCAAGGTGCAGCGTCTGACGGGTGTGGCGCAGCGCCTCGGGTGTTCGCTCGCGGCACTTGCGATCGCGTGGTGTATCAGCAACAAGGACGTGACCAGCGCAATCGTTGGGGCGACCAGGAAAGAACAGCTGCTCGAGAACTTTAAAGCGCTGGACGTGCTGCCAAAGCTTACATCGGCGGTCCTGCAGGAGATCGAAGGGATACTGGAGAACAAGCCTTTCTGGGACAGCAATTAAGTCCGTACGAGCTAATTAATTGAAAAAGAGCCTCATAACGGGCTCTTTTGTCGTTTGCAGATAAGCCGGTGGCTTCTGCAATTATAAATAATTCAATTAAACGTTTGTTTAATTCAAACGTTTGTTTAACTTTGTGCTGCAATCAGGAGAAATCAATCCATGTCAGATAAAAGAGAACATATCCTCACATCAGCGGAGAAGCTATTTGCAGAGAAGGGTTTTGATGGGACATCGGTGCGGGATATTGCTCAGCAGGCGGGGGTTAATCTTGCGATGATCTCCTATTATTTTGGCTCGAAAGAAAAGTTACTCGAAGCGTTGATAGAGTTCAGGGCCATGTACGCCTACGGCATATTAGAAGAACTAAATAAGAACGAATCGTTAAGTCCTTGGGATAAGATAGACAGACTGGTAGAATTTTATGTAGACCGGATTTTAAACAACCTTCCTTTTCACAACATCATGTATCAGGAGTCCGCGACGAACTATAGATCGGAAGAGATAAAACAAAAGGTTATAAAGATCAAGATGCGCAATTTGGACCAGATTACGAAGATCATAGCGGACGGGCAGCAACGACGGCTGTTCCGGCAGGTGGATATCCCCATGACGGTAGGCACCATCATGGGGACCATCTCCTCCTATACTCAATCGAGAACTTACAGCTGCCTGATTCTTGCCTTACAGGAAGATACAAGTGATGAAACATACCGTAGCAGACTCGCCGTGCGTCTGAAATCGCACCTCAAACATTTGCTTAGGGCCCACCTGGACATCAGGAACGAGGTCGAACCTCAATCGTAGCCGCTCAGGGGGCTCGGTATAGGTACGGGGTTTGCGGATAAAATCATTCTAATTCGGAACCGAAGAATTAAATACAACTGAAAAATGGAAAAAAGGCTATCAGGAGTTCTATGCTTCTTACTTTTTACTGTCTTTATCGCCGATGCGCAGTCCAGGACGCTCACCCTGGATGAGGCCGTGCAGATGGGGATACAGAACAGCAAACAATTAAAAAGGTCGCAGTATAAGATCGACGAGGCGCTGGCGAGGGTTGATCAGGCAAAGGACCTGCGGCTGCCCGATGCGAAGGTCAGCTTTCAGTACCTGCACGCCCTGATGATGTCGCGTCTGATAAGCATTCCCGGCGTAACCAAGGAGCCGATAAAGATACCTTTCGACTTCCCCGCCTATCTGGGAACCCTGTCCGTCAGCGAACCGATCTTTAACGGTAACCAGTTTAAGTATGCGCGCCAGTCTGCCGACCTGCTGGTGCAGATGAGCCGTCTCGATGCAGACAAGGATAAGGAAGACATCATCTGGCTGGTGATCAACTCCTATCTCAACTACGATAAGATACTGGAAAACCAGTTGATCGTTGCGCAGAACATGCAGGACGTTCAGGGGAAGCTGGAAGAGATCACCAAGTACGAGTCTCAGGGTCTTGCCACGCAGAATGACGTGCTGCGCTATCAGCTGCAGAAATCGCAGATCCTGCTGACGGAAGTTGAGTTGGAGAACAATAGAAAGATCGCCAATTACAATATGAATATCCTGCTGGGACTCCCGGATTCGACACAGATCATATTGCCCAAGCTGGACTATAAGGTGAACGAGACCTTTGTCTATGCCGACCTGGTCCAGCAGGCTGAGACCAACCGGCGCGAGCTGCAGGATCTTGGCTACCAGTCGAAGATCGCCGACGTCAACGTCAAAAAGATCCACGACCAGCGGCTTCCGACGATCGCCGCTTCTGCCGGGGCGTACTATATCAATCCGACCGGTCAGGTGATCCCGACGCACAATAACCTGATTGCTCCTATCACGCTGGGCATCGGCGCTTCCTGGGATATCGGAACACTTTATAAGAACAAGAACAAGGAACGGGAGGCTTCCCTTCAAAGGCAGGAGCTGAATACGGCTAAAGACCAGGCGATGGATGATATTCACCAGGACGTTCACAGGCAGTTCATGCTTTACCAGACGGCCCTGGAAAAGATAAAGATATTACAGGTAGCGGTGGATCAGGCGACGGAGAACGAGCGGATAACAGAATCGAAGTTCAGGAACAACCTGGTGAACACGACCGATCGGATCGACGCGCAGACCCAGCTATATCAGGCCAGGGTCAACCTCGAACTGGCCAAATCGGACGCCACGATCTCTTATTATGATGTCCTGAGGTCAACCGGAAAAATTCACCTCTAGCCCCGGGCCCGGGTAAGGGTCCTGCACCCACCGTGACGGGTGATGATGTTCACGGAAAAAAATTAACTGAGTAGCTAAATCGTATTTACTAAGAATATGGAACAGAATAACACTCCGAAGAAAGGTCGCAAAAAGCTGATTTTCCCCATCATCCTCGCCCTGGTGCTGGTGGGTGCTTTGATCTTTACCGTAAAGGAATATTTGTATTACCAGAGTCACGAGACGACGGACAATGCGCAGGTGGATGCGGACATCAGCCCTGTAGTGGCGCGGGTCGGTGGATACGTCAAGGAGATCCGGTTTCAGGACAACCAGCTGGTGCACGAGGGCGATACTCTTGTCATCCTGGATGACCGGGACTACCAGGTGAAGCTGCAGCAGGCCACCGCGGCGCTGTCTTCCAGCCGTCAGAACGTGGACGTGTCGCAGTACCAGGTGGACGAAGCCAGGTCCAGCATCGCTACCGCCCAGGCCAATGTCGCCGCTGCGAAGGTCCGGGTCTGGAAGGCCAACGAAGACTACACGCGGTATGAGAACCTGTATAATGACCATGCCATCACCAAGGCACAGTTCGACGAGGCGAAGGCGGAGAAGGAATCTGCTGAGGCCGCCCTGGTCGTAGCGCAGAGCCAGGTACCCACACAGGCGCGCCGGGTCAGCGTCAACGAAAAGCAGGTGGGCGCTACGGCATCCAATATTGCTTCGCGCCAGGCGGACGTGGATTTTGCAAAGCTGCAACTGAGCTATACGGTGATCACCGCTCCCGCCACGGGCGTGGTTTCAAAGCGGAACATCCAGCTGGGTCAGCTGGTTCAGGCTGGTCAGACCTTGTTCGCCATCGTCAATGACAAGGGCATATACATAACCGCCAACTTCAAGGAAACGCAGATGGAGCATTTGCGTATCGGCGAGAAGGTCGATGTCACAGCGGATGCGTTCTCTGACAGTTCGTTCCAGGGTTCGATCGAGTCGTTCTCCGGGGCTACCGGTGCCAAGTTCTCGCTGCTGCCTCCGGACAATGCTACGGGTAACTTCGTAAAGGTCGTACAGCGCGTACCGGTGAGGATAAAGATCGAGGCCGACACCGCATTTGTCCGCAGGAATCTGCGCCCGGGTATGAGCGTGTTCGTAGTTGTACATACAAAATAAAATTTTCAGTCATGGCTGAACATGGATTTAGAAAATGGATCATCACCATTACGGTGATCGTCGCCTCCCTGCTCGAGCTCATCGACACGACGATCGTGAATGTGGCGCTGCCGCAGATCATGGGGAATTTGGGGGCGACCCTGGATGACGCGGGATGGATCGTGACGGGTTATGCCGTGGCGAACGTGATCGTTCTGCCTATGTCTGGCTGGCTGGGTGACAGGTTTGGCCGGAAGAACTATTTCATGGCCTCTATCCTTGCGTTTACGTTGTTCTCCTTCCTCTGCGGTAACGCGCACAGCCTGTCTGAGCTGGTTGCCTTCCGTCTGCTGCAGGGTCTGGCCGGGGGTGGCCTGTTGTCTACCGCCCAGGCGATCCTGATGGAGACCTGGCCAAGGGAGGAGATCGGAATGGCGACGGCCCTGTTCGGTATGGGTGCAGTTGTGGGACCGACGGTAGGCCCTACGATCGGTGGATATATCACTGACCACTACTCCTGGCCCTGGATCTTTTACGTAAACATACCGGTAGGTGCGATCGCAGCATTTTGCGTATCGGTCTTTGTACGGGAATCGCCGAAATACGCCAAGGGGAAGCCGGTCGACTGGTGGGGCATATTATTTCTAGCGCTCGGTGTGGGGAGTCTGCAGGTAGTATTGGAAAAGGGCGAGAGCGAGGACTGGTTTGCCAAGACCTATATCACGGTGCTCGCCTTTACGACGATCGTTGCTGCCATCCTTTTCATCTGGCGTGAACTGAGCACGGACCACCCGGTGGTCAATTTCCGAATCCTTAAGAACAGGAGCTTTGCGGTTGGGATAGTCACTTCGTTCGTGCTGGGTTTCGCGCTATACGGATCGGTCTTTATTTTCCCGGTATTCTGTCAGAACCTGCTGGGTTTTTCCGCCCAGCAGACGGGTGAACTGCTGTTCCCGGGCGGGATGGCGACGATCTGTATGATGCCCTTTGTGGGGACAATGTTGAAGAGAGGGGTGCCGGGCCAGTTCATGGCGACGGGTGGGTTCTTTTTATTCTATGTGTTTACCTGGATGCTATCCAACTCTACGCTGGAGTCCGGAGTAGGCGATTTCTTCTGGCCGCTGATCGTGCGCGGGATCGGGATGTCTATTCTGTTCGTTCCGCTGACTACGCTGGCGCTTCAGGAGCTGAAGGGACCCGAGATCGGCCAGGGGGCCGGCTTGAACAATATGATGCGGCAGCTTGGCGGCTCGTTCGGTATAGCCATACTGACGACCCTGATCCACATTAAATCCGGGATCGTCCGCAGCGACCTGGTCTCTTATCTGAACGACTATAACCCCGCAGCAGTGTCGCGCAAGGCGCAGATCATACAGAGCTTCGTGGGCAAGGGATATTCCCTGTCCGATGCTACGAGGATGGCCAACCAGGCGCTGGAGGGGACCGTCGTCCGCCAGACCCTGCTCGTCACCTACGATAATTTGTACCTGACCATTGGGATATTTGTACTGTGCTGTATCCCGATCGTCTACCTCCAAAAATTCAAGAGGGCGCCGGCGGCCATGCCTGCCGATGCGCATTAATGCAGCCGGCCCCGGACGGTCCGGGGCCGCCCAAAATATTCAAGACAGGAATAGACTAATAGCACGGGAACCAAACCAACAGCTCAAACCACAAGAGTCCACGCAAAAACGAAAAGCCCCGGTTTTATCCGGGGCTTTTCAATTACTTGTACGATACTTAACCAACAATTCACGGCCATCAATAGGTACAAATTTTACATCGGCTTGTTCTTAGGATTTGGATGCTTGGATTTGGATTTTGGATTTAATGAATAAGTTTGATCGATTAAGGATTCAGGGCTTTTCTGGATTTTTGGTTGCTTTTGGTTTTTTTAGGATTCTTAGATCAAAACGGGTTGTTTCTTCGGATCTTGGATTTTGGTTTTTCTTTGGATTTCATTCATTCATTGGATGGTCTCTCTTCGGATAGTGGATCTTGGAATCGCTTATCAAATCAGACTTAACAATACAAACATACAATTGAAAATCAGCTGATACAAGAGAGAAAATGCTATATTTCGAGGCTGCTGATTTTACGGTCGGATTCGTAGAATTACGAAGACCTGCGAGAGTGAGAAAGATTTGGCTTTGAGCTTGAATGAAATATGCTAAAATTTTGGCATTCCGCGCCGGTATATTATAAATTAGCCTATTTTGTACCGCTGACGGATAATAGCCGGTTCGTCCGCAGCACAGGGGGTGCCGGCAAACGAGGAGCGCTGTCCGGTCAAAATTTTTCCTAAATCTTAATTTTCTGGTCTGATGAAGGTATTTGAAAATAAAACGGTGCTTATTTCCGGGGGAACGAGGGGTATTGGTAAGGCGATAGCCATCCGTCTGGCCGCAGCGGGTGCCAATATTGCTATTGCGGGCAAGACGGATGAGCCCAACCCCAAGCTGGAGGGAACGATCTATACGGCGGCAGAGGAGATCGCTGCAGCCGGCGACGGCAAGGTATTGCCCATCAAGGGGGATATCCGGTTCGAAGAGAGCATACATAATATTGTCAACCAGACGGTTAATGCCTTTGGGGGCATCGATATCCTGGTCAACAACGCCAGTGCGGTCAATATAGCTCCTACCGAGCACATGGAGCCCAAGCGGTGGGACCTCATGCACGATATAAATGTCAGGGGTAGTTTTTTTATGAGCCAGGCCTGCATCCCCTATCTGAAGCAGGCGCATAATCCGCATATTCTCAATCTTTCGCCGCCTCTGAACCTGGATCCCCGGTGGTTTGCCCCCCATCTTGCCTATACGATCAGCAAGTATGGTATGAGCATGATCGTTCTCGGCCTGGCCGAAGAGCTCAAACAGTACCGGATAGCGGCGAATGCGTTATGGCCCAGGACAACCATCGCTACGGCGGCGGTTAAGAATTTGCTGGGTGGGGATTTTCTGATGCAACGCAGCCGCACACCCGAGATTGTGGCGGATGCAGCGTATTATATATTACAAAAACCTTCTTTTGAAACGACGGGCAATTTTTTTATAGATGAGGACGTTCTTCAATCGGAAGGGATCTCCGACTTTGGCAAGTATGCCATTAATCCCGACCAGAAGCTGATGAATGACCTGTTTTTGTAACACAGCCACGTCAAACGCTTTTCATTTTAATCCTTTTGGGTAAAAGGCAACATCGTCCTCCCGCTTAGAGCGGGAGGTTTTTTTTGCCGGCCGGGTTGGCTTCAGGGAGGACAGGCCGGGGTCTATCATTCGTTGGCCGGAGGACTTGCGTGGATAAGGGGGTCAACTAGCTCCTGGCGACCGTGCGGCTACCGGCCACCAGCAACGCTGCGGCTGCCAGGCCGGTATCTTTGATCAGGTTGACCAGCGGAAATCTGCGCGAGGCCATGTCCGGTGCGCTGAGCACTGCGGGCAGGTGGACCGTGACGACAATCAGCAAAAGGAACAAGGCCAGTAGTATTCCTGCGAGACGGGTTTGCCTGTTGATCAGAAAGGCGATAGCTGCGAGGAGCAGGCAGCTTCCGGTGATATAGACCCAGACAACGCCGCCTGGAAGGAAGGCGGGGACCATTTTTGCCATTCCGGTGCCTTGCAGGAAGTGATTGACACCGAAGAATCCAATAACGAGGGCATAGAAAATAGTCCCAATCTTAGTGATCGTGGTATTATCCATATGGCAATCGTTTTTAGCTACACCCAATTTAACAAAATTTCAGGAGATTCTCCTCGGAATCTTTGCACAGGACTGTGCAACGACGTTAGGTCGATCGCCGGACAGCGGGATCTGTGGACGGCGACTTTTGTCCGTGGACAGTAACTTTTGTCTGTGGGTCGCGGCTTCCCTTCCGCGGTGGGAGCTGATATTCCGGTCTTTTGACCTATAGCCCCGGTTCCGGGGATGGGTTCAACCGTTGTTCCCGGTCTCATCTGTCTGGTCCCCGGTCTTCTCCGGTCTCATCTGCGGGAACAGCAGCACGTCCTGTATGCTTGGCTGCCCGGTCATCAGCATGCAGATCCGGTCGATACCAAACCCGATGCCTGCCGTCGGCGGCATACCATATTCGAGGGCGCGCAGAAAATCATAGTCGATGAACATAGCCTCGTCGTCGCCGCGCTGCATCAGCTGCAGTTGGGCTTCGAAACGTTCGCGCTGGTCGATGGGATCGTTGAGCTCGCTATAGGCGTTGGCGATCTCCTTTCCGTTGACCATGAGTTCGAACCGTTCTACAAGACCCGGCGTGCTCCGGTGCTTTTTGGTGAGGGGGCTCATCTCGACGGGATAGTCGATGATAAAGGTCGGCTGGATGAAATGCTCCTCGCATTTTGCGCTAAAGATCTCGTCGATCAGCTTGCCCTTACCCATGGATGGTTCGACGTGTATATTCAGCTTGTGGCAGACGCCGCGAAGCGCCGCCTCATCCATGCCGCTGATGTCAAAGCCGGTGTATTCTTTTATCGCGTCGTACATCGTGATCCGGCGGTAGGGAGCCTTGAAGTCGATCTCCTTCCCGTCTGCCGTGACCTTGCTGGTGCCGTTGGTGGCGATGGCGGTACGCTCGAGCAGGGCCTCCGTCGTCTCCATCATCCAGAGATAGTCTTTGTACGCCACATAAAATTCCAGTACGGTGAATTCCGGATTATGGGTACGGTCCATTCCTTCGTTGCGGAAGTTGCGGCTGAACTCGTAAACCCAGTCAAAGCCGCCGACGATCAGCCTTTTCAGGTAGAGCTCGTTGGCGATACGAAGGTATAGCGGGATGTCGAGGGCGTTGTGGTGGGTGACAAAAGGCCTGGCAGCAGCGCCCCCCGGAATGCTCTGGAGCACGGGTGTGTCAACTTCGATCGCACCGCGTTCGTTGAGGAAGCTGCGCATGGCGTTGATCATTTTCGTGCGTCGCACAAAGACGTCCTTGACCTCGGGGTTGATCACCAGGTCGGCATACCGTTGCCGGTAGCGGAATTCCGGATCGGTGACCTCGTCAAAGGTCTCCCCTTCTTTTTCCTTCGGAACGGGAAGCGGCTTAAGTGATTTAGTCAGTACTACGAACTCCTTTACGTGTATGGATATCTCGCCCATCTTGGTCGTGAAGACATAGCCTTTTACTCCTATGATATCGCCAAGATCGAGGAGGCGTTTCCATACCTTGTCGTAGAGCGTTTTGTCTTCCCCGGGGGCAATCTCATCACGTTTTATATACAGCTGTATCCTGCCGGTGCTGTCCTGCAATGCAGCGAAAGAGGCTTTTCCCATGTCATTGCGCCTCATGATACGGCCGGCGAGGGTGACATCTGCGAAGTCGGCATTGTTCTGACCTTCTTTGTAGTTCTCCTTTATAAAGGCTGCGGTTATATTGACAGGAAATAAAGCCGCAGGATATGCGTCGATACCCAGCTGAGTAAGCTCCGCCAGCTTGTCCCGGCGAATGAGCTCCTGTTCCGATAGTTGTGATGTGCTCATTTTACGATTGAAAAAGTACGCGAAGATAGGTCATCCCGGGGGAGGGACCAAGTTTGGAAGCGATCTCGTCCCGGCCGCGGGTCGCTGCGGTCCGGCCACCGGTTCAATTCAACGCGAGCAGCACCTGCCAGGCTTCAGCAACCTTCCCTTCTTCCAGCAGACGGGCGGCGTATGCGTGCAGCTCTTTTTCCATTTCCCCGGGACTGACGGAATAATACTGGAATATTTGCCGGAGGCGCTCGTCCTCGAACGCCGGATCCACGGTGGGCATTTCATGGACATTGGCCAGCTGGCCCAGGTGGTTGCCGCAGAGTATCCGGCTTTTCCGGATGGAATCGGGCAGTGCGTCCATGCCGATGCCGAGCCGGGTGTTTGGCTTCTGGACGAGGAAGAGGTTGTCTTCGCCGGCGTGGCAGTACCAGTCACCGCCGAGGCGGGCAACCAGCTGTATACGGCGCTGGTCGATGAACTTCTTGTTGTCTTCATCAAGAATCGAAGGATCGATGTGCATCCTTAGCGCCTCGCAGAAGACCAGGTTGCCTGATCCACCCTCTTCCCCCAGGGGCTTCGTCTCGACCACGCGGCACTCGATCTTTATCTTACTCTCTTTTACCATGGGCGGCCGTACAAGGGTGGCGGGCTCTTCGGTGAAACCGGCCTTGACAAATTCGTTGACGTCTTTGGGATAATCGCAGCTGGACAGGCTGGTCTGCTGCACCATGGGAAGGTCGACAATATTGATCACTACTTCAGGAACCTCGTGCACGTTGTGCCAGGTATGCTTGGTGCTGTTGTCGCGGACCCGGCGGGATGGCGAGAAGATAAGGATGGGCGGCGTGGTGCCGAACAGGTTGAAAAAACTGAAAGGGCTGAGATTGACCCGCCCCTCTTTGTCGATGGTGCTGGCAAAGCAGATGGGGCGTGGGGCGACCGCGGACTGCAGATAGTGCTGTCTTTCGACTGGAGTCAGCGCCTTCAGATCGATTTGCATGGTGATTGTCGTTTGTTAGGTGTGGCGGCTTATCGACCGGTTAACCCGCCGATCAGCGTTTTTTGATGGCCAGCAGGGACAGATCGCTGTCCTCTCTTACGACCGTATTGTGCAGCAGGCCCAGTCCTTCGACCTCCATCTCGACGCTGTCGTTCTCCTGCAGCCATTGCTCGGTATAGTTGGGATCATTGAGCCTGCCGGTGCCGTTGAGTTCCAGGAAGCAGCCGGTGCCCACGGTGCCGCTGCCGATGACGTCGCCGGGGTAGAGGTCGGCTCCATAGGATGCCCTTTCTATGATCTCGGCAAAGGTCCAGTCCATGTCGGAGAGGTAGCCGTCGCTGACAGGAACGCCGTTGACGCGGCACTGCATTCGCAGGCGCCAGTTCTTTCCGGTATGCCCTTCTTTACAGGGCACTTCAAAGGGTTCGAGCTCGTCCAGCGTTACCAGGCAGGGGCCCGTCACCGTCGCGAAATCCTTTCCCTTCGCGGGTCCCAGGTTGAGCAGCATCTCTTCCATCTGGAGGGTCCTTGCGCTCATATCGTTCATGATCATCAGGCCGGCGATATAGTCATCGGCCTCGGCTGCGCGGATATTGCGCCCCTGACGGGAAATGACGATGGCGACCTCGAGTTCGAAGTCCAGCTTCTCGAAATGGTCGGGCATGCACCGGATATCGCCCGGACCCTGGATGCTGTGGTGATTGGTGAAATAGAAGATGGGATACTGGTCAAATTCCGGGATCATGGGCAGTTTCCGGTTGCGTCTTGCCGAAGCCACGTGCTGGCGGAATGCATATCCGTCGCGGCAGCTGGGCGGAAAGGGTACCGGAGCCAACAGTTGTACGCTGTCTGCGCTGACCGCCTTGCTGCGGCCGATGCGTCCGTCGCGGATCGCAAGCTCTCCGGCCTGCAGTACCGGGGACAGTTCGTCCCAATAGTTGAGGAACATATTGATCGTATTCGGAAGGTCCGGATGGATCAGCTCGGCGTCATAGAGGAATCCGTCGACCAGGACAGCCAGCTGTTCGTGTTCTTCTTTGAGATAGGAGACGATTTTCATAATAATTTGGGACCACCCGCGTCCGGAAGAGCTCCATTTTTAGAGTGGCGCTCAAAGGTAAAGGAATATCTTTGGTAGATGAAGCAAATTGTATACGTCCTCCTGCTGGCGGGGTTTTGTCCCCGGGTCGGGGTCGCTCAGTCCCGGACCGATCCCTTCCTTGAGAGCCTGCTGCGTTCGAGCGCCACCCCCTTCCTGCGGCGGGTGCTGGACAAACCGGATTCCTTCCGGTACCAGCTGATCTATACACGCATCGACCGGGACAAACACAACCGTCCCCATTTTCACAACTATTACTACCGGGTGAACCCGTCGGAATATTTTAACCCGGCGTCTACGGTCAAAATGCCGCTGGCTTTCCTGTCGCTGGAAAAGATCAACAGTCTTCGCCGTTATGGCGTCGATATGAACACAACTATGGAAACCGACAGCTCATACAGCGGACAGAGCGCAGTGTCGCAGGATACGAGTGCGGCAGACGGACAACCTTCTGTTGCGCAATACATCCGGAAGATATTCCTGGTCAGCGACAACGACGCCTACAGCCGACTGTATGAATTCCTTGGTCAGGAATGGATCAACAGACGGCTCTGGCAGCTGGGCTATCCCGATATCCGGATCACCCGCCGCTTTGTCCCCATGAACGAGGACGAGAATCGTCATACCAACCGGATCAATTTTGTCGCGGGCGGGGCCGGAAGGACAATCCACACCCAGTCCCCTGCCTATAGCACGATCAAGTTCGACTTCAGCCATAAGGTGCTTATAGGCAACGCCCATCTGGACCGCCACGATTCCCTGATCCACGAGCCGATGGATTTCACAACACACAACAACTTCCCCCTGGAAGACGGTCAGAGGATATTGCAGTCTGTTCTTTTCCCCGGGTCGGTGCCGAGGAAACAGCGCTTCGACCTGCGTCCGGACGACTATGCTTTTCTCTACCGGTATATGTCGGAATACCCGCGGGAGTCGCTGCATCCGAAATACGATACCGGCGAATACTTCGATAGCTATACCAAGTTCTTCTTTTTCAAGGCCGGCCGCAGTCATATTCCCGACTATATCCGCGTCTTTAACAAGCCGGGCTGGGCCTATGGGTTTCTCACGGACTACGCTTATATCGTCGACTTCAAACACAATCTGGAGTTCATGCTCTCGGGTACGATATATACAAACAGCGATGGCGTCTTAAATGATGACAAGTATGATTTTGAAGAGATCGGCTATCCGTTCTTTAAGGAAGTAGGAGAGATCGTCTATCAATACGAGCTGGAGAGACAGAGAGCGGTGAAACCCGACCTGAAAAGATTTCAGCTGCAGTACGGACACGGGACGCCCGCGGAGTAAAAAATTTTGTTAGCCGTTGATAATCAAATGGCAAACCAGGACGGGCGCAACCGGGTCCAGACCGAACCGCGGTCGGACGTAGCCGCGGCCAGACGCGGGAGTTACACCGTAAATTCGTAACTTTGGCGGGCCGGGCGGGAACCGGTGCGGATAATTCAACTACTAAAGCTGATACCATGAAATTCGAAAAGATAAATAACAAAGGGCAGGCGCAATTATTTAAGAATCAGTATCTCGAAATGCTGACAAAGACGCATCCCCTGGTCATCTGGGGGATGTATACGCCGGTTATTACCTACTTTCTCTATTATGCAGGATCGACGCTGGATTATCCGCTGGCCAGGATCGCGCTGACCTTTCTTGGCGGGATGTTCTTCTGGACCTTTTTTGAATACCTGATGCACCGGTTCGCGTTTCACGCGATAGCGGAAAGCCAGCGGGCACAGAAGTTCATCTATACCCTGCACGGCAATCACCACCACTACCCCCGTGACAAAGAGCGGCTGTTCATGCCGCCGGTGCCCAGCCTGATCATAGCTTCCGTTTTGTTCTTCCTGATGCGTCTTGTGATGGGGACCAATGTATTTATGTTCTTTCCGGGATTCATGCTTGGCTATCTGTTGTACGGAAGCATGCACTATGCTATTCATGCCTGGAATCCCCCTTTCAAATGGATGAAACCGTTGTGGCGGAACCACCATCTCCATCACTACAAGGACGAGCACAAGGGTTTTGGTGTAAGCAGCACCATCTGGGACCGCGTTTTCGGGACCATGTTCGACCTTAAGAAAGAAAAGGAGGACAAGGAGAAAGTAAAGGAATTGATGTATTAGTTAAGGGGAAGGGGTACAGATAGGTCCGGTGTACTTTTTCTTTCCGCGCGCCCGTTGCCTCATGGAGGGCCAGCATCTTCTTATTAAAATCACCTACCCAGGCGAGCTCTACTCCTTTTATCGTATTGCGCGGCAGTACTTCCAGCTGGAGACAGCGGATGAGGGCAGATTCGAGTCCGTGCTGCTGAAACTTTTTCTTACATCCCATGATGGTTATCCGGAGGCGGTCGACCGTACGGGTATGCTTATACCAGAAGAACTTCAGTTTGCCTGGCAGGTTCAGCCGGCCTTTGACGGGTTTCAGCAGTTGGTTGACATCCGGGAGGCAGAGGACGAAAGCGACGGGCTCCTGTTGATAATAGGCGAACCAGATGATCTTCTCGTCCATGATCGGGCGCATCTGCCGGAACGACTCCCTGACGGTTGACAGCTCCAGCGGCGTAAAGGTGTCAAAATCGCTCCATGCGTCGTTATAGACCGACAGAAAGTCGGAAAAATATTTCTCTTTGTTTGCTATAGAAAAATGCTCGAAGATATAGCCGGGCTTTTTCATCACCCAGTCGGCGATCTTCGTGAACCGTTGTGGCAGCGGCACGGTCGCATCCAGGAAATTCGTAAGCTGGTCATACTGCCTTTGAAAGCCATAGGACTCGAGTATCCGCTGGTAATAGGGCGGATTATAGTTCATGCCGAGGGAAGGCGAGTGAAATCCTTCCACGAGCAGTCCCCAGTATTTGTCGTTCTCGCCAAAGTTCACCGGGCCTTCCATGGCCATCATACCGGCTGCTTCCAGCCAGCGGCGGGCTGCATCCAGCAACAGGAAGCCGGCCGCATCGCTGGCTATGCATTCGAAGAAACACATCCCGCCGGTGGGTACGGTATGTTTACCCGCTTTCCGGTCGTTGACAAAGGCGGCGATGCGGCCGATGGTCCTGCCTGTCCCGTCGATCAGTATCCAGCGTGCGCAGCGGCCGTGGCTGAAGAAAGGATTCCGGCGGTCATCGAAAATGGCGGCGATGTCTTTGTCGAGAGGGCAAATCCAGGCGGGATCACCTTTATACAAGGCCCTGGGCAGATCGAGGAATTTTTGGGTTGTAGAACGATCCGTTACTTCAAGGAGTCGCATATTACCATCTTTCTTCGTCGCTGATTGTATCGTCCGGTTTCCACTGCCGGCGCGTCTTTATCTTGTGCCATTGTCTTTCGAGAACCAGCCTTGCGAGCAAATGACCCGTATCCTGTTCTGTATTCTCATCCAGCAACACCCTGAGCCGGGCTTCGCTGATATCTATCCGGTACAGAAACTGCACGAGTCTGTTAAAATCAGAGCGGATCCACTCATTCAGCCTGTCAGCCAGAAGGTCTTCCAGCTGCTCTTGCGTGAGCGAGTCCGCCAGCTCCCATCCATACGACCGGTTGAGATCTCTTATCAGTACTGACCTGTCAGTCGATATTTCCATGGACAAACCAGATTTTACCGGTAAGTTACAGCCTTTTGGTTTAAAAATTTTCCATTACGCCGAGGCCAAATAAGGCAAAGTCATATTTAACAGGATCATCTTTATCGAGTAAGGATAAACCCTCAGTCAGCTGCACGGCGGCCGCCCAGTCGGGGCTTTCCCGGGTCAGGAGACCAAATCTTTTGGCGACCCGCGCCACGTGCAGGTCGAGGGGGCAGATGAGGAGGCTCATGGGGATCCGAGGCCAGATACCGAAGTCCACGCCATGCCCGTCCCTGCGCACCATCCAGCGAAGGAACATATTGATGCGTTTGCAGCTGGAGTTCTTTTCGGGGGTGGAAATATGTTTCCTGGTGCGGGGTGGCGCAATACGTTCGCCGTCTTCTTCGAGCGAGAAGAAGTAGCGGTGGAAAGCCGAGAGTGCGGACCTGGCGTCGTAGCCGGCCGCGTCCGCGGGGAAAGTCCCGGCTGTTCCTCCGCGTCGTTCCCATGGCAGCAGGAACGCGTCTTCCAGCGATTCATAGAGCGAGTAGTGCTTTCGGAAAAAAGCAATAAAATACAGCAGGTCGGTCGGATTGAAGGTCCTGTGCTTAAAGGCCAGCAGCCTTTTCAGGTCGCTGTCCCCATGCTGGCGGACGAACTGATAGGGCGCCTCATCCATCAGCTGCATGAGCTGCAGCGATTTCCGGATGATGGTCTTGCGGTTCCCCCACGAGAAGATGGCGGCGAAGAAGCCGGCGATCTCGATATCCTGTTTTTGGGTATACCGGTGAGGTATGCTTATCGGGTCATCCTGGACAAAGGAGGGCTGGTTGTATTCGGTTGCCTTTCTGTCGAGGAAGGCGCGAAGCTCTGCTGTTCCCGCAGCCGTGGATTTCGATCGGGTCTTCACGGTTATCCGATGGCCTGTTTCAGGTCTTCGATGAGGTCCTCCACGTCCTCTATGCCGACGCTGAGCCGGATAAGGGAGTCGGTAAGACCATTTTTTATGCGTTCTTCTCTTGGTATGGAGGCGTGGGTCATGCTTGCGGGGTGGTTGATGAGGGACTCTACGCCGCCGAGGCTCTCCGCAAGGGCGAAGACCCGGGTGGAGGATAGCAGCCTTGTGGCGGCCCCGAGACTATCGTCCTTCAGCGTAAAGCTCATCATCCCGCCAAAACCACGCATCTGCTTTTTGGCGACGGCATAGCCCGGATGATCCTCGAACCCGCACCAATACACCTTTCCTACTTTTGGATGGTTTCGCAGCCAGCGCGCGATGGCCTCTCCGTTAGAGCAGTGACGGTCCATACGGACGTGCAGTGTCTTCAGACCTCTCAGGACGAGAAAACAGTCCTGCGGCCCGGGGACGGCTCCGCAGCTCTTCTGGATGAAATAGAGCTGGTCCCGCAGCGCAGTATCGTTGATGATCAGACAGCCGTGTATGACGTCACTATGACCGCCAAGATATTTTGTTGCGGAGTGGAGCACCAGGTCGGCGCCGAGATCCAGCGGGTTCTGCAAATAAGGCGACGCAAACGTATTGTCGACACAGAGCAGCAGCTTGTGTCTTTTGGAAATGCCGGCGAGTGCGGCGATGTCGACGATATTCATCAGCGGATTGGTTGGCGTCTCCGCCCAGATCAACCGCGTCC
Organism: Bacteroidota bacterium; assembly: GCA_018267585.1. GTDB lineage: Bacteria > Bacteroidota > Bacteroidia > Chitinophagales > Chitinophagaceae > Puia. Next base: position 24,740 of record JAFDYE010000607.1, read on the forward strand.
TGCTGTTGATAAATGGTTCGATCGCCGAGGCATCCTGCATATTGACAAAATGAAATTTGATGCCCACCTTCTCGAAGATCTTTGTGAATAGACGGTAGGTGCCGCCGTACATGTCGTTGGCAGCGATGACCTCGTCGCCGGGAACAAGAAGGCGAAGCACCGCGTCCGTCGCGGCAACGCCGCTGCCAAAACAAAGTCCATGCTTTCCATTCTCGATATGCGCGAGCGCCGACTCCAGCACCTGTCTCGTCGGGTTTTGTGAACGCGCGTACTCATAGCCTTTGTGAACGCCGGGCGCTGTCTGGACATAGGTTGAAGTCTGGTAGATCGGAGTCATGATAGCACCCGTCGAGGGATCGGGCTCTATGCCGGCATGGATCAGCTTGGTTGAAAGTTTCATGGATTAAAGATACAAAGAGCCGCTCATCCACGATCATCCAGTTTAACAAAAGCTTAACCCGCGATAAGCAACACGATAATTACCGGTTCGGGCAAAGTTTAACCTGTTTCAAAACAGTTTTTGCCGCCTTTGGGAAAACGCGGATGGGATCGTCCGGTTTAGCGGGGATGAATGGCTTGCCGGAAGTGTAGTTTCACTTGACTACCCATGATCAGCGTCCTAGATTTACAGGGTCAAATCGCAGTTGATTCATTTAAACGCATAAAAATAGCAACCATGACACCGATGAAATTTATCCGTAGAAACCTGCTCCTGACCTGCTGCCTGCTGGCGCTCAGTGCCGGAGTATTTGCCAATGGAACGCTGTCCGGAGGGCCTGTTTCGGACGGGGGGATGAGCTACACCATCAGCGACAAGCTGCTGCAGGCATTTAAACAAGCCTTCCCCGACGCACAGCAGGTAAAATGGGCGGAGATGGAGGATAAATATATGGTCAATTTCCGTCAGGGCGAGATCCTTACCAAGATCGAATACGACAAGGAAGGGAACTTCCTCAGCTCGATCAGGTATTATTCAGAGAAGACCTTGCCTGTCAACGTCCTCGTACGTCTGCAGAAGAAGTATGCGGACAAGAAGGTATTCGGTGTGACCGAAATCACTTCGGACAATGTCGTCGAATATTATATCAAGCTGGAAGATCAGAACAACTGGATCACCGTCAGGTCCAATGCTGACGGCAATATGCAGGTGGTAGAAAAATATAAAAAAGCCAGCTAGGCCAGAGAGGCCCAGGCGACCAGATATCGCCAGTCATGACCTTCAGCCGCATGAGCCTCATGCGGCTGAATTTTTTTATGCAGGACCCTTTCCGAAAGGATGTCTGCCTTCACCAGTGACCGCCGGGCTTCCTGGATATATTCGCGGAGGGCCGGGTCCAGCATCCAATCCAGCTGGGGAGGCTCGAATCCGGTCTTGTCCTTTCTCCAGGTGATATCAGCGGGAAGAAGGTTGTCCATACTCATCCGCAGCAGCCACTTGGTCCATCCTTCGCGGATCTTGAAATGCGCGGGAAGGGAGAAGACGTATTCCACCAGTTGGTGACTGAGAAAGGGCAGGCGTACTTCGACGCCATGGGCCATGGAATTGCGGTCTGCAAAGCGCAAGAGTTCTTCCATCCCGTTCATGAAGGTATTGTAGTAAAGGACGCCGTTGAGGCGGTCGAAATGAGGGATATCGTAATAGGAGACGCCGAATTGTCGGACGAAGTTCCGGGACAGGTCGCTGCTGTTGCGCTGCTGGGCCGTGCGCTTTTTCTTCAGGAAGAGTCCCGCATATACCGGAAGCTGAGCGGCCAGTCTGTTCTTCCAACTCCACTGTATTCCCGATTCTTTGGCGGCCTCCAGCTCGAGCGCGAACGCCTTTTTGTCGCTGCGGTAGAGCTCCTGCCAGTACCAGCTGTAGTATTTGTGGTAGCCCGCCAGGAGCTCGTCGGCGCCCTGCCCGTCCAGCATCACTTTGGCCCCGTGAGCGGCGGCGAGGGCGAATACCCTGTACTGGGCGTAGATGCTGGAAGAGGTAAAAGGTTCTTCCTGGTGATGGACCAGCTTTTCGAAGTCGCTCACCAGGTCGGAGGCGGAAGGTGTAGTGGAGAAATTATCGAGGCCGAAATGGCTGGTCAGCGACCGGACATATGCCGACTCGTCCTTTTCAAAGCCGGGGAATAGGGCGGAGAAGGTCGGCAGATGCGCGGGAGCATCGGGTTGCTGCAGGATGCAGGCTACGATGGATGAGCTGTCCAGGCCTCCGCTGAGGCTTGTGCCGATGGGAACGTCGCTGCGCAGCCGGCGGTTGACCGAAGTCATCAGCAGGTGGTAGAATTCATCGATGGCGGCCGGCTCCTTACAGCTGCGGGTATGCCCGACGTCGATGTCCCAGTAGTAGTTGATCTCCGTGTCACCATTGCGTGCATTATAAAGGAGGAAAGACCGGGCTGGCAGTTTTGATATGCCCTGGAAGAATGTCTCGAAGGCATTCGCCGGGTTCTGCGTATAGCCGATGGTGATAAAGTTGAAAAGCATTTTTTTGTTGCTTTCCTTTTTTATCCCTGCGGCCCACAGCGCTTTTAGTTCGCTGGCGAAGACGAACTGCTCCTCGTCCTGGCAGAAGAAGAGAGGTTTTTCGCCAAACCGGTCTCTCGCCATGAACAGCTGCTTTTCTTTCTCATCCCAGATGGCGAAGGCAAACATTCCGTCGAATTGTTGCAGGCAGCCCGCGCCCCAGCATTCGTAGGCGGCGAGTATCACTTCGGTGTCTGTGCGCGAGGAGAAGGTATAGCCTTTAGCCTGCAGCTGCCCGCGTATCTCGCGGTAATTATAGATCTCTCCGTTGTGGACGATGGAATAGCGGTCCTGGTAGTGCATGGGCTGTTCGCCTGCGGGGCTCAGATCGATGATCGACAGCCGCCGGTGGCCGAGGCCGACCTGGCCGGTTGGATTGACCCAGGTCTTTTCTCCGTCGGGCCCGCGGTGGGCGATGGCGTCGGTCATATCCTTTAGCCGCTGGCGGGTGACTCTTGACGGGTCGTTGGAAAGGATGCCTGCAATGCCGCACATAGCGATGAGTTTTGGTGGTTGGAAACTGCTATTTCCAGCTAACGGGAAGAGTAACGAGGACGTCATCCCAGCTGAAGGAGAGCATGGCTCCCCTGTCCGCTTTACGAAAGGCGATGGAAAAGACCTCCGTGATGCCGGGCTGCTTTTCCACCGGTTCGCTTACCCGCAGGACGTCTTTGGAAGAGTCATAGCGGAAGGCGCCCCAGGTGTCGGTCTCCTTATTGAAGATGATGGTCCATTTGTCGGTATCGACGAGGGCGTACAGTGTGTACCGGCCTTTTTTGATCAGCTTGCCGCCGACCTTTACGTCGCGGAAGAATTCGATCTCCGTGGCCTCGTTGGCGCCCAGGCGCCAGACCTGTCCGTAATTGACAAGTTCGCCGAACAGTTTGCGGCCTCTTTTCTGGGGGCGGCTGTATACTACCCTGGCGATCAGGGGCTCGTTCAACTTGTCCTGTATCTTCAGGACGGGATAGTCGACCGGGTAGTAGCTCATGTCGAGCGGTGAGCTGTCGAGGGCGGACTGGACCGGTGAGCTTTGTATCGCCGGGTTGGATCCGGAGGATTGTGCCCTGACCAGGGCCACGCTTAATAAAAAGCCTGCAAGTACAACGATCTTCTTCATGGTGTAAAAATATCCAAATTTATCCGGATCGCAACAACCGGAGGGAACCCGGGGCCTGCCGGGATCGCCTGCATCGGGATCAGCGTCGGCTCAGGTCCCGGCCGGCGGCCCGCCTGCGGCATCCTGCTGCAGATGGTCGAGGGTCCGCAGGGCAAAATCCTTCAGTTCCGGAAAGAACGCTGCATAGCAGACGGCGAGCTCTTCATAGCCGGTCTCGAAAAGCCGGATGGCGCGGCCGGCGTCACCCATATAGGCGGCCCGGCGGGCGAGGCCGTGCAGACTGTTGTAGAGTCCTTCCCGGTGACGATAGTTGAACAGCCAGTCCTGGGTGCGCATATAGTGGAATATTCGCGCGAACCGCTCGGGCAGAACGGTCTGCAAGCCCGCAATATCGGCATAGGTCTTTTGAGAAAGATCCGCCAGCTGGTTGCTGCCGGCAAAGTTCACGGGGTCGTTGGCCAGGAAGTGGTCGTATACAACGTCGATGATGGGACCCGAATAGAGGCCATAGGCCTCTTTAAAGACCGCCCTGGCCCGCCGGTTGATGGGGTGCGTGTCGGTGAAGTCGTCGATCGCGCGATGCAGCGCAATCCCCTGCTGTATACGTACCGGGTAGTCGTACTTTTTCTTCCCCTTGACAAAATCGCTGATCAGGTTACCCGCCGTTATTTCAGGTAGCCCAAAAGACAAAAAGGCGTGCGCCAGATAATTCATTATACAATTTATCAAATTTTAAGATGCCGCCGGCACCACATTTCGGCGATCTCCCACCGGAGATTTATTTTAACAGGGTGAAAGACGATTTTATACTTTCATTAAGAAATCGGCGCCAACGCCTGTCCGGCGTGGGTTTCAAGGCAGTTGTGAACTTCTTCGCCCCGCGTTTGTTTATCAGCGCTTAACATCTCCAGCCACTGGTCAATATTGGCTTGCGCGGCGCCTGTAACCTGAATAGCTTTGTCCTCGTCTTAGTAATAGTTCTTTTATAAATCGACGGCGGGATCAATAGAAAATATTTTTTCGGGCTGCTGCAACATGGAAAAAGTCCTTGCGTCTTATAATAGAGCTCACTTAACAGAAAAGACATTCTAAACTTATAAAAGTAAAAAAATGAAACAGGTTATTTTATCCATCGCTACTATGCTTATGATGGGTGTCAGCGCTTTCGCCGCCAACAATGATGAAGTCGTCAATCAACAGGCTCTTCGCGCATTTCACAATGATTTTGCGGGCGCCAGCCAGGTCAGCTGGGACGTAAGGAACGGCTATACCAGGGCGACATTCTCGCTGAACGGCCAGGTGCTTTTTGCCTATTACAGTACTAACGGCGAGCTTCAGGCGGTAACCCGTAATATCGTCAGTGACCAGCTGCCGATCAATCTGCTGGCCGAGCTGAAGAAGGATTATTCGGATTACTGGATCTCCGATCTCTTCGAGATGGCGACGGACAACCAGACGACCTACTACGTGACGCTGGAGAACAGCGACAAGAAGATCGTGCTGAAATCCGAAGGTTCCAGCTTCTGGACGGTATTCAGCAAAACAAGGAAAGACTCGATCTAAGGATCGATCAAAAGATAGTTTCTCCCCAGGTTAGTTTTTAGTTGGAAAAGGGCAGCCTCTTTAGGCAGCCCTTCTTTCGTTAGCCCCTTTCTTAATATAGAGATAGGGAAAAATCAGCTATTTTTGCGGTCCGCAGAGAATTTCACAATCATTAGCGCACATTTTAAAAAACTGACAGAAACATG
>JAFDYE010000608.1 GCA_018267585.1 Bacteroidota bacterium
CTGGTCATGTGTCGCGCTATGAACAACGAGAAACCCATGCAAGTTTTGATCGATGATCTAAAAAACGAATTGAACAGGTATGTGAGCTAATTTTTTTGATTAAAAATATACCGAAAGGTATATTTTATGTGTGACATCAAATATTGTAAAACAAATAAATCATGCAAAAGACAACCATTTTAATTACCGGTGCAACCGGTTCGACAGGTTCCCCGACAGTGGAACTTCTCATAAAGCAAGGTTACAGCGTCCGAGCGCTGGTTCGTAAAGAAGACAAAAAGTCGAACTTTTTCAGATCACTTGGGGCGGAGATTATTGTCGGGAATATGCATAATATGGAGGACATGCGTGCCGCCTGGAAGGGCGCAAAAAGAGGGTACTTTTGTTACCCGCTTGCCCCCGATCTATTAGATGCTACAGTTATGTTTGCACAGGCAGCGAAAGAGGTCGGTGCTGAATTTGTCGTTAACCTTTCGCAGAAACAGGTTTCGCCCACTGTAAAAAGTCCGGCAACGATTCGCCATTTTTTGTCTGAAGAAGTGTTTAAGTGGTCAGGGCTGCCAACTGCCCATATTAGACCTACGTTCTTTTCAGAATGGTTTCTTTATATCGCCAATAGCATCAAACAAGGCAAACTCCCGATGGCCTTCCCGGAAAACGTTCAACACGCACCGGTAGCCGGAGAAGATCTCGCCCGTACAATCGTTGCCATCATGGGAGAACCTGAAAAACATGCCGGTAAAGTTTACCAACTATTTGGCCCCGAGCTCTTATCTTATTCGCAAATCGCTGAAATATTCAGCGGTGTCTTGCATAAGAATATCATTTACGAAGAGGTCAGTATACAGCAAATGGCAGACGCAATTGGCATTGGAGGCTTTGAGCATTTCAAAGATCATGTGGCTAAGGTAATCAGCGACGACTTGTTTGCAGAACCCAAGATAAATGATGCAATTCGGACAATTACCGGTAAAATTCCAATGACGCTGAGTGAATATATCGATAAAAATCGTTCATTCTTTGCCGCTTAGCTTTACAAGGTTATAAGGTTCCGGGACTTTCTTGCCCAAATCATCTCACGAGCCATTTGTTTAACAAACAACGATAAGGCCATAATGCAAGGTTATAGAATTTCAGGTACTTAAGTCTGCTATCAACCTCAAGTCTCCCAAAAAATGGTTTGAAAAGTGTCCTGTTTGGCTCACGATTTTATCTTCGATTCCTAAAACCCGCTCTGGCAGCGGGTTTTTTGGTTCGATAAACTGTGGTGCCAATCTCGTCCATTTCTTAAGCATTTTATTGCCACGAACTTATAGGTTTGAATCCTGGAAAGTTCGACGATTTACCTGCCGATGTAAACGATATTCGCAAATAAATCCCTCATCTGCACCTCATCAACTTTGTCAGTAAATGTAAACAAGCAAATCAGTATCTCATTGCTTCCCTGCCTGGCGCCCTTAAACTGCCAAGCATTTTCTGACTGGGTCAGTGATGGTTGCATCTTAGCTAATATTTCTCCGGAGAATACCTGATCGCCGGTTGTTGTTAGAATGGAAAAGTATAAAATGCGGCTTTCATCATCATTAACAAATTGTATAGAGTCGCCGTTGTTTATAATCCGATAGGAGGCATCCAAAGGAATTTGCCAGTTTTGAAGTAGATCCCTGCTTTTCTTTTTGCCTTTAAAGAAGCGTAGCATATTATCGGGGAATTGTAAATTAGAGTGATGTGCCACGCTAATAGAATGGTTCTTGATATGTATTGAAGACTCGAAGTATCTGAACCGCACGCGTGTCCTCATCGATTGTGAACATGATTAAGAAAGGAAATCGCTTCATCGGTTTGCACCGCACATTCCGATACCGGACAGCCGAGGCCGTCGGAAGTTTGGCGATAAATGTAAAATATTCTGCAACCAGATCCGCAAATCGATAGCCTAAGTCCATTGCTATAGCATTGTAATGTTCAACCGCATCCGCAATATCTTCAATAGCGGTAGGAGTAACAAGAATGGTCTATGACATTAGGGCCTTTTAAAACGGGATCTTACGTCATCCCACTTTTGCAAATAGGCTGGATTTGCAGCAATGGCGGCCAGTTCTTTGTCAAGCGCCTCTTTTTGGAGGGATGTCAGTTCAATCTCTTCCTCTTCTTCTACGGCTCCGACGGCATGAACCTTTATAAGATCCTCAATTAACGCCGCAGCGTATTCCTTCTTAATACGGATATGTAAGGTGGTATCAGACATGAACTCTATTTCGAGCTAAATTACTAAAAAAAATGGTATATCACAAGAGGCTGCACCTGCCTTTCCAGGTCGGTCAGCATAAGTATCCTCCGGTAAGATCTTCGGCAGGATTCACCTAATCGCCGGTTAAAATTCCAATCGGCTGACTCCATTTTTTGGGCAATTGGGACCGTTGTTTAACATCGATCGCATAAATATATCCTTCTCATTCTTGACGATCAGTCACTTAAGGAAGAAATCAATTGTAAATCCCCCATATACCGGTTTGAAAAGTGTCCTGTTTGGTTCACAACGGCCCCGCACGATGGTGCGGGGTTTTTTGTGTTTGGAAGCGATGCGAGCTTGCTCGCGTGAGCGGAGCGGCAAAAAAGCCGCGGGACGCGATGGCGGACCGGGAGGCCTTGGGTACGGCCCTCGCAGGGGTATCGGGATCAGCTAATCCCGCCCGGGTCAGAAATGGCGCAAGGCTGCATGAAAAAGCCACCTTAAAACGGGTGGCTTTAGTTCCTTTATTCAGGGAAAGCAAAGGGCTATTTTCTAGCTACGACAAACATGATGACGGCCATAGCAATACCGATTACCCAATAAACGATCTTGATCTCATTGCTCAGTTTGTCATTAGTCATTTGGATTTTGACTTCTAACTTACCTTCCAGTTCATTCAGCTTTGCAATTACCTCTTTCATATCGTTATTAATTTTCGCATCGATTAGCTGCAGAATTGCTTTCTTCTGATCTGGCGGCAGGGGAATATTTTCCAGGCTGCTGCTGGCTTCCGATATATTCATCTTTTCTGAATTGTCCGTTAATTCGAAAATTTGAACCGACCGGAGTGATGCAAAATTACTAAAATAAAAAAAAGGGTAAATTAAAAAAATTAACTGGCACACTATAAGGTGCACCGGTTTATTTCCATTTTTCAAAACCCGCCTCTGGCAGTGGTAATCACTGGGATGGTGGAGTGCACATCAATTTTAAAGGTTTGAGCTACATCCATGTTCGGGTAATACCATATCTTAGACCTGCGTATGATCAACTACATAAATGGCTTTATAATAGTAAGAAAATCCTGGGCGGATGCAGGCCCTATCAGGACATTTGCCGTATCGGGAACAAAGAATAACGGGATAGAATGGTTGGGCCATGATATCATGCGAATCGGAGGCGAATCTATGATATTGAATGGGCTTTTTTTTAAACCTGACCTCTTTGCCAGATGGATAGATGTGATCAATGAATATGGGCTTTTCCCAATGAAGGAAAGGATACGGGAATACATCGAAGACTATATAGAAATTGCAAAGGATAATAATATCGAGCCTTATAATTCGACGAGCCTTGGCTTTGATGCTGTAAGAATCGGAAGAATTTTGTGAGTTACAAACATCGGTTCCTGGCCTTGTTGTTTAACAAATGGATTCGGCTTCTCGGTTACAGCTAATGGATTATCAAGCACTTACCTCGGCGGCCAGTCTCAAATCAACTAAGAAATAGTAGTGATGTATAGAAAAGCATAGTGCAGGGATAACTGGGGAGTTTCGCGATTATTAACAATTAAAACACTGCACTATGCCTACCAGAAAGTTACCAAATCCTGACGATTTCCGGGGTCAAAAATTTTATGTTGGGCTCGACGTCCGAAAAGTGTCCCATCCGGGTCACAATATCATTTTCATTCTTCAAAACCCGCTCCGAGTGCGGGTTTTTTGGTTCGATACAGTTTTAGATCAAAATCGGCAAATTCTTAAGCAATTTATTACTATGATCTTGCGGGTTCGAATTCTGGATAGTCGGGCGCATCTCCTCACATCCGACTGCTGCCCGCTTCCTTCCCCGCCACGGAAATACTTAAAAAACGAATTCCGACAATCCTTCTTTCACATTCTCCCAGTTATAACGGAAAAAACATATTTTCACTCTACTAACCCGGCCATCTAAGCCCTAATTGACCCACATGTATAAAAAAAGTAGGTACCACCTTAAAAATAAGGCATATCTCTACCTCGTCCTGATTCTCACGCAGACGTGTTCCCTATCCGTAAGTGCCCAATTACGACAGATCCATCTGGATGCCAACGCCAATAACTCCATTCAAAAGATCAGCTTCTATTCTCCCTCCCAGGGTTTCGTGGCCTTTTCCAACTGGATCGGCTTCACGACAGATAGCGGCCACACCTTTACCCAACGTCCGATCACGCTCAGCAATGTCAATTATAACGGCTATCCGGTCAATTTGACCTTCGGCTTCGGCATATCCGGGATCAAAGCTTTCGACCAAAACATCCTGATCGTTTATGGGGATTATGGCTTGGTTCCGTCCATTCTTTATTCTACCGACGGCGGCAATACCTTCAAGGTAATTTACTGGTCGCAGTACAATCCTCTACAGTTGAGCACAGGCATCCGGGATATGATCTTCCCGCAAAATGACAATATAGGCTTTGCCATCGACGCAGACCGCATCCTCAAAACGACGGATAAGGGACTCACCTGGTCTGTAGCCGGCGTGTATCCCCAAACCTTTTTCGACTTCCTCGAAGCCATCGACGATCTCCATGTTTATACGTTCAGCACGGGCGCGCATACCAATTCGATGCTAGGGACCTCAAATGGAGGTGCAAGCTGGCAGACAGTGTATCTGCCGTCAGGGCCGCTGAACTACGCCTGCTTCGTTTCTGCCAATAACGGCTATGCCAACTTCGCGGATAATACCGGCGGTGGCAACACATTCTATACTTCCAACGGCGGGATCAGCTGGTCGAAAAAAAACAATTCCCAGGCGACCCCATTTGGCTGTTTAAAAATGAAATTCATCAATGACAGCACCGGATACGCGCTGTGGGGATTCGAGGTGTTCAAGACCTCCGATTCGGGTAAGGTTTGGGAGCCCCTTCCCCGCGATAACAGCTTCTCCTACCTGGGCTATTATTTCAACGATCTGCAATACTATAGTAGCGTCAGCCCGCAGCTTTGGGCAGGCGGCGGTCATGGATTTCTCGAGCTGAGCACCAACGGCGGTGGCATACCCTTGCCAAAAGCCTGTTTTCGCATCGACACCACCAACCTGTCGACCACCGGGATCGTCAACCTGGTCAACTATTCACGCCCCGGTTACTCCTGCCAATGGTTCAGAAATGACACGCTGATCAGCACGACCTATACTACTTCGTATACCCACAACCCATACCAGCTGAAAGATACGATCACCCTGATCGTCTCCAACGGGCTCCATTCCGATACTGCCATCGCCTCAACCTCCTTCTATCCGCCTGTCGCCATCACCTCCTTTCAACCGGCATCCGGGGGCGCCGGCAGTTCCATCACGATAAAGGGCGCCCATTTTACCGGCGCAACATCCGTCAGCTTCGGGGGCACAGCTGCCGCTTCCTTCACGGTGGTTTCCGATTCCGTGATCACCGCGATCGTGGGCTCCGGTTCCTCAGGCAACGTAGTAGTGGGCACAACAACGGGGGCGGGACAATCCCCTGGCTTCATATTCCTTCCGCCTCCTGTCATCAGCTCGTTCAGTCCGCAATCGGCCATCGCCGGGACGACGATTACCATCCTGGGGAGTCATTTCACGGGGGCTTATGCCGTCTATTTCGGTGATATGCCCTCATCATTC
>JAFDYE010000609.1 GCA_018267585.1 Bacteroidota bacterium
GGGGCGGGTTGGGGGGCGGGGGGGTCTGGAAAGGGGGAAGGGTGCTGCGGTGGGGGGGATATATTTTGCAGTGGGAGGGAATTATTTTGAAGTGGCGGGGAATTATTTTGAAGTGGCGGGGAATTATTTTGAAGTGGAGGGGAATTGTTTTGAAGTGGAGGGGAATTGTTTTGAAGTGGTGGGGAACTATTTTGAAGTGGGGGGGGACTATTTATCGAAAGATCGACTGGAAGCCCTATTTGCTCTGTATTGACTGGTTGTTGCTGTTGTTCCTGGCGGGAATGGTCAATGTAAAGCTATATGTGAAGATACTGGCGGTTGTGGTCCTGCTGGTGCTGTATTGGCGGAGGGTACTGGCGAGCGGGGTCGCCGGGCAGCGCTATATCTGGTTCTATCCGGCGATGTTGTCGCTGGCTATGGTCAATCTTCTTTTTTCGGGGGTATCGGCCGCGTCGCTGGCGGCTTTTGGGATGGGCGCCTGTTATTGGCTGCTGGCGTTGTTCGCGGCGGCCATCGTGTTCTGGTTTGTGCGGGAGAACGATCCGCAGCGGCTGCATCGGACGCTGGGGGTCTTTTTGCTGCTGAATGGCATCTGTATGCTGGCGAGCTTTGTCGTCGTCTGCTATCATGCCGGGGTGGTCAACCCCTATACCTATGAGGGAGAGCATCGGCGGTATTTTATCAACACAGGGGATATGATCACGGGCGTTGGGCTGGATGGCTCCGTGTCTGCGGCGTTGATCGGCGCTTTTGGAGTGCTGTATTTTTTTTACCGGAATGAGTGGCGGGCCTCGCTGTTCTGTCTTGTCACGTTGTTGCTGGCGGGCAGCAATTTTGTGGATATGATGCTTATCGTGGTGCTGCTGTTCGTCTTTATATTCCGCAGCGACCGGCTGCAAAAGAGCAGGATCATCGTCTCTTTTCTATTGATGGCGGTGTTCTGGGCCAAGGTCTCGCCGCAGAACGGGACATATGTGACAGAGGTCATGAAGCGGGTTGACAAGGAGAACGTATATGTTGCGCCGGTTCCGATACCCCATGCCAGGGATCATGAGTTCGTCGAGCGGAAGGAGGTGGTGAGGAAGGAGGAGGTGATGCGCTCGTTCAGGGATACCAATTATCCCGGCGGGATGGAGGATAGTTTTAAGTTAAAATATAAGAACTATAACCGCAGCGGGAGGTGGGTGGCGATGCAGGAGATGGCGGGGTTCTTTGCGGAGCATCCGATGCGGCTGCCGCTGGGGACGGGGATGGGGCGGTTCTCTTCGCGTCTGGCTTTTAAGACGGCGGCGTTGGGGATCGATGGCGGGTATCCGGCCGGGGAGCGGTATATCGATCCCTTCTTTCGGGACAACTATCTCTTCCTCTACCTCTATTACCATAGCAAGGATGAGGGGCAGCATAGCGTGGTGAACAAGCCGGATTCTGTCTATGGCCAGCTGTTGAGCGAGTATGGGCTGGTGGGTCTGTTGCTTTTTGTGGTGCTGTATGCGGCCTATTTTTTCAGGAACAGTCGTGGTCTTACCTATGGGTTGCCGGTGCTGCTGCTCATGGGAATGGCCTTTTTTACGGAGTACTGGTTCGAGCAGCTGTCGATCGTCATTTTGTTCGAGCTGTTATTGCTATCAGATAAAAAAGCTAACCTATCGTAATGAATCCGAGGGTCACAGTGCTGATGCCCGCCTATAATGCGGAGAAATATATCAAGGAGGCGGTGCGGTCTGTGCTGGAACAGTCGTTCACCGATTTTGAGCTATTGGTCGTGGATGACGGGTCATCCGATGATACTGCGTCGGTGGTGGAGGCTTTTGCCGATGAGCGGATCCGGCTGGTCCGGCAGGGGAGGACTGGTATTTCGCCGGCGTTGAACAAGGGGCTGGAGCTGGCGCTTGGGGAGTTCGTCTGCCGGTTTGATGCGGATGATGTCTGTCTACCGCACCGGTTGCAGCTGCAGGTTGCTTTTCTGGATGCGCATCCCGGTCATCTTGTTGTTGGCAGCGATGCCGAATATATGGCGGAGGATGGAGAGCATCTTTTTCGTTTTCGCTGTGCGGGGTATAGTCATGAGGAGATCGTTGGCGGGATCTACCGCCACTGTCCATTTATCCACTCGGCGGTGATGTACCGGAAGGAAGCCATCCGGATGGCAGGAGGCTATTCGCTGCTGGCGCATACGTTCGAGGACTATTTGCTGTGGATCCGGCTGGTGAGGATCGGGAAGTGTGCCAACCTTGACGAACCGCTGATCCGGGTGCGGATCAATCCTGCGAGCACGACGATCGATGAGCGGTGGAGGGGCCGGCGGTTCAATGGGCTCAAGCGGCAGGTCATCCGCCGGGGGTTTATTACAGAGAAGGAGTCGGAGGAGCTGCTGGCGATCATCCGGCGGCAGGAGACGAAGAAAATAAAGCAGGGGGCGTATCATGCCTTGTGCGGGAAGAAGTTCCTGCACGAGAACTATCGTCCTGCGAAGGCGAGGTGGCATGTCACGAGGGCTATCTCTGCGCATCCGCTGCGGTTGGACAACTATGCGATGTTTGCGGTGAGTTTTCTGCCGCCGGGGGTGATACGATGGTTGTACAGGAAGAAAAAAGAAATAGGTTATGAATGATGTCCTGGTCATCCTGACGCCCGGTTTTCCCGCGGGTGAGGGGGACAGCGCCTGTCTGCCTCCGCAGCAGGTCTTTGTCCGGGCTCTGAACAAGGTCTTTCCGCGGCTGAAGGTGGTCATTCTCGCCATTGAATATCCGCATCGGGAGGACGAGTATGAATGGTTTGGGAATACCGTCTATTCGTTAGATGGCTGGACGCATGGGAAGCTGAAGAAGCTGGCGACGCTGGTGCGTGTCTGGAGGTTGTTGCGGAGGCTGCGGACGGAGCAGCGGGTAGTTGGGGTGCTCAGCTGGTGGTGCGGCCCTTGTGCGTTGGCCGGCAACTTTTTTTCGCGGTGGCTGGGGCTGCCGCATTTTACCTGGATACTGGGGCAGGATGCGAGGGCGGGGAACCGATGGGTCAGGTGGATCCGTCCGGATGCAGCACGGCTGGTGGCGATGTCGGGGTTCCTGGCGGAGGAGTTTCAGCGGAATTACGGCGTTCGGCCGGGGCATGTGGTTGCAAATGGTATCGATCCTTCGATGTTTGGTTGTTTTTCAGGGCGGCGGGATATCGACCTGCTGGGAGTCGGGAATCTGACGAAGCTGAAGCGGTATGATGTGTTCGTCTCGGTGGTGGATAAAGTGAGTCGTCGTCTGCAGGATGTCCGTGGGGTTGTCATAGGGAAGGGGGAGGAGGGGGAGGGGCTGCAGCGGATGGCGGGGGAACTTGGGTGCCGGGTCGATCTTATTGGCGAGCGGGCGCACGGGGAGGTATTGGGTTATATGCAGCGGAGCAGGGTATTATTACATACTTCGGCCTATGAGGGTTTTGGAACGGTGATGATCGAGGCGTTGTATGCCGGGGCGCACGTGATCAGTTTTGTCGATACGGTGGGGGTGCCGGTGAAGAACTGGCATGTGGTCGGGAGTGAGGAGGAGATGGTGGAGGTGGCGGTGCGATTGCTGGCGGACCCATCGACGGTGTATGAGCCGGTGCGGCCTTTTCTAATGGAGGATAGTGCGCGTGCGATGATGGAATTATATGAATATGTCTAGGGGCTTTGGAGCGAGGCTGCGATGTCGTGGATGGTTGTGGCGATGGCTTCGAAGGAGAGCTGTTTTTTAAATTGAAGGATCGTCCTTTCTTTTTCGCCGGATAGGGGTTGGGAGGTTATTTGGATCAGCGCCCGGGTGAGGGCTTTGCTGTCGCCGGGTGGATAGAGGATGCCGCAGGCTCCGTTGCCGGTCATCATCCGGAAGGAGAGGATGTCGGTGAGGATAGGAATGCAGCCGCAGGACATGGCTTCGCATACGGCTACGCCGCTGCCTTCGTAGTGGGAGCCGGAGATGATGTAGTCGGCGGCGTGGAACCAGTCTTCCATTTCTTCGTGGGTCTTTTCTCCTACCAGGGTGATCTTTTCGCCGGCGCCGGGTGTGGAGTCCAGGAGGGTATTGATATCCTGCAGGAGCTCGCGGGTATGGAAGAGCATGAAGAGGCGGGCGCCGGGGCATTGCCGGGTAAAGTCGAGGAAGGCGGTGAGTACGGTAAGGGGGTCTTTGTTTGTGTCGAGGCGTCCTACCCAGAGGAAGAGGGGTGCGCCGTCGATATGGAGTCGGGTCCGGGCGACTTGGGTGTCGCCGGGTGAGAACACGGAGGAGGCTTCCATGACCTGCCGGATCTTTTGCGGCTGGCGGATGATGTGGTGCCGCAGCCATTCGTCTCCCATTTCTTTGGCGGTGAACAGGTAGGCGTCGATGGCGGGGTCGGCCATCTGCTGGAGCAGCCGGCGGCGGCCTGTCCCGGCTTTTTCGGCGTGGTTCTGGACGATGATCTTTGTGTGGCGGGGCAGCTGGAGGCGAAGGAGGATGGTTTGAACGGGGAAGATCATGCCTTGTATAAGGACGACGTCGGGGTCGAGGCGGCGGGCGAGGCGGTTGAGGCGCCAGGCGGAGGAGAGGCGGCTTGTGCCGGTATGGGGGAAGATATGTCGGACATTGTTGACCGTTATATCCCCGGTATAGTCGATGCGGTCGATGCTGATGACGGTGTCTTTTTGGGCCAGCGCTTCCAGCAGGCCGGCGTAGCCACGGACGCGGCGGAGCCAGGCCATGGGGTCGCTGAACTGTGTTTTACGGGTATAGGTAATGCAGACGAGTTTCATCCGTACGTAATTAGCTTTTGAAGGTCGGATGGAACCTCGCAGTTCATCCCCTGTGTGATTAATTTTATCATGCTCGGTTTCATATGGTCAGAAGGTGTCGATGTCGGCGAGGGTGAATTTGAGCTGGTGAAGCGGAATACCCGAGCCAAGGTCATTAAACAGGGCGGGGAAGGAGGAAAAGGACGGGTATTTTCCGGCGGCAAACTGTTGGTGCAGGGATGTGCCGGGGCTGGTGTGGAAGACGATCTGTCTGATGCCCAGGCGGGCGGCGAGGTTCCTGAGGCGGCGGAGGGTTTCCGTGAGCGGCTGTCCGGCGGATCGGATATCGCCGATGGTGATGGTGTCTGATATGGCGATCCATGCTGTGGCTTTGCCGAGGCGGATGACAGACGTTTTGCTGTAGGTCTTGTAGTTGAACCAGGCTTCGTCGCGGTGGATGCCGCCGAAGTGGTTGTCGGGGTCGGCGGGATTGTCGTGGGAGGAGCCGCCGGGGTTGTTGTTTTCGAGGGCGGAATTGGGGATCCCTTTTTCGGGGAGCAGGTATTTTTTCAGCAGGGCCCGGCAGTATGTCCGGTAGGTGTGCTGCAGGAAGGGGAGGCGTCTGGTCAGGCCCCGGATGGGAAGAGTGGTCACGGGTATCCGGAAGCCTTCCAGGTTGCCTGTCGTTGTCCAGCCGATCTGACCGTTGATGCCTTTGGAGTTCTGGTTGGGGAAGCCAAAGATCAGGAGTATGTGCTCGTGGCGGCAGAGTTCGATGGTCTTCCCGCAAAGGCGGGCGAACAGGCGTCGATTGCGGTGGTCGGGGTGGGTCATGGTATCTCCTGACTGGGCCACGAGGACCAGGTTGTTATCGTATTCGATGAAGCAGGGCATAACGCCGTAGTAGGCGGCCGGGGTGCCCTGCTGGTCATAGGCGAAATAGCCGATGTAGGTGGCACCGGTATATGCAGTGGCGTATTTCTTTTGGAAGTCGGGGGCCGTGCGGTTGTCGCCATAGACGGCGTGATAGAGCCGGCCGAGGTCGTTCAGGTTGTCGGGGCTTAGCCTTTCGATGCGGTAGTCGGCTGTATCAGCATGCATAGGTCTTCTTTATTGTGGCGATCATTTGGTTGGTTGTCGAGATATAGGGGTTTATGACGAATCGTTCGCGGAGGGCGGGGTCGGAGGGGTCCGGTTCGAAATAGAAGTCGAGGGTCAGGATCTGGTCGAAGCCGATGTTTTTGGCGGCGGTGACGAGGTCACGGGTATAGGAGCCGTAGGGGAAGGCCAGGGCGTTGATGGGCTGGCCCGTCGCCTGTTGGAGCCAGTGCCGGCTTTTTTGGAGTTCGGCGGCGGCGTCGGGAAGGGGCATTCTTGCGAGGTCTGTATGGTAATAGCCGTGACAGCCGATGGTTATGAGTGGGGAGGCGGCCATCTCCCGTATCTGGGCGGGTGTCAGTTGTTGCCAGAAGTCGTCGTCGGCGGGGTTGTTACGATAGTTGTAGAAGCCTGCCATGGAATCGATGGCCATTGCCTTGCTGTCGAAACCGCCTTCGCGCAGGACGTCGGTAAGGCGTTGGTTGCTGCTGCCGAGTACGTATTGGCCGTATCTGTTGGACCGGTAGGTTGTGTTGTGGAAGTGAAATTCTCCGGGGCCGTGTTTGCTGAGGATCGCTATGGCGTCGTTCCAGAGGACATCGCGGCCCGAGTCCCGGATGGCGGTGATGAAGAATGCGGCGGGCATGGAATATTGCGTTAATAACGGGAATGCGTATTTGTAATTGTTGGCATATCCGTCATCGAAGGTGATGCAGATGTTGAACCGGTCGGAAGACCAGTTGTGGCTGAAATAGTCAGCCAGTGACAGAACATTGAAGTATCGATGATAGTATTCCAGGTGCTGCTGAAATGTTTTTCTGGTGATGAAACTATTGTTGTAGCGGAGGTGGTCTTCTTCGCAGATGCCATGATAGACAAGGATCCGGGCGCCCCGCGCTGCATTAAATAAACGCAGGTTCCTACCCCAAAGGTTGCCCAGGTCGTTGCTTATGTAAAGAAATTTTTTGCGGATCTTTTTCAACAGCATGGCTGGCATATTGCTGATGAAAGTAGTAATTTTAAATCATGATAAAGAAATTTTTAGCCGCGTCATTGCGTCGTCTGCTGGTTGGGAGAACGGAGGTCAGGGAGTTTTCGACGGTAGGTATCGGCGGCGATACGGTAAGTGAGAAAGTGTATCTGCGGGCGGGGAAGCTGCTGATCGATGTGACTTCGAATCAGTGGATGCTGGGGTTGGAGCCGTTGACGTTCGGGGTCTGGATAGAGGATGCGTCGCAGCGGGCTGTACTGGATCAGAGCGATGGGTATACCATCTATTTCCGCAGGTCGGCGCCCGATGGGGGTGAGGTTGCGAAGGGTGCGCTGGCTGTGGCGGAGCTCGTCTATTTTGATCGTATCGATGATGATAAGGGGACGCTGTTCCTTTTGCAGATCAGCGACAGTCATATTCATCATGTGGACGGTTGGAGGGCGAGGCTGATCTATCAGCGGTTCTATCGCAAGCCCAATTTGTCATTTGACAAACTGAAGGCGGTGGTTACGGCCTATAGCTATCCGAGAAGGGTGCGGGTCATTTCGTTCCAGGATGGACCGGACTACAATTATATTTTTCCGATGGACCTTTTGGGGGATATCCGGCAGTCGGGCCGGTATCTGCTGGGCATGCGACATTCGAACCAGGTATTGAAGCGGATCGTCGATGTGAAGAAGATCGTTGTCTCTGAGTTCTCTGCGGAGTACAAGCCTGTTATTTACAAGCTGGGAAGGAATCACAGCGCGAGTCCGCCGTCGCTTGCGGAGCTGCCCTTCGGGGTGCTGCAGACGAGGCAGTTCGGATCTTTTATTCCGGAATGGGTGGAGAGCTATAAGGAAGTGAGGATCATCCATACGCTGGATATCGGGAGTCATATGCTGCTGTTTGGGGAGTGGGATTCGGAGGAGCTGTTGAAGCCGGCCACGCCGCGGCTGCATCATATTCATTTTCTGCATTTTCTTCAGCAGAAGAGAAGGGGAGAAGCGTATCCGTTGGTGTAGGTCTTTATTTGCTGTATCAGGCCGGTGATATCGCCGGCGACGTATTTGCCGCCGGGGACGGTTTGCTGGAGGTTTTTTTGGGGCAGTTCGTTTTTAAGGACCGGGTCGAAGAGGACGATCTCTCCGTGGTGGATGACGAGCAGGATGTCGTCGGGAGTGAGGGTTGCGAGGCTTTTGTTGCGGGTTATGAGGAGGTCTGCGCGCAGGCCTTTTTCTATTTTTCCGCGGTCTGTGAGGTTCCAGGCGTTGGCGGGGTTGGTGGTGAGCATGGGCAGGATGTCTTTTTCTTCGACTTCGCGAAGGGCCATTCTTATCTGTGCCCAGGCGTCCCAGGAGGTCGTGAGGGTGCTGTCGGTGCCGAAGAGTATCTGCGTGTGCCGGCAAAGCTTTTTTATCGGGGCGGTCTGGTCGAGGAGGAAGTAGTTGGAGGCGGGGCACCAGACGAGGGCTTTGAACCGGGCGGCCTGTTTTTCGGTCATGGCGACGCCGTGTACGCCTATCAGCGGTCGCCGGCGGAGATTCCAGCGGAGGAGCCGGGTGATCTCTCTATGGGCTGTTTTGTCGGTGCCTTCGCCGACGTGGAGGACGATGGGCCAGTCATTCTTTTGCGGACGGTTGAGTTTCCACCGCCAGTTGCGTTCGAAGCCTACGGAATGCAGGTTGTTGCAGTTCTGGAAGACGGTAATGGGGGTAGGTTCGGCGATGGGTAGATAATTTCCATGGTTGACGACGGTGGTAAAGCCGTTCAGCAGATTTTTATATACACCCCACCGGGTGCGGAGGTGCAGGGGGATATCGAGGACGGACCGGATCTCGTCTTTGTTGTTGGTATGGATGTCGTGTCCCCATTGCCGGTAGTTGGCGTAGGTGGTATTGCCCAGGGAGGGGAAGAGGTTGAAGTCGAGGTGGTCGTGGGAGTTGATGA
>JAFDYE010000060.1 GCA_018267585.1 Bacteroidota bacterium
AAA
The DNA here is from genome assembly GCA_018267585.1 of Bacteroidota bacterium. GTDB lineage: Bacteria > Bacteroidota > Bacteroidia > Chitinophagales > Chitinophagaceae > Puia. Next base: position 4 of record JAFDYE010000060.1, read on the forward strand.
GAGAAAGCGCCCGAAGGAAGCGAGCCTCAGCGGTCTGCTCTTTCGAAGGGTTGAACAAGAGGACATTAGTTGCGTCAAAGTTCAGCTGACCGAGGTCGTTAAAAACGGTCTGAACGTGGAGGTGATCGGCGTTCCAGGTGTGATTGTGGAGAACTCTCCAAACGCCGTTATCATCCCAGTCACCACCGCGGGTCGGAACCAGCCCTTCGTCCGTGGTACATTCCTGCAGACCGAAAATATGGTCCTGCGCAGTGAACGGGGTGCCGAGGTCGGCGTACGCGCCCTGAAGCAATAACTGGGGCGCAGAAGAACCAAGACTGGCGTTGATCTGATCGCGGGTGAATGAGTTTTGATAGTTTTCGTGGAGCTTCGAACATCCTGTCAAACCCAGCAGAACGAGGGCTGTGGATGAGAGTATTTTGAATTTATATTTTGACGATAACATACGTTACTTTTTTGAGTATTGATTAAAGTGTAAAGTTTAAGCCCACGGTGATGCTCCTGGGCGTGGGATAAGGAATATATTCGATCGATCTGGAGGGAAAGCCATTGTCGTTCTGCTTGTCGATATTGACCTCCGGGTCGAAACCAGAGAATTTGGTGATAACAAAGAGATTCGATCCGCTGACATAAATATTGGCGTTTTTCAGGTAGCCGATGTTTCCGAGGGAATAATTCAGCGTTGCATTTCTCAGCTTAAAGAAGTTGCCGCTTTCCAGGAATCTGGATGAAGCACCAGCGATGCTAGTGGGCTTTTCTGCGGACTCGTACGCTTTCTTGTCTACGTTGCGACCGCCGGTGATACCGCTGAGGTTCGTGACAGAGGTAGCAGTGTTGTTGTAGATCAAGAAGCCTCCGGAGCCGCCTCCGTTGAGGGTCAGAGTCCATTTCTTCAGGCTAAGCGTCGTGGACACTCCATAGAGTACTTTCGGGTTGGGGTTGCCAGCAAAAGAAGGGTTGTCTTCCTTTTGTTGATTGCCGTTCTGGTCGAAACCTGTGAACTTCTTCAAGTAAAACTCGTCGATCGGCTGGTTATTGGTGATGATCTGACCAAGTGTGCCGGATACGCCCTGACCGTTGATCTGGCCGGTGTAGACTTTGATGTCGCCGATGCTATTTCTGAAGTCCTTCAGCATATTGTGATTGTAGGCGAAGTTCGCGGTTACGTCCCAGCGGAAGTCCTTGGATTGCGTGATCAGCGCGCCAACTGAAACTTCTACCCCGTTGTTGATCAGGTGACCGGGCAGGTTCAACCATGAGTTAGCGGGAGGACCCGGTTTGATAACGAACTGCTGGAAGAGTATCTGGGATGTGTTCTTGTTGTAGTAGTCGACGCTGGCGGTGATCCTATTGTTCAGGAAGCCGAAGTCGAGGCCGATATCATATTGTGTGGTCTGTTCCCATTTCAGGTCTTTGTTCTCCACATTGATCTGGCGGAACGTATTGTAAGCGGTAAACTGGAACTGGTTAATAGCAGAGCCTGCAGGGAAGTCCTGGCTGCCGGTGATACCCCAGGTTCCTCGGAGTGCCAGGTTAGAGAAGGTCTTGCTGTTCTTCATGAAATTCTCATTGCTAATCTGCCATTTCGCACCGAAGGAGGGGAAATAGCCGTATCGGTTGTTGGCGCCGAATTTCGAAGAGCCGTCTGCGCGGAATGTACCGGTGAGGTAGTATTTGTCCAGATAGACAAAGTTGACGCGTGCGAAGTAGGACTGAACCTGAGTAGTGATATCCTTGAATGTGTTCGGCAGGAATTGTGTATTGCCATCCTGGAGGGCGTCGGTGTATTTCTGGGCCAGCTGATTGGCTTGGCTGAGGTTCCAGTTGAAGCCCTGAGCGCCCATTGCCTGGCTGTTGTAGTCAGATTTCCAGTATTCGAAGCCCGCGAGGGCGTCGAATGTCAGGTCAGAGCTGAGGTTCGTGTGAAGGTTCAGCGTATTGTCAACGACCTGCGAAATCAATTCGGCATAGGAGTTATATCCAAGACCGGCGCCGGATATCGGGGGGATACCCTGGACCCATCCTTGAACGTTGGTGGGGCGGCTACCGTTGCTTTGGTTGATCGAATAAAGGAACTTGTAGTCCAGGTTCTTTAAAATATGCCAGGTGCCGGAGATATTGCCTAGGAAGGTGTTGACTTTCGAGCGGTCGTCATATCCGTAGAGGAAAGCCATCGGATTGCCTGAGCCGTTGCTCGGGAATGTATAGAGACCGTTAGCGTCGGTGTATTTTGACGTGGGATTCCATTGCAGCGCCGAAGAGATGAGGTTACCTGCAGAGCCGGCCGTATTGGAGGCCAGGACAATCTGTTCGTTCGTATGTGCAGCGATCAGATCGAAGTCGACCTGGATCTTGTTATCCAGGAATTTGTAATTCCCGGCAAAAGATCCAATGTATTTATCCAGCTGGTTGGTCTTGATAAAGCCAGGAGTTCTGGAAGCGAGGAAGGATGCGCGATAGCGGCCGTTCTCGTTGCCGCCGGTCAGGGCCACATTGTAATTCTGGATGGTGCTGTGCTGCGTAATGTCGTTGAGGGCATCGACGCTGGTGCCGCCATCAAGGGTGTTAGGCAGTCCATATTTCTGCAGGGCGCTTCTGAACTGACCCGGGGTGAGGACATCAAACTTTTTCATATATCCGACATTCCAGCCCTCGGACATACCAAATTCAAGACGGGAAGGGCCTGTTGAGGGTTTTTTAGTGGTGATCACTACAACGCCGTTGGCGCCACGCGAACCGAAAATAGCAGTAGCAGATGCGTCTTTAAGAATTGTAATATCAGCAATGTCTGCAGGATTAATATATATCAACGGGTTTGCGTCGGGAGTCTGACCGAAACCGCCGATGCCAAGGTTAAGGCTAGGGCGAGCGTTTCTGCCGTCTAGTAGAGCGCCGTCGATGACGTACAGGGGATTGCCTGTACCGCGGATGGAAGAATTACCACGGATCTTGATCGTTGTGGCTGAACCAGGCTGGCCGCTGTTGCTGACGACCTCCAGGCCTGAGACCTTGTTCGCCATCAACTGGTCGGGAGAGGTGATTACGCCTTTGTTAAATTCTTTTGAGCTGACAGTGGTGACCGAACCGGTGAGGTCTTTCTTGCGAGCGGTACCGTAGCCGATGACGACTACTTCGTTGAGATTGCTTTGAGATGCAACGAGCGATACGTCGATGGAGGTCTGGGTACCGATAGTGATCTCTCGGGCTGTGAAGCCAACAGAGCTAAAACTGAGGACGGTAGCTGATTCGGGAATGGTGATCGAATAGGAGCCGTCCGCTTTTGAGGAGGCGCCGGCGTTGGTGCCTTTGGCAGTGATGGTTGCGCCCTGTATCGGTGCGCCTTTGTCGTCAGAGATTTTACCAGTAATGGTTTTGGTTTGGGAGAATGCATTTTGTGTGAAAAGTACACAAAGCAGTGTAAAGCTAACCCATCGGGCGAGCGATCGTTGAATGGTCATAAAGCAAAAGTTTAGCAATTAATGTTCAAAGTAAAAAAATTATAGATTACTTAACAAATTTATTTTCCCGATCTATAATCCTTTGTTACTGACAGGTATGGACATGATAATTCAATTAGATGCTGCAAAGTGGTGACAGAATATTAGCTAAAAGGGATTAGCAGACCCTGGGGTCGGGGAGCCTTTAGGGGTAAAAGAGGTGGCGGATGGGGATAAATTGTGATAGTAGGGATCGTGTGATTGGGGCGAAGGGATTGCGGACCGGCGCCCCGGGATTGGAAGCACCAGTAGAAGGCCAGGTGGGTGGGCTCGCCCTGGTAGGCGGTGTTAGTGGGGATAGGTGGCTTTTGTGAGGGTAAAGACTTCGATCGGATTGTGGGGGGAGGACTGGCGGAGGGAGTGGATGATGGCGAGGGCGGTTGCGCGGGTGGTAAGGATGTCGTCGATGAGGAGGATGGGATGGTG
>JAFDYE010000610.1 GCA_018267585.1 Bacteroidota bacterium
GGCGGGGGAGGGTGGTGTTTTGGTTTTTGTGGTGTCGGTGGTGGTTTGGGCCAGGAGGGCGGTGGTCAGCGTGAGCGAAATAACCAGGAATAAGAGATTTTTCATTGTAGTGATCGATTTAGGTGAGCGGACGCACGGTTTGACCGTGTAAACCGGACGGGGTTTAAAATAGATTAAAAACGAATTAAACCTTTGGGCCGGGTATTTGTCAAAACGGCCACGGAGGCCTTTTGTTATGAAAACAGTTGTTTTATTGGTGGGTATGGCGGTGGTTGGATCCGGGTGGAGTTTTGCGCCGGGAGGTCCCGGCATCGGAGAGCCGGGGTCCGGCGTTGTCAGCCCCCGCCCCGGGGAGCTCGCAAGGATGACGTTCCCTTATCGTAAGGCGGGGTTGACGGAGCGGCAGGCCGCGGCTCATCTGCTGAGCCGGTTCACTTATGGGCCTGGTCCGGGTCAGGTGGATGCGGTCGTCCGGATGGGGTTGGAGAAATGGTTTGCCCGGCAGCTGGACGGGTCTTTTTCCGACGACTCGCTCATTCAGGTGCTGGACCGTTATGACGCGCTTAAACTTACAAATGAACAGGTCGTCAGTATCTATCCCCGCGCCGGACAGGTGGTCAGGATGGCTATCCGCGATGGCGTGGTGAACAAGGATTCGGTCAAGGTGGACAGGAAGGAGTACCGGGACCTCATTCAGTCCTACATGCAGAAAAAAGGATACAAGCGCGAACAGGAGCTGTTCCGCCAGTTGATCTCCCAGAAGATATTGCGCGCGGCTTACTCACAGAACCAGCTGCGCGAAGTGATGACGGATTTCTGGTTCAACCATTTTAATGTTTCTATTACGAAGAATGACTGTGCGGAGTTCATTCCGGCTTATGAGAGGGATGTGATCCGGCCGTCTGCACTGGGCAGCTTTGGCGATCTTCTGTTAAGGACGGCCAGGTCGCCGGCGATGTTGTATTACCTTGACAATTTTACCAGCAGTGCGCCGATGCCCGGGGGAAAGATGGAGGCGGTCCCTGCGGTCCAGGGGGTGACCCCTGCCGAGGACGCTGCCAATAACTTCCGCCGGAATCGTGGTCTGAATGAAAATTACGCCAGAGAAGTGATGGAGCTGCACACGCTGGGTGTGGATGGGGGTTATACACAGCTGGATGTGACCCAGGCGGCAAGGGTTCTGACGGGATGGGGTGTTTATCCGATGACGGAGCAGGGTAAAGGGGTTGTAAGACGTTATAGCGAGGATCAGCTGGCGAGAAGGGGTTTTGTGCACGACGGGGACTTCTTCTTCAATGCCAACCGGCATGATAAGGGCCCGAAAACTGTCCTGGGACACGCTTTTCCCGCGGGTGGAGGTTATGAGGAAGGGGTTGAGCTGCTGGAGATGCTGGCCCACCACCCCTCAACGGCTGCGTTCATCACGCGTAAGATAGCGGTGCGCTTTGTCAGTGATGACCCGCCGCAGTCACTACTGGACAAGATGGCAAAGACCTTCCGCGAGAAGAACGGTGATATCCGCCAGGTGCTGATCACGATGGTGACGGCGCCAGAGTTCTGGAATGCAGAGGCGGTGAGAGAGAAGACAAAATCACCCTTCGAGCTCGCGATCGGGGCGGTGCGGAGCCTGCACGCAATCGTTGAACAACCGTTGCAACTGTATACCTGGATAGCCCGGATGGGAGAGAAGCAATATTATTATCAGGCGCCGACAGGCTTTCCCGACAAGGGAGCCTACTGGATAAATACCGGCTCCCTTCTAAACCGCATGAACTTTGGATTGGCGGTGGCTTCGGGACGGATACCGGGCGTGCGTATCGACCTTGCTGCCCTGAACAACGGCCATGAGCCGGAGAGTGCGGTGGCGGCGCTGGAAACCTATGGCAGGGTTATTCTGCCTGAGCGGGACCTGGGGCCGACGATCAAACGACTCACGCCTATGTTGACAGATCCTGCGCTGGCGCAGAAGGTCGATGCGGCGAGTCCGAAGACCATCGCGTCCAATAATGCGGAATCCGACCGTTCGGCCGGGATGCAGACGGGGGATATGATCGATGCGGCGAAGGCGAGCAAGGTAACGATCGAGCCGGTGGGTATGGGCAACCCGATGCTGGCGCAGGTAGTGGGCATTATCATCGGTTCGCCGGAATATCAAAGACGATAAAATTATATGATCATGTTATCGAGAAGAGGTTTTTTGAAGGGAAGTGGCCTTGCCTTGTTTGGTGTAGGTCTGATGGGGGGGATACCGGCCTTTATGGCTGAGGCGGCTGCAAGCGACAAATTGGTCGCTCCGTACAAGAGGAAGAGAGTACTGGTCTGTATCTTTCAGCGGGGTGCGATGGATGGACTGATGGCGGTGACGCCTTTCGGGGATAAGTATCTGCAGGCGGCGAGGCCGGGGTTGTTCATTTCGGCGGCGAGCGGTGGCAAGGATCCGCTGATCGACCTGGACGGCCGTTGGGGACTTCATCCCGGAATGAGGGCTTTCGAGCCCTTGTTCAAAGAGGGGCGGCTGGGCATTGTTCACGGTATCGGATCACCGAACAATACGCGGTCGCATTTTGACGCGCAGGACTATATGGAGTCGGGTACGCCCTTTAATAAGGGCACGGCCAGCGGCTGGCTCAATCGTGCGGTCGGACTTCTGGGGCACGATGCGGCTACGCCGTTCGCTGCGGTTAGTCTGACGTCGGCCTTGCCAAGGTCTTTGTATGGCGATCACCCTTCGGTGGCGATCAGCAATCTGCAGGATTTCGCGATCCAGCTGAAGGGCAATCCGGCTGCGGCGAGCACGGCGGCCCGTAGTTGGGAGGACCTCTATGATCAGACTTCTTCAGGGCTGCTTCAGGAGACGGGCAAGGAAAGTTTTGAGGCGATGAAGATGCTGCAGCGGGCTGACGTCCGCAACTATCAGCCTTCGGGCGGGGCGATCTATCCTCCTACACCTCTTGGCAATTCTCTTCGCCAGGTAGCGCAGCTGATCAAGATGGATGTGGGACTGGAAGTGTCGTTTACGGAGTCCAACGGATGGGACACACATTTCAACCAGGGTTCGGACAATGGGATATTTGCAAGGAATGTGACCGATCTCAGCAATAGCATCGCGGCGTTCTGGAAGGACCTCGAAGCCTATCAGGACGACGTGACGGTGATGACGATGACGGAGTTCGGGCGTACGGTCCATCAGAACGGGACGGGGGGTACGGATCACGGCCGTGCCTCCTGTAATTTTATCCTTGGCAACAATGTGGCCGGAGGAAAGGTCTATGGTACCGTTGCCGAACTGGCCGTCGAAAACCTGGAGGACCGGCGCGACCTGCCCGTGACGACTGATTTCAGGAGCGTATTCAGCGCGGTTGCGGATGCGCACCTTAAGATAGCCGACGACAGGATACTGTTGCCCGACTGGGACGGGAAGAAGGTCGAACTGATGAAGGTATAAAAAGTGAACTGCCGCATCCGGGACGCGGCAGTTCGTTGGTTTTTCAGGATTCCGGATCCCATTCGATCTTATCGGCGCCTTCTACCGAGAGATTATTTTCCTTCAGATCCTGTTCGTCCAACTCAGGATCGGTATCGTCAGGAATGGATCTTTCTTCTTCATCTTCCCTTCTTTCGTCTCTCACTGCCTGTCTTGCTTGTTCAGGGCTGAGCTCAGTTCTCATATTGTGCTCTTTACCAGATTGGCCGGGGCGATTGCCGGATTGGCCCCGGTTGCCACTGGAGTCGTTGCCGCCGGAGCGGTTCATTCCATTGCCGGACTGATTTGATCCGTCGGACTGCTCCATGCTGCTGCCCGACCGACCTGTGCCGCTGTTGGACTGTCCCATGCCGCTGCCGGATTGACGGTTACCTGGGCCTGACTGGCGGTTTGTCCCGCTGGTTCCTTTCGTAGCTGTATTTTGATGTTTCTTTTGCATGATTGATCAATTTGTGGTTCGACTTACCCTTTCAGAAAGCATACCCGGCGTCTTTTGGCGGCAATTGGAGCGTTTGGCCCTTGAAATTTGGCGGAGGTGAGGAATCTTGTCCGGGGATGAGGAATCTCGTCCCTTCTACCTTGGAAGCGATTCCACAATGAGGGAAGGTGGTATATTTATAGCATGACAGGGGAGTTCATATGATATCCCATGATGGTGCAAATCTACGATTGCTTGATGTAGCCCTTCTGCTTTAGCTTTTCGATCACCTTTTCGCTGAGCTGCTTGCCCCAGTCGGAGCCGATCTGCATCGATTGCTGCATGATGACCGGCATTTTGTCGATCATTTTCCTGCCGACGGGGGACTGGTAGAAGACGATCAGCTCTTTGATATCGTCGTCCGAGAAGTTCTGCTCATAGACGGGGATGATCTTTTCGAAAAGCTGCGACATATCGGCCTCTTTCATAAAGGCGTCCCAGAATTCGGTGGTGGCGGCGGGGTAGTTCTGTTTGTAGGAGGATATGATGTTCGTCATCATCTGGTTGCCCAGCCTGGCCATTCCGGTAAGTTCCATCAATTGGCGGATATGTCTGATCTTTGTACTGTCCTGGGCGGAAACGGTAAAAGAGGAGAGGAATAAGGTGGCGACGATGGCAGTTCGGAGCATAAATAAAGGTTTAGGTAAATTTAACGTATAATTGAGGAAATAAAGTATGGGGGATATAAACGCCGGACCGGGCGTGTTTTCGATAATTGCCGACAATTTTACCATTCTTCGGAACAGGGATATCCGGATATATCTTTCCGGCAATGCGGTTAGTCTTATCGGTGACTGGATGCAGCAGACTGCCCAGGCGTGGGTGGTTTGGGAGCTGACGCACAGTACGGTGGCGCTGGGGGTCGTTGCCTTTTTTGGGCAGATACCCTTCTTTCTTCTCGGACCCTGGGTCGGGGTCATATCGGACAGGTATGACCGTAGAAAGATACTGCTGGTCACGCAATTTCTCATCATGCTGTGTGCCTTTGCCCTCGCGGGACTCCTGCAGGCTCATTTGCTGCAGCTGTGGCACGTCTATGTGCTGGCTTGTGTTCTGGGGGTCGTCAGTGCGTTCGACGTAACGGCGGAGCAGGCCTTTATCGGCGATATCGCCGGCACGGGCAATATCCGAAAGGCCGTAGCGCTAAACAATTCCATTACCCAGCTGACCAGGCTGGTCGGACCGTCGATAGCCGGTTACCTGATCTCGAAGGTAGGGGTTGCGCTTTCTTTCTGGTTGAACGGACTGACCATTATCATCTGCATTTTGAGCATCGCCGCCGTCCACACGCGTTCGACTGTACAGGCCGTGTCGGGCAACGGACTAAAACAATTCCTCGAAGGATGGCGCTATTTCCGGAAGCATAGTCTGCTCAAGCTGATCATGGTTTTTGCTGCCACCCAGGCGTTCTTTGGACTCTCTACTATCCAGCTGCTGCCGGCGGTAGCGTCGGAAACGCTGAACGGGAATGCCGCTACTCTTGGAAAGCTGCTCGGCGCCGCAGGTGCGGGCGCACTGATCGGCATCGTCTTCGTAATGCCCTTTGTCGAACGGATCAGGAGACCCTGCATAGCGATCGGCGGAGCGCTGATCTGGTCGGGAATCTGGTATATCCTTTTTTCAAGGAGCAGCAACATCTACTTTACCCTGGTGTGCCAGTTCATGACGAGCATGGGCGCGGCCAACGTGGTGACCCTGTCCATCGGTCTGTCGCAGGAGCTTACGCCACCCGGTATGCGGGCGCGGATTGTCAGCACCTTCCTGATGATCATTTTCGGATTGCAGCCTGTGGCGTCCTGGCTGATAGGGGCGGGCGCCCACCGCTGGGGACTGCAGCCGATGATCCTGATCAATGGCATACTGATGGTTGTGGTGCCGGCGATACTACTGACGCTACCACGACTGCATCGGCTGAGGCGGCCGGACGCCATACAAAAAGGACAGGACCACTGCGTCGGCTTTTAATTAACGTCATATGCAAAAGAGGGTATCTCTTTCAGCAGTTGGTCAAGCCTGAGCATCGATCGCTGAAGACTGGCAGTTCTTTTTGTCTTTTGGGTAAGATTGAAGATGGCGGCGGCGAAGATGTTCTTCCTGACATACAGCTCGATGGGCAGCCTTGTCTCTGCGGGGGAAAGCTTTTCCAGGATATAATAGGTGGATGTGGTCTGCCGCTCGTCGGTCTCGCTGAATTCGATGCGGTCCGCCCGGTAGGAATAGCTGCTGGCGAATATGACAGACCGACCGCCAGCGAGTATGAACCGTGATCGCATTCCGATGCGCGGAAGATAGTGGTCGATATCTTCTACCTTTACTATACCTTCCTGCCAGCGGCTGCGGTAGCTGAGGTCACCGGTGGCGTGGAATAGCGTGATAATATCGGTCGGATAATTGCGGGTAGCAGAAAGGACCTTTGTTTTCCTGGCCAGATCACGCCGGGGAGACTGATCGGGGGGCAGGTTATTCTTTAGCTGACTCAGCTGTGTATAGCGGAAGGGTATCTCACCGGAGTCGGTCTGTTTGACGCTGTCGTTCCATTGCATCCACCTGGTAAGCGCAGCAAGAGGCCGCTGGGGAGCGAGGCTGTCGGTGACCAGCCAGTATTCGTGCTGTTCTATATCGTTCTTGAGCAGCTGGTGGGCGACGATGACGTCCCTGCCGATCAGCTTGCTAAAGTTCTTTACGTTGTAGCCTGTGAACTCTCCGTAGTGGGTGATAATTTTGAGGGTGAGCGAGATGGCGGATTTGCAGGCTTTACACTGGCAGAACCGGCTGTTCTCGTAGGCTGTGAGGTGCTGGTGGAACCGGCAGAACATCTGTTCGACCTGTTGATAGATGGTCTCCAGGCTGGGGATGTCGCCAAACTTATAAAAAAGAATGGCGTCGCCTTCTATCTCGGAGATCTCGAGCCC
>JAFDYE010000611.1 GCA_018267585.1 Bacteroidota bacterium
ACACCCGCTACCGGCACCAACACTACCGCCGGCGTGATCAACCCCTCCCCCCGCCCCTTTCATCACTTCAAACTTGGCAACCTCGACATGACCGTCGTCACCGACGGCTCCCTCCGCATGAGCCCCGTCCAACCCAGCTTCGCCCCGGGTATCCCCGCCGCCACCGTCGACAGCCTCCTCCACAATAACTTCCGCTCACAGGAAGCCATCGAGCTCGGAATAAATATCCTCGTCGTCCGCACCGCGCAACAGCTCATCCTCATCGATACCGGTTGCGGCGCGGGCTTTGGCGCCGGCGCAGGCTGGCTGCCGCACTCCCTCAAAGACGCAGGAATAGATCCAAACAATGTCACCGACGTCGTCCTCACACACGCCCATCCCGACCATATCGGTGGACTGCTCCAGGCCGACAAAAGCCTCGTCTTCCCCAAAGCACAGGTACATATCTCGGAAATCGAATACAAGTTCTGGATGCAGGACGCACCCGACTTCTCAAAAAGCAGCCTCAACAACACCGACACGCTTCGCACGATCATCGGCTCGATCCACTCCTCGCTAAAGACCCTGCAACCGCGGCTGCAGTTCTTCAACGATGGCGACCAACGATGGGGCTGCATCCGTCTTCAGAAGGCCGCCGGCCACACGCCGGGCCATACCCTGGTTCATATCTATTCGGAAGGAGAACAACTGGTGCACATTGCCGACCTCCTCCATTCAGACGTGCTGCAGTTCGCACACCCCGACTGGGGCTTCTATGGCGACACGGACCTCGGCCTCGCAGCCGCAACTCGCCGGCGCGTGCTGAAAGAGCTCGCCGCCGATAAGACCCGTATCTTCGCCTACCACCTCCCCTGGCCAGGTATCGGCCACGCCCGCAAGACGGACAACAACTATGAATGGATCGTAGAAAACTATCCAATACCGGGCTAAGTCCCGGTTCCCCTACCCCATCGCCCTGTTCAGCGCGACGATCGCCCCCTTAAAATCCTCCCTCGCGATCAGAAACTGGAAATTGACCTTCCTCAACGCAAACCCCGCACTTACAATATTGATATTCTCAGCCGCCAGCGCCGCCGCACTCTTCGCCAGCAGCCCCGGCTGATCCATATTCGTACCCAGCAGACAAACCATAGCCACCGGCTCGACCGTGACCTCTTCAAAAGCCGCCTTCAGGTCGTCGATCAACTCCTGCTTAAAGTCGGCCTCCCAGATAGCGATCGATATGCTGTTCGCGCTCGTCGTCTTGAAAGTATAGCTGATACGATGGTCATGGAACAGCTTCATGATCTGAAAGTCGCTCCCCACATTCCCCACCATCAAAGGATCATAAACGTCTATTAGCACAAGTTTCGTCATCCCCGTGATCACCTCCACCCGCTTGGTATCACTGACGTATTCCCGCGTAATGAGGGTCCCCGGATGCGCCGGCTCAAAGGTATTCTTGATACGGAGATTGATCCCGTTTATCTCCAGCGGCTTCGATGCCTTCGGATGGATGGCTTCCATCCCCACATCCGCCAGCTGGTCCGCGATATCGTAGTTGGTATATCCCACAGGCTTCACGTTCTCCACGCCAACCAGGGCCGGATCGGCCGTCGACAGATGGTATTCTTTATGAATGATCGCTTCCTGCGGCTTGAGGATCTCGGCTATCTTGGAGAAAGTGACCTCCGAATAACCCCGGTCGAACTCGCGCATGATGCCTTCCGTCCCCTTGGCATAGCCCGTGACGATACAGATGCAGCTCTGCAGGTCGATAGTGGAGAACGCGTCCTTGATGCGCTCGTCGATGGTAAAAGGACGCTGATCGTCAAAACCGCTAAGGTCTACCAGCCGGGCATTCAGCCCCTTCCTGGCTAATATATTCGTAAGGTTGAAAGCCGAGTGCGTCTCGCCGATGGAAGCCAGTATCTCGCGCGCCGCCTGCAAAATGCCCTCGCGGCTGACATAACCCGACGCGAGAATATTGGCCAGGTTCTCCAGGTAGGTCTGTGCCTTGGCCACATGCTGCTCGATAAAACTATCGGCGACCCCGGGTTCCAGGCCCAGCTCCACATATTTTTTATTGATGTCCTTCAGCTTCGCAACCATCTCTTTCAGCGAGTCATGAAAATTCTCGCTCTTCACGATCCGGTGATACACGCCGGGCGCACCCGTCTTCTTATCCTCCAGCAACATATTCGTAACCCCGGAAAAAGCACTGACTACCAGAACCCGATTGTACAACTTGTCCCCCGAACGACCGAAATAAACAATGTTCTCAATGACGTCCTGGAGCGCACTCATCGACGTGCCGCCGATCTTCTCAACTGTTAACATTACAAAAAACTTTAAAGAGGGCCAAAGCTATGACATTTTTGCATACTCTGGCCCTCCCGAACTAAGTTTATTGAATGATCAGCTTCCTGATCTGAGCTTCGCCAGTATCGGGTTGCACGCTCAAAAAATACATCCCCTTCGAAAGATCACTGAGGTCCAGCTGGTTCATACCGGGCCTGACAACAAAGACCTTCACCGCCTGCCCCGTCATGCTCAGCAGCGTCGCCGTCACGGCTTTGTTATTGTCCGCATCGATCTCCAGTTGCACGCTGTGCGTATAGGTCGGCACCGGCGAGAGCTTTACCACAAATGACTTGCTGTTAAATTGCAGGAGCCTGATCCCTGATATCGTCGGCTTGCCATCATGATCCTGCTCGCGTATACGATAATAGTCCCGTCCATCCACCGGCTGAGCATCGGTAAAGGAATAGTCGCCCGAATTCGCGGCCGGCACTTCGCCGATAGCAGTGTAGGTGCCGCCATCCGTGCTCCGTTCGATGATATATTTTGCCGCGTCGATCTCGTCGTTGACCGTCCAGTGCAGCTGCGACAAGCCGTTCAGCTTCTTCGCATCAAAACTCAGGAAGTTCACGGGCAGCGGCGCAGCGGCAAACCGGGAAGAAAGTATCGACGACGACAGCAGCGTCGTACCGTTGAATGTCTTGCTCGTGCTCGTAGTTCCGCTCTCATTGGTCAGCAGGATATCGTCGATGTACCAGCCGTCGCTCGTGGTGGACCCGTCCGTTACGAACCTATAACGTATCTTGACCGTCTGCCCCGCAAAGCTGCTGAGTGACACCGAGGTCTGAATGAACTGGCCTCCGCTGCTGCCACTAAATGCATTGCGATTCGCAATCGCGCTCGCCGTCGAAGGCCAGCCGCTCTTGAAATATCCCGGGTCGATACTGCTGTTGTAGCCGTTCTGGGTCATATAAGGTCCCAGATCCGTCCAGGTCGTACCGCCGTCCGTGGAGATCTCCACGACGCCGCCATCAAAGGTCGACTCGGTCGAATAATAATGCCAAAAACTTAGTGTCGACACCGTCCCCGGAACCAGATTGCCCGACGTCAGCCGCATGTCCTGGCTGGTCTGGTCGGTAGCAAACCAGGAATGCGAACCGCTATGCGCCTTCGTCGTCACATCCGTAAATTCGTAGGCGCCGAACGCCGAGGCCGTCCAGGTATAGTTGGCAGGATCGCGCGTATCATTGATCAGCGTATCCGGCGTCGCATAACTTCCGGTGACGTTGGCCGTGACCGTAAAGGTCTTGGTCTCACCCGCCGTAAAACTATTGTTATCCCAGTGCACCGCCGGACTGGTATAGCTCCCCCCGCTGCCCCCCGTAGAGGACACATAGCTCATATTGGATGAGAGCGTATCCACGATAGAAATTCCCGTCAACGCCTGGCAGTCGCAGGACGCCTTGATAGTATAGGTGACATTGTCGCCCTGCGCAAGCAGCGTCTTGCTCGCCGTTGTTGACAGGCCGACGCCGCTCGGCAGATCCGTCGCCGCCGTCTGATCCTGGTAGCTGTCTGTGCTGCCCTGCGACGCGCTCTTCCCCATACCCCTCCTGGCAAACGCATTCCAGATGGCGCACTTGTGACGGTTATCGTACAGCAGCGAGTCGGCCTTCAGGATGGCGTCACGGCCGTCGAGGAACCCCGGGCTGCAGGGCTGCAGCTTAAGCCCCGTCATCACCAGCTGCAACGCGATATTATTGCCCTTTGTGCCGTGATAGAGGTCGCCGTCGATACCCTCCTGCTGGATGATATTCCAGGTCATATCCCAGAGCGTGGCGCACCATATCTCGCCGATCAGATGTACCTCACCGCCGGTATTCGTTTTCATCATGCCGTAGGTCCAGGGATTGACCGAAATATCGGTGGTATAGGGATAAGTGCGTATGCCCCCTCCCGTTGCAGACTGACCATAGACATAAGTACCGAGAGGCCTCTTCTTCGTACCATCGGTGACGGCGGCTGTCGACCAGTCGGTGGTCACCATGAGTGCCATATAGTCGCTCCACCCTTCACCCATCTGTTCGGCATTGGAGAGACAGTCCGTATTGGCCGGACCGCCGGTCAGCCGGTTGGAGATGCCATGCGTGTATTCGTGGGCGATGATGCCGTTGTCCAGGGAGCCGTCGCGATAGGCGCCGCCAGGGACGAGCGAGCCCGTGAGACCCGTAAGATTGGCCTTCAGCGTGTTGCCATCCGTCTGGGAGATCTGCACTACGGGGATGGTAATAGTGGAGTCGTTCCCCGACATGGCCGTGGCGGGGTCGGAGGTCTGCACAATGATAACGGCGATGGCGCCCGCATTCTGCGCGTTCTTCACCTTGACGGTAAAGTTGCAGGTTCCCCTGTCGATCATCGCGATCTTGCCGGAGACGCTGGGCGAGCTGCCGGGCGCCGAGCAGGCCAGATGCGTAGTCCCGCTGGCATCGGTCAGGTAGACGATACCGCCCGTGACCGTCCCCTTATCCCCGAGCCTGTTCTGATAGCTGAAATCTCCTTCGGTGGTGTTATAGTCGCCGGCGATCCCCGCGGGCGCGGAGATATGCAGCTTGCTCGAAGACGTAAAGTTCCACAGGAACATCCGCATTACCGGCAGCGATCCGTCCGGCGGCGTCCCGAAGTCGGAGTTGTCGATGCCTGCGCCGTCCTGCGCAAACGCGATCACCATATCGCTCGCGGACCCGCCCCGGCCCTGGTTGTCCCACTGAAAATTCCCGGCAGGCTCGTCAAAACCGTACTGGTAGGAGATATCGTGCATGATATTGTTCCAGTAGAAAAGGTTGTCCATTCCGCCATGAAGGTTCGAATACGTTGTTGCGTCGACGCTTGTGTCGACCGCCCGGTCAAAGGTAAGGGAGGGGATGGCGGTAAGGGAAGTATCGGCCTTGCCGTTCAGGGTATAGCTGCCGTTGATATCTTCCAGGGTCCATACATTGTTGCCGCGGGTATAGTTGTAGTTGTTGATGTTGTCATAGTGCCACCCCAGCGTCGTAGCGTTATTCCCCGCCCCCGCACGCGACCAGGGGTTGGCATCGAGAACGCGATCGCCGTAGTTCGCAGACTCCAGCGGAAAAGGATACACCCGGTACGAATCGCTGGTCACCGCCGGAGTGCCAAAGAAAAAAGGAGCCGTCACCTCCGTCCCCGCCCCAATACCCGGCGCCACCTTCCCGTTTACCTCCGTCCCCGGCGCCACCTTCCCGTTCACCTCGGTCCCCGCCACCTCCTTCCCGTTCACCTCCCCCCGATAATCCTCCCCCACGATACCCGGGATCATCCCATTCTGCCCCCCCGGACTTTTGCCACCAGGCCGGACCGACGCAGGAGCCGGACGTCCCGGCAGCGGCGCCGGCGCATGCGGCGGATTCAGTTTCAGGCCCCGGGTCGGTTCACAGTCATTGGGATTCTTCTCGCTGACGATAAGGCTCGTCTTGTCGATCACTTCCCCCGACTGGGCGTCCACGCGTATATACCAGTCGCTCTTTCCATCCGGCGTGGCGATCCGCATGTTCCAGGCCAGCCTGACCTTATTCGAACTGTCGACCGGCAACCACACAAGATCGGAGGGAATATCGTGTTTCGAGATCCCGTCCCCGTTGTACAGAAAATGCTGGCGGGGAGCCTCTGTCTTCAAAAGGCGGAGATTCCCCGAAGAGGGCAGGGCGAGATGCACCGCAGCAGCTCTGATCGCCCTGCTGCCGTCAACCGCCGGCGTAGTACGAAGACCGGCAGCCCTTGCCTGTATCGGGATATAGTTGGTTGTCTTTGAGACCAGCGTATCATTGCGGAAGACAAAGACCCCGATCTTCCGGTAGACGGGAATGCCCGCATAACCCTGCTGCAGATACACCATATATAATCCGGTCTTCTTATCAGCATAGGCGTCGGTAACAAAATAGCTGTTGAGCTCGATCTGGCTGAGACCGGCCGGCTGCAGATTCTTCTTAAGCAGCCTGTTGGCCTCCGCATGCGGATCACCCGTCTGATCCGGGCCCGTCCGGGACAGCAGCTGACTGTTCACCTGCGCCTTCACCGCGGTCGCAACAAAGAAAACCACCAATAAAAGAGTTCCGGATTTTCGGAGGGGGGTAAAATTAAATTTCATAGATAACTTATAGTCATGTTTAATGATTCAGGATTCGCGATTCAGGATTCGCGATATGGGACTAAGGATTAGCGATCAACGACTAGCGATGCGGTGTTCCGATCGGGGCGAAAAAGTACCGAGTATTCCAACCCTGCACCAATCCATTTAGCCGTTGGCCGCTTTCACTTAGTGGTTGGCCGACGACACAATGAGCTTTTGGACAGGACGATCAACGGTGAGATTTAACAAGGTAAGACGACCCCTGAAAATAGGACAATTTTGTCGATCTGACGCCACCACCCGGCCTGTATTTTTAAATCACCCATTTCCCCCTCCCCCGCATCTTGTCTTACCCGCTCCCCTTTTCCTCAGCCTTCCTTTTTCCCAGCCTTCCCATCCCCGATTTTTCCCCTGCCCACTTCCCCTCTCCAGGTCATCTCCCCAGTTCCCCCTAAGCTTTTCTCCCTGTAGTCTTCCCTTTCCCCATTTTTCCATTATAATTTATGTAGGTTCTGCCTTATCCGATCCAACAACTCATCAAAGGGAGGTTGGCCCCGGTAGTAGATCGCAGCTGTGCGTTTGTAGCGTTTTTGGTATTCTTCTCTGATTGCGGGATCCTCGAGTAAAAACGCCTGGTTCTGGGCGACCGGGATGGCGCGATCGGCGGCCGGAAATCGTTTTGTTTTATGTTGGCGGTAGGCCTCCGTTCCAATGAAGGCCTGGACCTCCTGCCTGCTTAACAGGCAATACACGTCATAATACTGCCGCATGAAGTTGGGGCGCTCCTCTGCTCCTTCTTGCTCCCGGCGGAATTTCGTCGCAATCGTTTGTAGCTTTTCGACAAACGTGTACTCAAAATTATAGCAGACTGTATCTTTTGCCCTGTTATCTATTAAATTCAGGCCAGTAATAGCTGTCGCTTTTTCATAAGCCCAAGAGCCGATCGTGACCGGCTGGTTAGGGCTGGTGTCGTCAAAGCCGACCTCGAGCAGAATGCCGTCCTTGACGCCTTCCAGTGGCGAGCTGTAACTTTCATAATGAAGCCGAATTCCCCCGCTTCGGTAGTAGTTCGGATCATCAAATTCATAGTCCCGTTTTACAGTTACGATCCCGTCGATATGCAAGTGCCCGGCCAGCCAGTCATAAAAATCTCGTCTGCTAGTGACAGCGTTCGTCTTGGTATTCTTCGGATTCTCATTCACCTTCAATTCAGTTGGCGGATGGATCAGGATGTCGATGTCCTCAGAGAACCGAAAAATCACACCAAACGCCTTGGAAAGCGAGGTTCCTCCTTTCAATTCAAATGCAAGCCCAAGTTGCTGCAATCCGTAGAGAACCTGCATGATCCAATAATCCTTTTCAACAAGGTAAGGATCGATTGACATATCACGGCCCAGGATACGTAGCAGATCAGGAAAGTCCTTGTGCCGGTGTAAAAATAGGCCTGCCATTTGTTAGACTGTTTTTAACTGGGATTCGAAGAATTTTTGGGTTCGGATACTCCCATACTCCTTCACGGCCCGGGCAAGTTTTTGACGATCCATTGCCGCTACTTTCCTGGTCACATTCTGAAGTAAAGCGTCCTTATCCTCGGCCAGCGAATCGACATTGTTCACCAGATCGACCAACAAGAACTCCTCGGTCAGCTTGGTGGGGAAATGAGGCTTGACCCGAAACGCAAACTGTTGATTACCTAGGGTAAACATGCCATGCCGCTTATGATTATAGACCACTCGCCGATTGTACAGTTGGGTGGTTCCTACTCCAAGACTATTATACGCATTGGGAGAAGTGATCAGAAAGCGGTCATCTTTCAGGAATCCGCGGACCAATCTGGACTCTTCGGGCGGCGTCTTGCCAAAAATGGACTTCTTAGGATAATAGTAGAGTCCCGGCGACACTTTTTCCAACATGCCCTCTTTGACCAGTTCAGCCAGGTGCCGGTCGGGAGATTTCGACCAATTGCTGATGTCGGACCGGCGATACAAATTGCCCTCCTTCAATTGAGCTCGTAATTCCCGTAGCCTGTTCATACGGTACAAGATATAATATTATTTACATTTATTAATTTATTTATTGAAAATTCATGCAAATTAACTCATAAATAATTGATTTGCAATTATCTAATATTAATCCATCTTCGAAACTTCCTTCGTCTTTTAGACCATCTCCCCGTTTCCCCCCCCCCATCCCATCTTTCATAAGTTTCAATATATTTTGAAAGTTCAAAAACCTTAATTAAATTTGTCCAACCAACCTCAGCACCATGAACACCCTTAAAAACCACATCCTCCTATACGATTCAGAATGCCCCATGTGCAGTCTCTATTCCCACGCCTTTACTGCCACCGGCATGCTGGACACCGACGGCCGCACCCCCTATCAACAAATGCCACCCATAGCCTGCCCCCTCGTCGACCACCAGCGAGCCGTCAACGAGATCGCACTCGTCAATACATCCACCGGCGAGGTCAGCTACGGCATTCATAGCCTGTTCAAGATCATCGCCCACTCCTTCCCCATCCTCCCGGCCCTCATCGCCCACTCCATCCTCACCCCAACCCTGGCAGCACTATACTTCTTCTCCGTCACGGCCTGCATGCTGCTCGAACACATCCGCAGAACACAACTCCTCGGCCTCGGATGGACACTCTCCGCCACCTGGACCAGCTACCACATGGTACTATTATTGCTGCTTTTGTCGTAACTTTTTACCTCACCCGCCGACCAATCCTGTGTTATGTCTATCTCCCGAAGAAATTTCCTGAAGGCCGCCGGAAGCCTCACCATCGGCTTTTGCCTCGGCAGCAAACCCGGACCAGAACCCGGCGCGACAGACCCGGGCCTCGCCATCCCGAGCCCCACCCCGGGTCCCATCCCGAACCGTCCCACGGGCCTCCCCCCCGGCCCCATCGATCCACCCACCGAATCCCTCATCAACGCCTGGCTCGAAGTCCT
>JAFDYE010000612.1 GCA_018267585.1 Bacteroidota bacterium
AAAACAGCCTCTACCTCGCCAGAAGAGGTGAGATGGGCCGCGACGAATTCCTGGCCCTCCGCCCCCTGGGCTTCCATCCCGTTGCCGGCGCCTGGTACGCCTTCCGCATCGCCACCACCGGCGACCGCATCCGCGTCTGGCTCGGCGACGAAAAGATCCCCCGCATCGACATAACCGACAAGAACAGCCGGCTCCTCCCTTCAGGGCAGGTCATACTCGGCGGCGGCTGGCTCACAGCAGAATACGAAAACCTGAAGATCACTCCCACATCCAACATAACGACCGCATCCAGCATATCCACACTACCCGCAGCCGACAAGGAACGCCAACGGTCAACCGAACGCGCCGCCTACTCCCCACTCAGACTCACTACCCTCACCGGCCCCCGCACCGAACTCTCCCTCGACGGCCGCTGGCTCTTCTACCCGACCTACGAAGGCATCTCCGACAAGAACGCCGTCTCCAACAAGACCAACGACGATACCTGGCACTTCATGCCCGTTCCCTCTTTCTGGAACCCTATCCGTATCTGGCTCCACGGCGAAACCTTTGGCCCCCACGCCAAAGGCGCTTCCGATAACTATTTCCAACAGGAGACCGACCGCTGCGAAGGATATACATTTGATTATAAGAAGACCAGCCAGGCCTGGTATCGCCAGTGGGTCGAGCTGCCCGCGGCCATAAAAGGAAGATCCTGCGAGCTCGCCTTCGACGCCGTTTCCAAAGTCGCGGAAGTCTACATCAACGGAAAAAAGGCGGGCAGCCACGTCGGTATGTTCGGCGACTTCCGCGTCGACGGCACAGGCCTCTTCGTCCCCGGCAAAAACCTCATCGCCGTCAAGGTCTCCCGCGACTACGGCAAATCCATCGCCGACGCCGACAAGATAGTAGACGTCGCAGTCAGCGTACCCGTCACCAACAAAATGGTCCACGACCTCCCTCACGGCTTCTATGGCGGAGACCCCGCCGGCATCTGGCAGCCCGTAAAACTCATCATCACCAACCCGATCAGGATCACCGACGTCTTCATAAAGCCTTCCCTGACCGGCGCAACCATCGACGTCACCATCAATAACACCACCAGCCGCCAGACCGGCCTAAACCTAAAAACCTCCATCCCCGGCCTGTACGACAACACACAACCTGTCACCGTCCCCGCCGCCACAGAAAAAACCATAACACTGACTATCACGGACCTCCACCCAAAACTCTGGAGCCCGCAAGCCCCCAATCTCTACAACTTCACCTTCCGCCTGCTCGCCGCCGCGAGCCACGCCAACATCCCCGCAGGAACCACCACCCAATCCACCCCCATCGACCAAATCACCGTCACCTCCGGCTTCCGCACCTTCGAGTCCCGCGACGGCTATTTCTGGCTCAACGGCCGGAAATACTGGCTCCGCGGCGCCAACCAAACCCCGTTCGCCCTCGAACCCGACAGCCCCGCGATAGCCGACCACTTCTTCCAATTGATGAAGTCAGCCAACATGGAAATCACGCGAACCCATACCTCCCCCTACAACGAGACCTGGATGGACGCCGCCGACCGCAACGGCATCGGCATCAGCTACGAAGGCACCTGGCCCTGGCTCATGCTCGCCGGCTCCATGCCCGACAGCTCCCTCATCAGCCTCTGGGCCGACGAATTCATCGGACTGCTGAAAAAATACCGCAACCACCCGTCGCTGCTCCTCTGGACCGTCAACAACGAAATGAAATTCTATGACAACGACCCCGATCCCGCGAGAGCCCGCGTCAAAATGCGCATCATCTCGGAGGTCGTAAAAAGAATGCGCCGGACCGACCCCACCCGGCCCATCTGCTTCGACTCCAACTACCGCCGCAACACAAAGAAATTCGGGCCCGACTTCTTCAATACCATCGACGACGGCGACGTCGACGACGTCCACGCCTACTACAACTGGTACGACTACTCGATCTTTCGGCAGTTCAAAGGCGAATTCCAGACCCAGTACCACAACGAAGGCCGGCCCCTGATCAGCCAGGAGATGTCCACCGGCTATCCAAATGCCGAGACAGGTCATGCCACACGCTTCTATACCATCGTTCACCAGACGCCACAGTCTCTCATCGGCGACCTCGCCTACGAGAACGCCGACCCCGCCTGGTTCCTCAGGACACACGCCTTCATCACCGGCGAGCTGGCCGAGGCCTTCCGCCGCTCCGACCCCAAAGCCTCCGGCTTCCTCCACTTCGCGCTCATCACCTGGTTCCGCAACGTGTACGACCGGAAGACCATCGAACCCTACCCCGTCTACTATGCAATGAAACGCGCCCTCCAGCCGGTCCTCGTAAGCGCAGAACTCTGGGGCCGCCACTTCTACGCAGGCCGGCCCCTTCCGGCACGCATCTGCATCGTCAACGACGCGACCGACGGCAAACCGCTCCCGCCTTCCACGCTCGAATGGCAGCTGACCGACAGTTCAGGCCACACCATCACCAGCGGACGACTCGACGTCCCCGCAACTCCCTACTACGGCCGGCAGTGGCTGACACCGGAGATCACCATTCCCCGGGACCTCCCCAATCCCCGCACCGACGCCCGGCTCGTCCTGACACTGAGACAGGACAACAAGAACATATCCTCCAACCAATACGATATTACCCTGGCAACCCGGCAATGGGCCGCCCCGACAACGACGACCACCCCCGTCCTCGTAGACTTCACCGGTATCCATACCGCCTTCGACAGCCTCGGCATACCCTACACAAAAACAACCCTCGACGAAGCGCTGACCAAACACACTGGTGTCTTTGTTCTTTCCGGCCTCAAACCGGACACCAACTGCACCACACAACAGTTGGCGAAGCTCAAAACCCTGATCACCGGAGGAGCCCGCGTCCTCCTGCTCGACGCGCCCGCAGCAGCACAACAGCTCTATCCCCAAAATATCCGCGGCTGGATCATCCCCACCGAAGGCGAGATCGCCAACATGGAAGTCCCCGAATCGCCGGTATTCAACGGAATCGAACCGCTCGACCTGCGCTACTTCAACGACAACCGCCGCGAAATGCCTTCCGTCTGCCACGCCGCCCTTCAGCTACAACCCGGTCCGCACACCCAGGCCCTCGCGACCCAGCAAAAGATCCACGGCTACGTCGAAGGCGACATGGAAAAACGCGCCGCCTTTATGGAAAAAATAAAGGGCTTCCCCATCGTAAAGATCGACGACGGCGGCACGCTGCTGGTCTCCACAATGGCCACAGACAAAGCATCCACCGATCCCATCGCAGGCCGCCTCCTCTACAACATGATCAGAACCCTGACACCCGACAACCACCCCTCCCACTCCGGCACCTCTAAAACACCCCGAATCACCCCCCCCCCCCATCCCCCCCCTCCCCCCCACACCCCCCACCTCCCCCTCCACAAAAGCAAACCACACC
>JAFDYE010000613.1 GCA_018267585.1 Bacteroidota bacterium
AGAGCAAATATCCGTCCCCAACCCAACAAACCCAAAAACACATGTCCACCCCGGCCCCGCCGTCCCTCGCGACACACTTACCGTATCAACACTACCGTCCCCTTCTTCTGTATCACCTTCCCATGTATATCCACGGCCTCCGCCATCCACACATAGGTCCCCGCATCCATGGCCCTCCCACCCATCGTCCCATCCCATCCCACCGAGGCACTCTTGGTCAGGAACACCTGTCTCCCCCACCGGTCATAAACCGCAAAAACCACCAGTTGCCCGACCCCCGGCCCAATCACCCTCAACACATCATTATGCCCATCATTATTCGGCGTAAAGGCACTCGGCACAAAAAGATCCGCCACACCAAACACTTTTACGTTCACCGTATCCGTCCCTGTACAGCCCCCCGCCGTCGTCGCCTCCACCACGTATTGCACCGCCTCCGGCGTATTCAG
Organism: Bacteroidota bacterium; assembly: GCA_018267585.1. Classification (GTDB taxonomy): domain Bacteria; phylum Bacteroidota; class Bacteroidia; order Chitinophagales; family Chitinophagaceae; genus Puia. The sequence goes on from JAFDYE010000613.1 coordinate 450, forward strand.
CACCATCGTCGGATCGGCAATACCCGGGTTATCCAGTCCCGTCGAAGGCGTCCACTGCCAGGTCACCGTCCCAAGGCTATCCGGCACCGTCGCGTGCAACTGCGCCGCTTCCCCCATGTAGACGGAGGTATCCGGCCCCGCGTTCACCTGGAAGGGCGGAATGACCTCGATATGGATGGTATCCGGCACCAGCGACACGCAGCCGGCGGCCGAGGTCACGGTCAGCGTATAAGAGATGGATTCGGTAGGCCGGTTCACGGCGGGCGCCGGCCCGTTCGGAGCGACCAGGAAGGTCGTCGGCGACCAGGTATACTTCCCCCCCGGCCCCGCCCCGCTGCCATGAAGAAACACCGACTTCCCGCTACAGATAGCGACATCCGGCCCGGCGGACGCGATTGGGGCAGGACTGACCGCAACCGTGACCTGCGCCTGCTGTGACGCGCAGAGCCCCGCCGGCCCGGCGCTTACCGTCACCGTATAAGTAGTTGTAGTAGCAGGTCTGGCCCAGGGAGCCGCCACAGTGGGGTCGCTCAGTCCAGCCGCAGGCGACCACCTATAGGTATCGGCGCGGCTGAGCAAGGGCAGCTGCACCGAATCTCCTTCGCAGATAGGCGCAACAGCGCCAACGACCGCCGAAAGATCGCTCAATACCGGGACGATCACCGTTGTATCCAAATTGCAGCCATTCTGGTCCGAAACCGATACCTTGTAAGTCCCGGTCGGAAGCCCCGTAAAAAGAGAGTCACTGCCGGTAACCACACGACTCCCGTCATCGATGGAATAGGTAAAAGGCGGGCCGCCATAGCTGGCCGAGATCAGGATCCTCCCGCTGGTATCCTCGCAACCCGTAGGCTGGGGGTTCACCACCATGCCCGGCGTCAGATCCCCCAACAACGCCAGGCTCGTCAACACCGTACGCGTCGGGACATCGACAACCTGGAAATAGATCCACCGGCCTCCCGGCGAGCCCACCATGTCGGTGTAAAGATGGGTAGAAGGAGAAGTCTCCGGCAGAGGCCCGGTAAATCCGTTGCCGTCCCCCCTGTCGATATAGAACTGGAATGGACCCGTCGCGACCCCCGGCGGGACCGTCACTTTGACTATACCATTGGCCTTACCGCAGGTAGACGCCGTCGTCTGTATATCCAGATTACCCAGCTGCGCCGTCGCCGGGACAACCCCGCAAAAAAGCAGAATACCCAGCAGCAGCGAGGGCCTCAATTGAAGGAATCGCAACGGTCTTTTGGTCATGGAGAGGTTAGGAACTTTGGCGAAAGTAAATTAAAATAGCCGGTTACGTCGTTATAACGTATACCGGCTGGAATTTATGCAAATATTGAGCCTAAGAGTGCTCTACATCCATCACCCTATTCGGGTGCGACAAAGGTGATCGGCTGCCGCTTATACGACTTGACCTTCCTCCCATTCTGTATCGCCGCCGTCCACAACCCACTCTTCCTGATCACCCGCACCGCCTCCTCCCTCAATCCCCCCTTATCCGGGCCACTTATCGCCTGCACATTGCTCACATTCCCCTGCTCGTCCACGATAAACTGCACCATCACCTGCCCCCCGATCTCAAGATTGATCGCTTCCTGCGGATAGTCCAGGTTCTTATGCAGGAACCTCAACCACGCCGCCATCCCCCCGGGAAATTCAGACTCGATCTCCACCTTCGTCCATATCTCCGGTTCGTCGTCCTTCTTCTTCGGCTCCTCGATCACCTTCCCATTCCCCGCCGGCGCGGGAGGCGCCACCACCGACTCGTCATCAATCCGCCCATCAGTAGTCACCGTCCCGATCTTCGCATCCGCTTGCTCCTCCACCGTCGGCGGCGGCGCGTCCGCCTTGTCATCCGGCACGATCCGCGGCGGCGTAACCGCAATGGTCTTTATCGGCACAGGCTGCGGCTTGGGCAGCGGCGGTGGTGCCGTCGGCGGCAGCGGATCCTTCTCGACAGCAGCCAGCTGCACCGAATCGACAAGCGACGGCGCAACCGACCTCTTCGTTCCCCTCCCACTAACAATCCCCCCAAGAAAAACCAACCCGATCACGATCCCCGTCACGGCGATCGACTTAAAAAGACGCCTGTTATACGTCTTCCGCAATTCGTACGCGCCATATTCCTTATTCTTGCCATCGAAGATTATGTCAAGAATATCGGCGCCTAAGATCTTGTTCGATTCCATATGTAAAAGTATTTACAAGGAGACACGAACACAGACCAATTCCATAAAACCCTTACTGAC
>JAFDYE010000614.1 GCA_018267585.1 Bacteroidota bacterium
ATGGAGGCCGCGACCATTGCTGTCAAAAACCAGACGATCTTGCTCCCGATGCCCAACGCCGCGATCTTACCCGTATGGAGGTTGTAGTTGCTCCTGGCAATATAGTCGTAGCCAGTATATTGCGTGTACAGCTCTGTCTTCAGCACCTTCCCGGTATATCGATCGAATAGCAGGGTATTCTGCCGCCGCGTGATCGCATACGGATATCGCATCTGCACCCGGATAACACCGGTCGGATCCGCAGGCGGCGTTATATAGGTTTCGGTTGCCCCCGGATACATCGAAGCCATTGCTGCATAGGCCTTATCGATCGAATATTTCTGGCCCTCCTCACCTGGCGCCGACCTTATCTTCTCCTCTTTCATCGGTACCGGTGAATGTGTGACAAACCCCGCCAGCTGCTTTACCGAGTCGTATACCATGAACATCCCCGTCAGCGAGATGACAAAGAGCACGATCAGCGCATAGAAGCCAATAACCGAATGCAGATCCCGGTTGAGCCTCTTCCAGCCGGTAGCTTTGAAATTGATCCGCAGCGCCTGCTTAAAGAACCGCCGCTGCTTCGGCCACCAGAGTATGAGACCGCTGACACATAGGATAAAAAAGACAAGGACGTTCGCCTTTATGATCACATTCCCGGTATCGCCCATCAGCAGATGCGTATGCAGATCGAGCACAATGGCGTAGAAATCCCTTTTCTGCCGTTGTATACCAAGTATCTTCGACGTGTACGGATCGATCGATACCGTGAGATTTTTCCGGCTGATGAACAGCACCGCCGCATCCGGTCTTTCCTTCCACCGGATATTCGTGATCTTCTCCTTCGGAAAATGAGCCCTGAACGTATCCGTCAGCTGTACCACGGGCAGCCGCTGCGCACCGACCGCAGCGACATGGTAAAAATCGTGCTGGAAATAGTCCCGGGCTTCGTCCTCGAATACCAGTATAGCCGCACAGAGCGCTATGATCAAAACAACCAGGCCCGATGAGAGCCCGAGCCACAGGTGCAGCGTCCGAATAATTTTCTTCAATTGTCGGTTCTTTGTCATAGCTTAAAATCTGAATGTTATATTAGCCGTTACGCGGACCGGATTCTGCGGTGCCAGCCGGTAGGACCAGTATTTCCCGTTGGTCAGGTTATCCACCTTTACGCCGATACGATAGGACGGCTGGTCGTAAAAGACCGACGCATTCAGCACGGTATAGGATGGAATGGTAAATGCAAAGGTTGCGGTATTCGTCTGGAATGACGAGCTCCCATAATTCCCGCCAAAACCCAAACCCAAACCCTTCGCCTTCCCACCCACGATCCGGTAGCTCATCCAAAGATTAGCCAGTCTGGCAGGCCCCGCAGTCGCCGGTCGCAGCCCCTGCACCGACTTGTTGGCCTGCGTGTATCTGCTGTCATTATACGTATACCCGGCGACGATATTAAAGCCCGCAAAAGGATTCGCGATCACTTCACCCTCGACGCCACGGCTCAGCTGGGTACCATCCTGGATCGAATAGCCCGGATGAGAAAGGTCGTCCCGCGTAACATTCCGGACACGGATATCGTAGTAGCTCAGCGTCGCACTGACCTTGTGCCTCAGCAGGTCCAGCTTCACACCGCCTTCCCACTGGTTGGCCTGCTGCGGCTTAAAAGTCCCGCCGCCGAAGTCGGTGCCGTTCACATTGGCGAACCCGTTCATATAATTTCCGAATAACGACACCCGGTCCTTTACGACCTGGTAGACAGCCCCGAACTTCGGCGACAGCGCGTGCTGCGAATAAGCGCCCGCAGTCGAATCGGCGCCCGGATAATAGGTTCCCTTGTTGTCAAACAGGTCCGCCCGGAGGCTTACCATTACATTCAATTTCTCGGTCAGGTTGAGCACGTCGGAAAAATAGACCCCATACGTGGATTGATTTGTCCTGTAGTTGACCCAGGGCAACCGCGCCGCGGCGGAATCGACTTTCGCGGAATTGAAATTGTTATAGGCCGCGCCCGGGTGCCGGAAATTGATCGCAGGCATGCTGACGGTTGTATTGGTCCACTCGCTCTTCTGATTGTAGATATCGACGCCCGCCACCAGCCGGTTGCGCAGCCGCCCGATAAAGAAGTCACCCACGATGTTCTGCTGGATATTCGTTCCGTAGTAAGGAAAATCCTCCTTCTGCGACTGCTGCGACAGCGTGCTGTCCGTCTTCCCGATCAGCTGGTTCACGTAGCCTTTGGTCGTTGAAAAAGTGCGGGTGTACAGCGTCTGCAGCCGCCACTGTGATGACAGCTGGTAGTTGATCTGCCCGAATACATTGACCTGCTTCGTCGTATAGTCCAGGGTATTATTGGCGAACGAACGCCTGTAGCCCATCCCCAGGTCACGAACGTCGTGGATCTTCCCCGTCGCCGAAGGGGCAAAACGGACCGGGGAAGTGGCGTTAAAGGACGATGCTTCCACGTCCAGCAGGAAGCTCAATCTGTCGCTCGCCTTGTAGACGAAGCTGGGCGCGACCATATAGCTGCGCGTGAATCCGGCGTCCTGAAAGGACTGCTCCGTGTGCAGCGCCCCATTGATCCGCATCAGCGCCGTCTTGTCGTCGTTCAGCGGCTGGTTGAAGTCCACCGTCAGCCGGTTCAGGTCGAAGCCGCCGCCGGAATAGCCGATCTCGCCGCGGCGACTATCGAATGGCTGTTTGGTCACCCTGTTGAAAAGGCCGCCGAACGAGATCATGCTGCTGTTGAAGAGCGTACCCGATGGGCCCTTTATCGCTTCCAGCCTTTCGAGGTTGGCGGGGTCGATATTCGTATATACAAAACCGCTGACGCTGTTCCGCACAAGGTTCTCCGTAACGAACCCCCTCGAATACAAAGCGCTCCTGCCCTGGTTGTAAACGATCGGAACACCGGCACCGGGGATCGACCGGAAGGCGCTGTTGTAGTCGGTGACCAGCTGTTCCTTCATGATCTCCTTTGTCACCACAGTGTACACCTGCGGATTTTCCATATTCTTCAACGGCAACCGGGCGATATCGTCCGTCTCCTTCTTGTTGAACTTGTTATACCCGTTGGTGACGACGACCTGGTCGAGCTGCCGCTCGGGTATCTTCAGCTGCAGATCCAGCCGGACCGGTCTACCGCTCTCAACATATACCGTCCGATCGATCGGCTCATACCCCGCAAAGGTGATCTCCACTGTGTAGCTACCCGGCTCAAGCCGCCGAAAACTGAATTGACCGTCATCATCTGTCAGGGTTGATCTATTCAAGCCCTTCAAGGTCACCGTCACACCGCCGGCAGGTTTTCCGTCCGCGGTCGTTATTATTCCGCCAAGAACACCCGTTGCATCCCCGGGGCCATTTATCGCAATTTGTGCACTAATTTGAGATACAGCTGCTAATAAGAAGATCCCTGCTATAAGAACGCCTTTCATTAAATTCAGAATTTCCGCAAAATTGTGCATGTCCCATTATATAAATCCCCCGCATCGGGAAAACGGTTTACGCAACCCGGAATTTCCTCTATTTTTATTCCATGAAAGCGATCTTCACCCTGGCACTCTTTAGCATTTATTTAGCAGCTACATCCCAATCCTTTACGGTAGTTCCCCTCGGTGTAAAAGGAGGGCTGGACGAAAGCGATCTCTCCGCTTATATGGTAGCGCCGCAGGGAAGCAATGACTTTATCTGTCTTGACGCCGGCACCCTCAACAGCGGGATACAAAAAGCGATCGCGACCGGCGCTTTCTCTCCACCTGCCTCCAATATCCTTCGCAACGACATCAAGGGATACCTCATTTCGCACCCGCACCTCGACCACGTGGCCGGCCTCATTATCAATTCTCCCGACGACAGCGCCAAACCGATCTACGGCCTGCAATCCTGTCTCGGCGTAATAAGGGACAAATATTTCTCCTGGCAGAGCTGGGCCAACTTTGGAGACGAAGGCGAGAAACCACAGCTCAATAAATACCATTATGCTCCTCTGGTGCCGGGGCGCGAAACGGCTATTCCGGGCACCACCCTGTCCGTCCAGGCATGGCCCCTCAGCCACGGTGCGCCGTATGAAAGTACCGCGTTCATGGTGCGCAGCGGAGACAGCTATCTGTTGTACCTCGGCGATACCGGCGCAGACAGCCTCGAACACAGCGACCGCCTCCATACCCTCTGGCTGGTGGCAGGTCCGCTCCTGCGGGCAGGAAAGCTAAAGGGCATCTTTATAGAGACCTCCTTCCCCAATGAACAGCCGGATAGGCTTCTCTTCGGCCACCTCACGCCCCGTCTGCTGATGCAGGAAATGCGGGCGCTGGCCAACATCGCAGAGACGCCGTCGCTCGACAGGTTGAACCTCGTCATTACCCACCGCAAACCATCGGGTGACAACGAAGCTACGATCCGCCGCCAGCTGGAGACAGACAATCCCCTGCGGGCAAGGCTGATCTTCCCCGAGCAGGGAAAAAGACTGGACCTCTAATAGTTATTATCCTGACGTTGCTCTTCCTCGTCATCCTCATCGATCGGGATCCCCTCCGCGGATTGAAAGGCGTCCGCACTGCCATTATGGATGGTCTCCTCTTTTGCCGGATGATGGGGGTAACCCGGAAAATCCTGGTCGATACGTTCGTCATTGCTCTGTTGAACGGCTTCTTTTCGGTCGATAGGCTGGTTCTTTCGCCCCGCAGCCTCCCGCTTGCCAGCAACAGGCCGAACCCTTTTCTTTTTCATACGTAAGCTCTCCTGCTGTCGCCTCTGCAAATCCCACACCCCCCGCGGCCCGGGTTAAAATACGGCCACAGTTGGCTAAAATCCAGCCAACCGAGGACAAAAAAAACCCGTTCTTTGAAGTAACAGTTACTAACTTTAAACTTATTATAAGGCTTAGGTATTAATTAGTATGGCCGGTAATTTAAGCAGATCACCGGATAAATGATCAATGGCTAAACACGTAAGTTTGTTACTCGTTTAAACCACGATCCCTATTCAGCTGGCTACTACAAAACACTGAGGATATGACAGAGAGAAAAACAAGCTCAACCAACTATCGCAACCAGTCATTTCTGGAGGAAAAATGCAGTCTCAACGAATTGCTCGACCTCGTCAGCAAGAGATGGTTCAGCGATGTCCTGTTCTGCATCCAGGAAGGCAACAACCGCTTTAAGCTCATCAAGGATGATCTCAAGTACATCAGCGATACCATTCTTTCGGATCGTCTCAAGCTCCTGGAAAGATATAGTCTGATCACCCGCATAGACTATGACGAGATACCGCCGAAGGTCGAGTATTCGCTCACCGACAAGGGAGAAGAGCTGGCCTCGCTCCTGGAAAAAATGTGCGAGTTCAGCGACACCCTGATGGCCGAAGTCCTCACCCGCCGCGTCAGCTAGACCCGGAGGAAGATCTTCTTCTTATACAGGATATAGAGGAAGACCCATTTCACCGCCAAAAAACAAAACACCATGGCAAGGGCATTCCACGGCGCGGCGATGATCTGCCCCACCCAAAAGAAAAATCCATCCGTCATGTACTTCCAGTTGATAAAATGCGGAGAGAGATAAATGAGGATCGAGTTCATCCCGATGACAGAGAAGAAGAAAGCCCATTTCTTATAGCCCTGCACGTCGATAATATAATAGAATGCCGCCAGCAGCAGCAGGCTTATTCCGCCCACATTCAGCACAAAGCTGCTCGTCCAGAGATTCTTATTGATCGGCAAAATGGGGTTCCACAGCAGGGCCAGCGCCAGCGAAATAACACCCGCGACAGCAAGCCTGCCAGCCTTGGCTCCGGGCGACAACGGGCTGTTCTTTAAAAGCTGCCCCGCCAGGATGCCCAGCAACCCCGTCGAAATAGCGGGTATCGTGGACATCAGCCCCTCGGGATCATGAATGCCAAGATACAGCCTGCCGGGGATGATCGAGCGGTCGACATAGGAGGCAAAATTCCCCTGCATGGTAAGATCACCCATATGGTAGCCCGGCGCCGACGTAAAGGATAACAGCAACCAATAGCCGATCAGCAGCCCCGCAAACCAGATCGCCTGCCCACGCTGCTTCGTATACAGATAAATGATATTCGCGAACATATAGGCCAGACCGATACGCCCCAGCACGCTGCAAAACCGGACCTCGGACAACGGATGTATCTTCAGGCCGTTGTTATAGATGATGCCCAGGAGCACCAGCGTCAGTCCCCGCCTGACGACCCGCAACAACAGCCGCTGGCGTGGAGTCCCCTTCTCCAGCTCGCGGCCCACGGAATAGGGCGTCGCGACCCCCGCAATGAACAGGAACAAGGGAAAGATCAGGTCATAAAAATGGAAACCGTTCCATTCCGGGTGTTCGAACTGGTCGGACAGGGCCTTCCAGAATGGCGAACCGGTGTTCTTCGCAATCACATGAAAGATCTCTTCCCCACCCGCTATCCAGAACATGTCAAAACCACGGAGGGCGTCCAGCGAATAGAGTCGTTGAGATGGCGTAGTTGGCTTGGTTGGGATCATAAGACCATGAATATAGGAAATTTGCAGCTTCCCTTTATTTTTTGTATATTTCTAATATCGAAAATCCTGGTACCCATGACAGAAACACCTTTAACCCGTGAAGAAGCATCCCTTCTCGGGAAACGCCTGGCCGACGCCGGCAAAAAGGCAAAGATCACCGGCCTGCTCGGCGGCATTATCTATCTCGCCCTGCTGACGATCCCCCAAAGATTTCACCCGGGCCCGCCCCCCGGCACAGGCGCAGGCTACGTCTTCCTCACCGTGACGATCTTCTGCGCCATTTTTCTGCTGTCCTGTCTCTCCGACCTGCGCTATTTCGGACTGAAAAGGGACGTCCGGGAAAAAATAAAGGTCGCCGCCAATACCCGTATCACGCGCATCATTCGAGCTGCCATCAGCTCCGAAGAAAAGCCGACGGTCTTCTACACTTCGATGGACGAAAAGACCTACCGGAAGCTGTACTGGATGGAAGGCAGCCTCCAGGAGTTTCACGAAGGCGACATCGTAAACTTTGAAT
>JAFDYE010000615.1 GCA_018267585.1 Bacteroidota bacterium
AGCAGAGCAACTATGCGCAGATATTCATTCAGCTAAATGAGACGCCGCCTTATAAAAAGAGGTTGATGATCGATTCGCTGCGCAGGTGTTTTTCGGATTATCCCGGCGCGAAGATAGAGGTAAAGGACTTTGAACAGGGGCCGCCGATAGAAGCGCCGATCGCTATCCGCCTGTTCTCGGAGGACCTGGATACGCTTCGCAGTCTGGCTTTCCGGGTGGAAGACCTCCTGAAGAGAACGGATGGGACGATGTATGTGAACAACGAGCTGACGACCCTAAAGACCGACATCAAGGTCAGCGTCAACAAGGATAAGGCCGGGATGCTCGGCGTTCCGGTAAATGATATAGACCGCACGGTCAGGCTGGCTGTGGCGGGACTCGATATCGGCAAATTCCGGAAGGATAACGAAAAGGATGATGACTACAATATCAACGTGTGTTTGCCCCGCGGGGAGCGTCAGTCTCTCGATGCGCTCAACAAAGTATACGTCAATTCCTATACGGGGGCTTCCGTACCGTTGAACCAGGTTGCGGACATACGTCTGCAGAGCTCACCCACCAGTATCCACCACTACGATAAGGATCGCTATACTACTGTCACGGCTTTTGTCCGCAGCGGGTATAACGTTACGCGTGTTACTCAGGGGGTGCTGCAGGAGCTGGACAAGATGCGTTTCCCGAAGGGTGCAACGTATATGGCGGCCGGCGAGGTGGAAAGCAAAAGCGAGAGTTTTGGGGGGCTTGGGTCGATCATTCTTATTACTGTCTTTGGCATACTGGGTATCCTTATCCTGGAATTCAAGACCTTCCGTGGTACGCTGATCGTGCTGTCTGTTGTACCGCTGGGGATCATCGGGGCGGTGCTGATCCTGCTGGCTTCGGGTAATACTTTTTCTTTTGTGGCGGTCATCGGCATTATAGCGCTTATCGGAATCGAGGTCAAGAACTCCATCCTGCTGGTGGATTACACCGATCAGTTGCGAAGGGGTGGGATGGGGCTGGATGAAGCGATACAGGAGGCGGGAGAGACCCGTTTTGTCCCGATCATCCTTACCACGCTGACGGCGATAGGGGGGCTTATTCCGCTGGTTGCCGAGAACAATCCGCTGTATTCGCCGCTTGCGCTGGTGATCATCGGAGGATTGCTGAGCTCGACCCTGCTGACGAGGGTGGTAACACCGGTCTTATACAAGCTGCTTGCGCCGGGGATCGAGGTAGCGACCGCGGGCGAGGTTATCGGTCCGGTGCCGGTCGTGGGGTAGTTCCGGAGATTTCGGATGGTGTCCTCAGGTGTGGGAATCCATGAAGGAAAGGGCCGGGCGGGGGTCCGGCTCTTTTTATGCGGAAAGCATGGGGTGTCTTTTAAACTCCTTGCTTCGGTCGAACAGATATCGGTAGGTGGTCAGCTTTCTGGTTACGAAGGTGTCACCGAGGCTTCTGGCCACGTTGACCATTTTGGGGTTAAAGTCGCCGATCCACTGCATTTCGTAGTGGTGGTAGAATCCGGCAGGTTGGACGACCTTTGCCATTTCGCAGATGATGAAGGCGTCGACCCCCATGCCCTGGAACTCGGGAACGACCGCGAAGACGATGCCGGTGAAGTGGCGGCAGGCTCCCCTGCTGCGCAGCCACAGGAACTGCAGTTTTTGGAGCAGGCCGAATTTTCCGTTGAAATGTTTGTAGTACTGGTTCAGCTCGGGGATGTTGATGAACATGGCGATGGGCTTGTCGTGGTGGTAGGCGAACCAGACAATGTTCTCGTCCATCAGGGGTTTCATTTTTTTGAATAGCTGCATGACCTGCTCTTTCCGCATTGATTTTATGCCGCCATGGCCTGCAAAAGCGCCGTTGTAGACGGCCAGAAAATCTTCTGCGTATTTTTCAAGCCTTTTCTTTTCGATCCGGGCGGCGGTGAAGGCGGGATCAGCGGCGAGGGCGGCATGTCTGGCTAATATCTTGTCGTTCAGTCGTTTTGCAGGATCGAGGCCAAAGCATAGCTGGTGGAAAAAGGGTTTGAAGCCATAATTTTCGAGGAGGTCCTTATAATAAGGTGGGTTAAAGTTCATGGACCATAGCGGTTCGTAGAAGCCTTCGACCAGCAAACCCCACCATTTGTCCCGTTCGCCGAAGTTGATGGGACCGTCCATCGCCTCCATTCCGCGTTGGCCGAGCCAGTGCCGGGCGACGTCCAGGAGCATGTCGGCGGCCTCCTGGCTATTGATGCAGTCAAAAAAGCCTACGCCGCCTACGGGGATGTCGTCACCTTTGTTCTTGTATCTCTTGTTAACGAAAGCCGCTATACGACCGATAAGCCGGCCCTCCGCGTCTTTGAGGATCCAGCGGGTGGCTTCCCCCTGGCGGAATGCTTTATTATGTTCAGGATCAAATACTTCGTCGATTTCCTTCTTTATTGGCCGGATATAGCCGGGCACTTTTTGGTTCAGATCGACATTTACCTGTACAAACTCCCTGGCCTGGGTGGGATTGGTAACTTCTGTCAGTTGCATATTGGAAAATGAGCACCAAATGTAGCAAAAAGCCCAAACTATTTTGGGCTTTCCCCTTGTCCCCTTACCTTTGCAGCCGAATTTAAAACATTACCGGATGGACCTCGGGTCCATCGGCCGAAGGCCCATCATTAGACGTACACTGGGGATGGGTTTTTTTTCGGGTTAACCCATGCCCAGCGTACAATTTAATATATGGCAAGCACCGGCAAAATCAAGCAAATCATCGGCGCAGTTATCGATGTGCAGTTTGAAGGTAAACTCCCCGAGATCTACAATGCGTTGGAATTGAAAAAGTCCAATGGTGAAACCCTTGTTCTGGAAGTTCAGCAGCACCTCGGTGAGGACAGTGTTCGTTGTATCGCTATGGACGGTACCGAGGGGCTCGTGCGCGGATTGCCAGTGACGGACACCGGAAACGCTATTGCCATGCCCACCGGCGAAGGCATCAAGGGGCGCCTTTTCAATGTGACGGGTGATCCTATCGATGGACTGCCTGCTGTCAGCAAGGCCAATGGCCGTCCCATCCACAGCAAGCCCCCGGCTTTCGAGAACCTGAGCACCAGCACCGAAGTGCTTTTCACCGGTATCAAGGTTATCGACCTTATCGAGCCTTATGCAAAGGGTGGTAAGATCGGTTTGTTTGGCGGTGCGGGTGTGGGAAAAACAGTACTTATTCAAGAGCTGATCAATAATATCGCCAAGGCATATTCCGGTTTGTCCGTTTTTGCCGGTGTCGGTGAGCGTACCCGCGAGGGAAATGACCTGATGCGTGAAATGATCGAGGCCGGTATCATGAAATACGGCGAAGATTTCAAGCACAGCATGGAGCATGGCGGCTGGGATCTGAATAAGGTCAACATGAAGGAGCTGTCTGATTCCAAGGCGACCTTTGTATTCGGACAGATGAACGAGCCCCCCGGAGCCCGTGCCCGTGTGGCCCTCAGCGGTCTGACCATTGCTGAATACTATCGTGATGGAGACGGGCAGGGTCAGGGTCGTGATATTCTGTTCTTCGTGGACAATATCTTCCGTTTCACACAGGCTGGTTCCGAAGTATCGGCTCTTCTGGGTCGTATGCCATCTGCGGTAGGTTACCAGCCTACGCTGGCGACGGAGATGGGGCTGATGCAGGAAAGGATCACCTCGACCAAGAATGGTTCGATCACTTCCGTGCAGGCGGTATATGTACCTGCGGATGACCTTACCGACCCGGCGCCTGCAACGACCTTCGCCCACCTGGATGCGACCACGGTACTTAGCCGTAAGATCGCCGACCTTGGTATCTATCCTGCGGTTGACCCGTTGGATTCCACGTCGCGTATCCTGACTCCCCAGATCGTTGGCGACGCGCACTATAACACCGCCAACAGGGTTAAGCTGATCCTTCAGCGTTATAAGGAGCTGCAGGATATCATCGCCATTCTTGGTCTGGATGAATTGAGCGACGAAGATAAAATGACTGTTGCGCGTGCACGTAAAGTACAGCGTTTCCTTTCTCAGCCTTTCCATGTGGCAGAGCAGTTCACCGGTCTGAAGGGTGTGCTTGTACCCATCGATGAGACGATCCGTGGATTTAACATGATCATGGATGGTGAAGTGGATGAATATCCTGAGGCTGCCTTCAACCTGGTTGGAACGATCGACGACGCAATTGAAAAAGGTAAGAAATTACTGGCCCAGGCCCGTGGTTAATCAAACAGCTTATGAACCTGGAAATATTAACACCCGAGAAGAAATTATTCAGCGCAGATGTATATGGTGTACAGCTGCCCGGGGTTGACGGTCTGTTCGAAGTATTGGACAAACATGCTCCCCTCGTAAGCGCACTGAAGGCAGGTCGAGTAAAGGTGCTGAAAGACAAAAGCAATCATCTGGCTTATTTTACGATCCAGAGTGGTTTTGTCGAAGTCATACACAATAAAGTGACCGTCCTTGTAGAGGGCGCTGTACCTGTGGAAACAAAATCGTAATTGAGCAACACCTTACGGTCCATTCCCCACGGAACAAAATGTTAGTTCGACCCCGGCTTCGTGCCGGGGTCTTTTGCATTCGGACCGCACTCCCACTCACTCCCGCGGAAACTTTCCAGGTCCGAATGCAAAAAAATCATTAGCCAGTCGAAGGGACCGCAGGTCCCGATAAGGAAAGGCGCTATCGGCTCTCCCTCTTTTAATCCCCTTTTCATCTCTGTCAAAGCTGCGTTAAAACACAATTCATTAAAATCCGGCGGTATTCCTTTTGCATAAATTTATGATAATAAAATGTCCCTATATGAACAGAACCATAATCCGGTTGACGGTCGGGGCGTTGCTGAGCATCGTGTTGTTTGGCAGCTGTAAGAAGGACCCGGTCAGCAACCTCACGAATGACGAATCGCGGATCTACGTTACGAACTATGATACGACCGCGAACTTTTCATCTTACTCCACTTTCAGCATTGCCGATTCGGTGGCCGTGATACAGGATAACCAGTTTGCGGGCCGGCAGAAGAATGGATTTGACAGTCTGGCGGTCAATGCCGTCACTCGGCTGATGCAGCAGCGTGGCTATCAGGAGGTGGGCGCCAAGGATAACCCGGATCTGGCGATCGATATCTCCCGTATCTATAATACCTCAACGGGTGTTTTCAGCTACGGTGACTACTGGGATTACTATGGGGGCTACTGGGACCCCTACTACTGGGGATATCCCGGCTATGGCTACTATGACCCATTCGCTGTGGGGGTCTATACGATCCAGACAGGGGCGTTGGAGATAGACCTGCTTGACCTCAAGAATGCAACTGTCAATGGCAATAAGCTCAAGGCTATCTGGACCGGTATGGCCAGGGGCGAGCAGGTATTCAATACGGCCAATGTATCCAATGAGGTGACTTCTCTTTTCGAACAATCTGCATACCTTAAAAAGTAAATGATCATGAAAGCGATTATTCAACGATACGGCGTCATCGCCTTTTTGCTGCTGGCTGTGGGAACGGCTGCGCAGGCGCAGTACCACAATGACCTGCAGTTCAACGTCAACTACAACGTAAACATTCCTTCCGGGTCTTTCCGGAATTTTATCAATAATCCTGCCTGGAAAGGGTTTACCGCGGGTCTCGCCTATCCTGTCACGAGCCAGCTGCGCGTTGGGCTCAGCGTGGGATACAATGACTATTACCAGAAGTATCCGCGGCAGGTATATTCCGAAGGCGCCGGGTCGGACGTCTCAGCGGTGTTGAGCAATTCCGTGCAGCAGATACCCTTGCTGGCGACCGCGGATTATACCCTGCTTAAGAAGGGGCTTATCCGCCCTTATGTGGGTGCGGGGGCGGGTGTCGACTTTGTTAGTTTTGATCAATACCTGGGGGAATTTGACAATCCGCAGTCCAGCGCTCATCTTGCATTACGGGGTGAAGCCGGCATTCTGATACCACTGAGCTCCTATTCTGCTACGGCTATCCGTATCGGCGGCAGTTATAACTATGCGCCGTATAACCGTGATGGGATCAAGGCTCTGGACAATTGGGGAATACATGCGGGAGTCAGCATACCGATAAGATAGCGAGCGGGCAAGATGGCGAGCGGTGGTTGAGAGAACCGCGGCAGCCGATCAGTTCAATTGGGGATCGATGGGGAAGTTTACCATCATCTCATATTCCCCTCCGAGGTGGCGAAGGGCGTCCTTCCATATTTCGGAGGGTTTCTTATGAAATACCAGGCGGCGGCTGGCTTGCACGGTAAGCCATGATTTTTCCTTCAGCTCATCGGCCAGCTGTCCGCTGCCCCAGCCTGAATACCCGATGTAAAAACGGATCTTAGCCATATCTATCTCGCCCTGCCGGATGAGGTCGATGGCCGTCTCGAAGTTGCCGCCCCAGAAGACGCCGTCGATGATCTCGTAGCCGCCAGTTATCTTGTCGGGGTATTGGTGTAAGAAATGAATGGTATCCATCTGAACGGGGCCACCCAGGTAAACGGGGATCTTCTTCAGGTCTTCCAGTCCACTGACCAGTTCGTCGAGCGAATATTCGTAGTTCTTATTCAGCACAAACCCAAAACTGCCTTCTTCCTGGTGTTCGCACAGGAACACCACGGTTCGCATGAAGTTGGGATCTTTCAAAAAGGGATCAGCGATCAATAATATACCAGGTGCCGGGCTCTCCATATCATCTAAATTAAGTAATCCTGCGGGATAACAAAATGTCCCATCCAAAAATGATCATTTTAAAGGGGGGCCTCCTTTAAATATAATGCTTTTTAGGCTGAAAACCCTTTTCTTTGTGAAACCTTCGTTAAATACCTTTCAACAAAAGGGTTTTGAAAGGTCGCCCTTTCATCCTTTTATAAATTTGCAGATGGATCGGAACCAGGCGGAGCCTGCTTCGCGCGTTCCCAAGCGAAGCGCAGGGAACGAATGAGGAGGAGCGTGGCGAAGCAGCTCCGACGAAGTTCTCGCAGGCATTATGAATATTGAGGCAAAAAATTTTATTTTGACAATTTTTTGCTGAAATTAAAAAATATGGGTTTGAAAAAAATTTTCCCTGTTATTCTTGTATTGATCTCACTATCGCTGATCGGTATTATCTACATCCAGATCAACTGGATCCTCACGATGGTGGATAATAAGCAGGAAGAGCTGCATCACAAGATGATAGATGCGGTAGCCCTTGTCGGGAGGAATCTTGTGGAGCAAAGGGCAAGTTCGGCAAAGGTCCTCAGGCTTAAGCCGGGGACGCCCTGGCGCCCATCCGATCCGTTCAGGATGGAGCTGATGCGTCCCCTGCCGATTGCAGAGCGTTTTACGCAGGATGAGGTCAACGATATGTTGCGGAAGGCCTTTGATAATCTGAATCTGAAGAATCTGCATTTCGAATTTTCGGTTTCGTCCAATATGGAATCTTCCTCGGGATTTAATTTCAGGACGCCTGAGCTGCATTCGCGGAACTTTCAGCAGGAGATACAGGATACGGTACATAACCGGGCTGCGTTTTACCCACTGCAGGCGCCGGATGACTACAGCGGCGGTCTGCTGCCCGATGAGCTGTTGGTAGTCGTCGTCCCGGACACTAACAATATCGTGCTGGGGGAGATGCGGGTCATGATCTTTGGCGCCATTCTTTTTACGCTTATCATCGTCAGCGCTTTCTATGTCACTGTCAGGGCCCTGTTGAGGCAGAAGAAGCTGAGCGAGATCAAGAACGATTTTATCAATAATATGACCCACGAGTTCAAGACCCCTCTTGCTACTATTTCCCTTGCCGTGGACGCGTTGCGTAATGAGAAGGTGGTGCAGGACCGCCAAAAATCGGAATACTTTACGGGTATTATCAAGGAAGAGAACAGGCGGATGAACAAGCAGGTCGAAACGATCCTGCAGGCTTCTTTGCTTGACCGGCAGGAGCAACAGCTGAATCTTAAGCCCCTTCACGCGCATACGATCATTCAGGAAGCCATGGAGAACTTTCATCTCCAGCTGGAAGGCAAGGGAGGCCGTGCCGAGCTGCAACTGAATGCCAAAAACGATCTTCTGGAGGCGGACGAGGTGCATTTCACGAATATTATCACGAACCTGATCGACAACGCGGTAAAATATTCGAAGGAGAACCTGGTGATCAGGCTCACCACCCACAGCACCACCAAAAGTCTTATCATCCGCATTGAAGACAATGGGATTGGGATGAGCAAGGAGACGCAGCGTCGCATCTTTGAGAAGTTCTATCGTGCGCATACTGGTAATCTGCACAATGTCAAAGGATTTGGGCTTGGTCTGAGCTATGTGAAGACCATTGTCGAGGCCCATCAGGGCAAGATCAAGGTAGACAGCATGGTAGGGAAGGGGACGACCTTTACGCTCGAGCTGCCGCTGAAGACTGATTGATGTCCGGCATCGTCGCGGCGGCATTACTCAAGTCGCTGCATCAGTGTTCGCAGCCCGCTGACCAGGCCTTCGTAATACTGACCTTTACGGAAGAACGGGATAAAGGCTTCGTCGATGATCTTTTTGACGTCGGCTCCGGGCAGCTGTTTTTCTATGCCTCCTCCGTCCTGGATCCTTATCTTGCGGAAGGACCGGGATATGCCGATCAGTATCCCGTTGTTGCTGCTTTTTTTCCCTACTCCCCATGCTTTCATCGTTTGCAGCGTAAAGAAGTCGAAATTCGCCGGAAGCGTCAGCGATGTGTCGACCGTGAGCACTGCGATCTCGATGGTCGTCCGGCGTTCGTATTCGTGGATCAGGCTATCGAGGAATTCGATCTGCAGGGGTGTGAAAAGGTGTTCGAAGTCGTTGATATACCCTACGGGCCGGGGAATAGTGTCCCGGGCTGGGGTCGCGGCCGGTATCGTCGGTGTTCTGCCTGGCGGTGCGGGCATGGTGTCGACGGGCGGATGACCGGTCAGCGTGTGAACCAGCAGGGAGAAGGTCAATATCGGTCGTATAGAAAGCATGTCAATGATTGGCCTGGCGCCATAACAGGCAGCCGTCACCATAGCTCAGGAAGCGGAATCCGTGCCCCAGCGCGTAATTGTATATTCTCTTCCAGTCGTCTCCCACGAGTGATGCGATCAGGAGCAGCAGGGTCGATTCCGGCTGATGGAAATTGGTGATCAGTCCATTTGCTATCTTCCAGTCATAACCGGGAGTGATCAGCAGCTGGGTGGTGGTCACCAGCTCGTTCATCTCCCGGGCCTCCATCCATTTGAGCAGGGCGGCAAGGGCCTCTGCCGCGCCGGAGTGTGAGGGTAGTTCGAAGGCGTCCCACTGCCGGATAAGCAGGTCTGGGTAAGGCAGGTCGGGCTGCTGCTGTATTTTTATTCCAAGCCAGTACAGGCTCTCGATGGTCCTTGCGGAGGTCGTGCCAACGGGTACGACGGGTTGGTTGTCCACCAGGGTCTGCCGGAGCTGTACTATTGTTGATTTATCCACTGCAATACATTCGGTGTGCATCGGGTGTTCTCCGAGCGTCGTGGTCTTTACGGGCAGAAAGGTACCTGCGCCTACGTGCAAGGTAACCCAGCTGCGCCGGATATTCCGTTGCGCCAGCGCGGCAAAAACGGCCTCCGTAAAATGCAGCCCGGCGGTAGGCGCCGCCACTGAGCCGTCGTGCCGGGCGTAGATCGTCTGATAGCGCCGGCTGTCGAGCGCCTCAGCGGACCGGCGGATATAGGGTGGCAGTGGGATCAGACCTGCCTGGTGCAGGACCTCTGCGAAGCTAAGGGCGCCGGGGTTCCAGGATAGTTCGATGAGGAAGGCGTCGGCGTCTTTGCCTATGAATCTTGCTTCCAGGATGAGGGGGGCTTCGCCGTCGGGGTCAGGCGCTGCGGCTGATGCTGGGGATGGCTGCAGGCCGATCTCCTTATGAAGCACCTGTCCGGGTTTCCATTTTGAAGCTCCGCCGATGAGGCATCTCCATTTTACCTTGCCTGTCTGAGCCATGGCGATCGTAATGCTTCCGTACTCCGGAGGGGGTTCTAGGCAGAATATCTCGATCTGTCCTCCTGTCGGTTTGTGGAAGATGATACGTGCCTCTACTACTCTCGTATTATTGAACACCAGCAGGCTGTTTTCGGGAAGCCAGGTTC
>JAFDYE010000616.1 GCA_018267585.1 Bacteroidota bacterium
ACTACGTCGAGAATCATATCAAAATAGGCATCGATTCGCTCAAACAGTTGATCAACAATGGCCTTACTGTAAGACACCTGCGTTTTTAGCCCACCGTCACCACCATGTCGCAACTTTTATCGATCCAGAACCTCAGCATATCATTTTCAACGGAAGGCGGCCTCATCCCCGGGGTCGAACACGTTAGCCTGGACGTCCGGAAAGGCGAGATCGTAGCGCTTGTCGGCGAGTCAGGCTCAGGCAAATCCATTACGTCCCTGTCCATACTTCAGCTGCTGCCCCGGCCGCCCGCCAGATACGTTTCCGGCAGGATCTTCTTTACGGACAAAGACGGCCAAACCATCGACCTCCTGCAGCAATCCCCGCGACAGCTGCAAACCATCCGGGGCGCAGAAATAGCCATGATCTTCCAGGAGCCGATGACCTCTCTGAACCCCGTGTTCACCTGCGGAGACCAGGTCGCTGAGGCCATCCGCGCTCACAGACATATATCTGCCGAAGACGCAAAAAAAGAGGCCATCGCCCTCTTTGAAAAAGTACAGCTGCCGGATCCCGCCAATATCTATTCGCGCTGGCCGCATCAGCTGAGCGGAGGCCAGAAACAGCGCGTCATGATCGCCATGGCGATGAGCAGCCGGCCTTCGCTGCTGATCTGCGACGAACCGACAACCGCCCTCGACGTGACGGTGCAAAAGACCATCCTGCAACTGATCCGCCAGCTACAGCAGACGGAAGACATGGGCGTGATCTTTATTACACATGACCTGGGCGTCGTAGCCGAAATAGCCGATAGAGCGCTTGTGCTATACCGGGGCAGGGTCGTAGAAGAAGGCGCAGTGGAAACCCTGTTCAGGTCTCCCGGACACCCTTATACAAAAGGGCTGCTCGCCTGCCGCCCCGCCCTGCACAAAAAAGGCGAAAGGCTCCCCATGGTCAGCGATTTTCTGGAAGCTTCCACTCCGCCCCCTCAGACAATACCGCCGGCCGCCATTGCACGCTCATCTCATCCCGTCATACGTGTAAATAATTTGCGGGTGTGGTACCCCAAACGCAAAACACTGCTGGGCAAAGTCCTGGAATATACCAAAGCCGTAGACGACGTCAGCTTTGACGTCTTCGAAGGCGAGACCCTCGGCCTGGTAGGAGAATCCGGATGTGGCAAAACAACACTGGGCAGGGCGCTGATGCGGCTCGTTACGCCGACCGGCGGGGATATCCTATTCGAAGGGAGAAATATGGCAGACCTCGGAGCCGACGACCTGAAAAAACTCCGCTCCCGCATACAGCTGATCTTCCAGGATCCTTACTCCTCTCTGAACCCGCGCCTGACGGTAGGATCTGCGATCGCCGAAGCGCTAAGGGTCCATGGAGCCACGATGTCCGGACAGCAGCGCCGTCAGCAGGTCGAAGGACTCCTTGAAAAAGTAGGGCTTAAAAGAGAACATTTCGACCGGTATCCGCACGAATTTTCAGGTGGCCAGCGCCAACGGATAGTGATAGCCCGGGCGCTCTCGCTGCGACCCACCTTCATCGTCTGTGACGAGTCGGTCTCTGCCCTCGACGTCAGCGTCCAGGCGCAGGTGCTCAATCTCCTCAACGACCTGAAAAAAGAATTTGGCTTCACAGTGGTGTTCATCTCGCACGACCTGGGCGTAATACGCTATATCAGCGACAGGATAATGGTCATGAACAAAGGCCGTATCGAGGAGATCGGCCCCGCCGAAGAGGTATACGACCATCCCCTGAGCCCATATACCAAAAGACTTATCGAGGCGATACCGAAAGGAATAGAAGCCTAATCCTCATCGGCTCGTCCCCCATAATATTCCCCGTCGGTAAAGAAATTGGCGGCGCTGCGGCGGCGCGAGAACAATAGCCGCAGCCACTGCTGGTCGAACTGCCCCGGGGCAGGAGAATCGGCACGAAGTCGCTTGCCCGTCAGCGATACAAAGGTCGGATCGGTACTGACATCCCTGTGCGACAGTGGCTGAAAGCCGCTAAGACCGATCATCCATTCATCATCCCGGTTGATCTTATACTTAAAATAGTACACATAGCCCTTATTGGTCTTGAACTGGCCTGGCCTTCTATCGACCAGCTGGATATCCGCAAAATCGCCGCCGCCATGGCTCGCGACCAGCAGACTGCGCGCGATCGCCTCCTGCGTCCTGCTTCCCTTGGGGAACCTGTCATCTTTGCGAATGGCTATAAGACTGCGCAATAGCCGGCTGCGGGATGCGTCGCTGGCCGCCAGCGCCCGGATGACGGAGTCCGCCACCGGCCTGTTATGACGCAGAAGAAGGACAGCCGTATTCAGCCGCAGCCCGGGATCCTTGCTCCGGAGCAACCGGTCGAAGAAATGAGGGACCGTAGGATTCTTGTCATAAAAAGGCTCCAGCAATATAGCATAATCGTCCAGGTCATTGGCTCCACTGTCGTCACCATCAGAGTCGCCGTCGTCGTCTTTATCGTCGTCCTTCTTTTGCAGCCTTTTCTCGTCCTTCCCCTCCTGCTTCTTCCACTGGATCTTGGCGTCAAAATAGACCTGGCTGAAATAAGTCGCATAGTCTGACGCATGCAGATAGCCGCTGTCAACCAAAGAAGCCAGCAGTGACTGGATATTGGACTTGTAGTCGTCCACAGTAGCCAGCTGCAGCAGGTCGGGAAAATGCGTACGGGCGAGGGAAAGAGAGTCCCCGATATCCTGGAACAGGTAGTTATAGTCCGAAGCATTGTCAAAGACGGGCGGGTCCTGCACGATCAGCTGCCGCAGCAACGTATAGGCGGCGGCAGTCTTGTGGTGCGCCAGCGCCTTCAGCACGGCATTCTGGAACGTGCTGGTATCCCCGACACGATCGTAGATATTCTTTAAGCCGTCAACGACACGCCGGACGACAGCAGAATCATTGATATAGCCCAGCTCGTTGATAAACTTTGTCTTCGTCTCGAAATAATCCTTCCCGTTATAGGGAAGGGTATTGATCGCCGTCAACAGGTCACCAAGGCCCGCAGGTCCGAAATATACGTTGGGGATCGCCGTTTTGGCGTGCCTCGCGGCAACGGAGTCCTTGCTGTAAAAATCACTGAAGAACAGGTCCAGCTTGGACGCAAACACCGAAGACCCGGAAGACCGGTTCAAGGGGTGAAAGCTGCCGTAGAACCGGCTGATGAAGGGACTGCCGCCCTGAACCGAATCCCCCAGAGAGATGATCCGGAAAAGTATATTGTCTTTCAGGAAAACGTTCATCTGGATACGCCGCAGCGTATTGGTGTCTGAAAGAACAAGCCTGTAGCCCGCCAGCACAGGCGCCGGACGATAGGCAGGAGTAGCGGACGGCTCGCCGCCTGCAAACAGGCTGTCCGTCGAGTAGATCGGCTGCTTCTCAGCTATGAGCATGTCACGCAGCAAACGTTTTTCGCCAGTCTCTTCCAGCCAGAAAGAAGCGGTGTCCTTTGGAAAATAGTATTTAGGGAATGGTTCCGCCGCAACAAATACCGCCTCGCCCGTGGAATCGTCCTGGAAAAGGGCGGTCTTGGGCCGCGGCCAATAGCTGTCGTAGTCAGGTATCGAGTTGAGGAAATCCTCACTGGTCGCCCGCTCGAGAATACCCCGCATGCCCGCGTCCACATCCGGCACCACCGGCGTAGCAACGCTGATCTTTATGAACGTATCCACATAGTTGCGAAACCGCGGATAACGGTAAGGGGTAAAAGAAAAGGAATCGAAAAAGGCGGGGAATGCCTTATCCCTGACCGTCGTACGGGCAGCCAGCAGGTAGTAATCCGGCCCCCGGATGATATACCTGGTCCTGATAAAGGCGCCGTCCCTCCCGAGGTAGGTGGCGTCCAGACACGGATAGCCATTCCAGACCGCCATTCGGCGGCTGATCGGCTTGTCTACCCAGTCGGATAGACCAAAGCTCTTTTCCATAAGCGCCAGATCGGCAGTATCCTCTTCCATGAACCGATAATTCTGCACCGTCTTCTTCCAGAGAAGAAAAGCATCTCCCGTTGTCGTATCGGTACACTCGTATTCCCACCTCGTAATGCCATCCGGCGTCGCCGTGTTCTTATTCTGCTCGGGGATCCCCGGCCAGCGGACAGTGAACCCGCCACGCGCCGGCGTAAAGCTGGCCCAGCCCACAGAAATATTCTTCCGTATATGAATGGAATTAAAGAACTGATCCGACTCGGTTCCATCGGCATACCCATTGGTGCCGCTGATCTTGAACACCCACACTTCATAGGGAGTGACCAGGATATTGTAGCGCTGGATATCCCCGCGACGGGTACGCCCGGTTATGTCAAAGCCCCTGTAACCACTACGCGTTATGGCCGTCTTTTTAAGGATCTTCCCGGGAATGTTCTCATAAAGAAGACTGTCCACCTTCTTCAGGACCACGTCCTCCCGCTGCCCGAAAAATGTCCCGTGCGTCTTTACCCTGCTTATCAGATAATAGGCGCCATTGCTCATGTCGGCATACTGCCAGGTCTCATCCGTCCTGTTGTCTGTCCTGCGATAAAGCTTCCCGGGCAGTTGAACGGAAAAATCGCCATCCGCGGACGAAAATGTCGAAAAATTCACCGGTACCCTGATCTTGTCGATATCATCCCGGCGAAGAGCGTCACGGTCCGGCATGACTACAGGACGGAGCGTATAGCCTTTCTGCCGCAGCAGCTCGATCACCCCCCTTTTCCCGGGCAAATGCGCCGCTCCGACGCCAACGAACAGGGAATGCTTCTTTACGATGCTGTCGATGGACCCGGCCTGTATCTCGTTGCGCCGGTACAGGAATTTCTCCATATAGGCTTCGGATGGTTCCATCAGCTTCTCCAGCGAGTCAAGCAGATCGAGATCACCCTTGCGATAGGCTTCCTGCGTCTTCCGCTCCAGGTCGAACGAGGACTCTCCGTCAGCACCCGGAGCCTTCTTTTTCTTATCCTTTAGCATGTCCTGCGCGGCTTCCATGATCAGCCGCTCGGTCTGGAAAAAATTCTCGACCCCCGTAGCCTGCTTGCCGAGCTTTTTGCCCGTCTGATAGATATAAAGATCGAGATAAGTGTCCTCCTCAAAATCCGCCCGGTTGCGATAGGTCCGGTAAAGCAGACCGTTGA
This sequence comes from Bacteroidota bacterium, assembly GCA_018267585.1. Taxonomy (GTDB): domain Bacteria; phylum Bacteroidota; class Bacteroidia; order Chitinophagales; family Chitinophagaceae; genus Puia. The sequence continues at coordinate 5,116 of JAFDYE010000616.1, forward strand.
TGATGGTAGGCTCATTGGAAAGAGCGGACTTCAGCCGGTCATCGTATTTCTCCAGCTGAAAGGACTTTTCGTTGATAAGATCCCCCGGCGCACCCTGCGTAAAGAACCGCAGATTCGACTGCAGACTCTCAAACCGGAACATCTGATCCTGCCACAGCTGAGGGTCCAGCTCCAGGGCCACTACGTCCGCATTCTTGATATCCAGATAGAACGAATCGCTCAGATGAAAGACCAGCTTGCTGCTGACGTGCATGGTCCCAAAAAGATAGGACGGCTTCTGCAGACCATTCCCGGTGATCTCCCATAGCAAAGCCGGATACTTACCCGCCCGTTTTTGCGCCGCCAGCGATAAACACAAAAAAATAAGGAACAGGGAAACCACTGGCCGGGCATATTTCATCGGGGTCCATCTCATCATAAAGAGAATTAAGCGCTTCACATGAAGATGCATAAAAGACGGGAATTCCGGAAAATTATTTTGAACCGGGCCAAAAATGATTTTTGCGAAATAGCGTTTTTCTTTGTACCTTTGCCCGCTTACAAAAAATCATGCCGTAACATGATATCAAATCGGGTGCCGTAAGACCTGGTTTGCACCGGACAAGTTCCGATATCTCTATTACCACCTCGCTGGTATCATGTGCGATAGTCATCGGGAGGCCACAGGGCCCCGGTGAAAAACAACTTAAATAATACAATAGCACATGAAGCTTTCACAGTTCAAGTTTGACCTTCCTCTGAATCTCATTGCCCAACACCCTGCGAAAAAAAGAGAAGACAGCCGGATGATGGTGGTAAACCGCAAGACGGGTCTGATCGAAAACAAACATTTCCGCGACATTCTTGAATACTTCGACGACAAAGACGTATTTGTCGTTAACAATACCAAAGTATTTCCCGCCCGCATGTACGGTCGCAAAGAGAAGACGGGCGCAAAAATTGAAGTTTTTCTCCTCCGCGAGCTGAACAAACCCAACCGCCTCTGGGACGTGATCGTTGATCCCGCAAGAAAGATCAGGGTCGGCAACAAGCTGTATTTCGGAGACAACGACGAGCTGGTAGCAGAGGTCATCGATAATACGACCAGCCGGGGACGGACCATCCGCTTCCTGTGGGACGGCAGCGACGACGAATTCCGCCAGCAGCTGGAGTTCCTGGGCGAAACACCCCTGCCGAAATATATTAAACGCAAGCCGGACGAAGAAGACAAAGAACGCTACCAGACGGTATATGCCAAGCACGAGGGCGCCGTCGCCGCCCCCACGGCCGGCCTCCACTTCAGCAAGGAATTGATCAAACGCCTCGAGATAAAAGGTGTCCGGTTCGCCGAGATCACCCTTCATACCGGCCTGGGCACCTTCCGCCCCATCGAAGTAGAAGACCTCAGCAAACACAAGATGGACGCCGAATACTATCGCATCGAAGACGACGCCTGCAAGATCGTCAACAAAGCCCGGGTAGGCAATCACCGCATCTGCTCCATCGGCACTACGACGATGCGCGCGCTCGAATCCTCCTTCACCGCTGAGAAGCTGCTGAAACCTTCCGAAGGATGGACCAATACCTTTATTCATCCACCCTATCAGTTCAATATCGCCGACGCCCTGGTGACCAACTTCCATCTGCCCAAGACCAGCCTGCTCATCATGGTATGCGCTTTTGCCGGATACGACCTCGCAATGGAAGCCTACAAAAAGGCGATCAAAGACAAATACCGCTTCTTCAGCTACGGTGACGCAATGCTTATCCTTTGATGAGATAATTTACGTATGAAAAAAATCACTTTTCTTACCCTTGCACTGTTCCCTTTCATTATGGCGACAGCACAACAGGAACTTCCCCTTTATGGGGCCGGACCTATTCCCAATTCCAAACCTGGCCAGGACCAGGAGATCAAAAATCCGGGCTCGCGCGGCCCCTGGGACTACGGCCTCTCCAAAGTCAGCCGGCCTACCCTGACGGTATTCCTGCCCGAAAAAGGAAAAGCTACCGGGATGGGCATCGTCGTATGCCCCGGCGGCGGATATACGCATCTCGCCATGGGACATGAAGGCCTGGAGATCGCCCATATGCTGAATGAGAATGGCATTGCAGCCTTTGTGCTTAAATACCGGCTCCCCAGCGACTCGACCATGGTCGACAAGACCATCGGTCCGCTCCAGGACGCCCAGCGCGCCATCCAATTGGTGCGCGAACGAGCGAAAGAATGGGGGGTCGACACCGCAAGGGTGGGAATAATGGGCTTTTCCGCGGGCGGACACCTGGCCTCGACCGCCGGGACCCATTTTCAAAGGACGACAATTCCCAATAACAGCCATGTCTCGCTGCGGCCGGATTTTATGATATTGATCTACCCCGTGATCAGCTTCTCCGACAGCATAGGCCACAGAGGATCACGCGATAATCTCATCGGCAGGAACCCATCCCCATCACTCATCACGGAATATTCCAATGAGCTCCAGGTCACAGCACAGACGCCGCCAACCTTTATAGTACACGCAGAAGACGACAGGACGGTCCCGGTAGCCAATAGCATACATTTTTACGAGTCGCTCCTGCACAACAAAGTACCCGCAGAGCTTCACATCTACCCGAGGGGCGGACACGGCTACGGACTCCACAACTCCACCACCAGGGACCAGTGGGCCGAAAGACTGCAGAACTGGCTGGCTACATTATCGGCGAAGAGCTCCTCCTGAACTACCCGGGAAAGCCAACCCCAAGCTTCGCGCCCAGCGCCTTCAGGTCTTCTACAACGGACGGGAGGAGAGGAATGCCCGCAGCAAGCCTTTCCGCTTCCATCTCCCGCTCGGGATCCCCGGGGATCAGCACCTTATCATGACCAGGCGCGGGCTTCGCGCTCCGAAAACGGCGTATCCAGTTGTCCATATGCCGCTTGAACTCGTCCGCTGGACGGAAAGCATCGACGCGCATCGCCCCGAGAAAATGGCCAATGCCTTTTCCCGGCATATTCGTGGGCATGGGAACATAGGCAGGAAATGGAGGCACCCAGGGACCATAATTGGCTCCGCTGAGGACCGCAGAAAGAATATCCACGACGGCGCCCAGCGAATAGCCCTTGTGGCTGCCGTGGTCACGGTCACCGCCCAAAGGCAGGAGAGCGCCACCCGACTTCAACGCATGAGGGTCAATGGAAGGATTTCCGTCCCTGTCCTGTATCCAGCCCAGCGGCGCCTCTTCGCTCTTGCGCTGCAGGATCTCTAATTTGCCATTGGCTGCCGTAGTCGTCGCCAGATCGGCGACAAAAGCAGGCTCCTCCCCGGCAGGGATCGCAAAACACATGGGATTGGTGCCCAGCAGCCGCTCCACGGAGAAGGTGGGCGCAACGAGCGCGCTGGCATTGGTCATCGCTACACCGATCATATCCCTTTTGGCGGCCTGCAGGGCATGATAGCCGGCAATGCCGAAATGGTTGGAGTTTTGAACACTGACCCATCCCGTTCCGACCTTCTCCGCCTTTTCAATAGCAACCTGCATGGCATAGGGCGCCACGACCAGCCCCAGACCGCTGTCCCCGTCCACGACCGCAGTAGACGGCGTTTCGTGGATGATCCGAACACCAGGTTTGGGATTGGCCCTCCCGGCCTCATGGAGACGAACATATCCGATCAGACGGGCCACGCCATGGGAATCGATACCGCGAAGATCAGCACTGAGCAGGGTGACGGCGGCAGTCTGAGCGTCCTTTTCGGGACAGCCGATCCGCCGGAAAATAGCAATGGTAAATTCAAGAAGGTTAGAATAGGGTATTGTCATAGGGTGTAAAGCTACCCCCTTTCCTTCATTTCCACGCTTTTGCATAAAGTCCCGTCGAGAGCTCATATAGCTTCGTTTGCTATAACTTTACAGCCTGCTCACCTGGTCATTGTAAAATTTTACCGTATTAATGACATCCGGTACATTATTCTGCCAGTTGCCTTCGCGCTCGATCGAGAACATTCCCTTGAAATGCTGACGCTTCAGCTCTTCGAAGATCGGCGCAAACTTTATGACACCAGTCCCTACGACCAGATCGTTCGCCTTCGTATTACCGGCCGAATCGACGTCCTTCAGATGTACTCCATAAACGTGTCCTTCCAGCTTCTTCAAACACTCCACCGGATCCAGGCCATTGCGCGTCCAGTGACCAACGTCTGCACACGAGCCGATATGCGCATGCCCCTTGACAGCCGCAAGCACCGAGTCAGGATGCCAGTAAGCATTGGGACGGGGATGGTCGTGTATCGCAACATTGATCCCGTAAACGCCTGCAAGACTGTCGATCCCGTCCCACTGATTCTTCAGCGGTTCCGCAGTTATATAGCTCAGCCCAAACTCCTTTGCCAGGTCAAAGTACTGCCGCCATTCGTTAAGGGTCTTCGGGCTAATAACGCCCATCGCCACGATCTGAATGCCCTTGGATTGCAGCAGCTGTTTGATCTTCGCCCTGCTCTCCGGCGACATCCTGATCCCAAACGTATCTTTCATATCGCCTCCCAGCGGTTGACCAGGATAGGCTTCCACGTATTTCACTCCCGCACTGTCGGTTTTTGCGATGCTGTTTACAAATGGTCCCGCCTCATGGAATGTCCAGAGCTGTACGCCGATCTTCCAATCCTTTGCGACTGAGCCGGCGCTGCTGTCCGACGTCGCCGTGACAGAATCGCTTTTGGCTTCGCTGCCGCCATTGCCTCCGCAACTGGTAAGCACAAGCGCAGAAAGACCCAATAGACAGCCAAACGTTAGTTTTTTCATATCAGTGATTTTTTAAGGCATTGAAATTAAGGCATTTTCATTAGTCAGTGTCTGCTAAAATGTGGCAAAAAATTACCAGAATAAAATACTTTTTTGCCACGTATTGCTAATATCTGTACTCCCGGCCTCAGGCCTCGCGTACCGCCGGACTCCGCCCGGTATTGACATTTCTTTCTAATTTAGCTGGTATGAAATATTTGTTGCTATTGTTGCTATTACCGGCTACAGCCAGGACTCAGACAAGACGGGAAGACATCTACTCGGATTTTGTATTGTACAACCGGCGGGTGGCGCTGGAAAAAGACCTGCATGAACGCATCATCGGCAAACATTTCTCGCTGCCCCTGGACAGCAGCTCCGAAGACGGCTACCTGTCAGGCTGTTGGGCCGTATCTCAATTCCTGTTCGACGGACCCGAGGTCATGGAGGGCTTCCGCCGCCTGTTTGCCGGCTACGACTCGCTCTCCTACGATACCAGGCAGGCTTTGCTGGAGGCAGTGTATGCAGTCGCCCCCGACAAATTCGTCTCCAGCATCGACACCCTGCTCGCGCACGAGACAAACCCCAGGCTGTTTGCCCTCTGCGCCGTGTACCTGTACCGCCGGGACAGCAGCACGGAAAATGCAAACCGGCTCAAAATAAATCTGGTCGAAAGATTTCCCGCCGATACGATACCCCTTCTCTCAGAATTGACCGGCTATCTCAGCAGTCGGCAGAGAGGCAGCACGCCGGCTATAAAAGAGCTGCTCGCCTACCGCCGTGGCGACGGGCAGAAGACGATCTATTCTTTCCAGCGCCGGCATAGGGATTATCCAGGTATGGCGATCGTACAGAACGCCGACGGAAGCTTTGTCCGCGACGCCCGGGGCAGGCTGCAGGTCTTTCAGCAGCTGGCGCGGTCCGGACCCGATCTGCCCTGGTTCCTGACCAACGGCAGCACCCCGCAGGGAGTCTATAGCATACAGGGAACCGACATCTCCAGGACGAACTTTATCGGCCCTACACCCAATCTGCAGCTATTGCTGCCCTACGAAGGCAGCTGGAAACGGTTCTTTCACGACTCCTCGGCGGACGCGCGCAGCGTTGCCGCTATCATGGTGCATACCCCCGAAACCAGGGACGAGATGCAGACAGACTCTCTTGAATTATACCTGCGGCTCCTGCCGCCAGGCTGGAGACGATACACCCCAATGATGGAAGCCTGGAAGGCAGGCAGGCTCGGACGCACGGAGATCATCGCCCACGGCACGACGATCGACTCCGAATACTTCCGGGGAAAACCTTTTTATCCCCTGACCCCAACTATGGGATGCTTGTGCGCCAAAGAGTTATGGAATCCGACCAGCGGACATCCGCTGGTCAGTGAACAAAACAGCCTGGTCAATGCCTTTTTGTCTACTCCCGGAAGGACCGGATACCTGATCGTCGTCAACATCGATGACCAGCGCAAACCGGTCAGCCGCGAGGAGGTGGAGGCGCTGGTGTCAGGCATAAAATAAAGAACCCGCCGTTCAGGCGGGCCCGGCTGCCATTCGACAGTTAATTTCTTAGAAGGGCAGATCGTCGATAGGCTCGTTGATCTCTCCTGCCGACGGCACCCTCGACGGACCGGCCTGAGCTGCATAGCCGCCACCTTCAGAACCGCCCGAATATCCGCCACCGCTTTCACCCCTGCTGCCCAGCAGCTGTACGCTCTGTACCCGCAGAGTCAGAGAAACACCCGTCGTCCCGTCATTCTTGGGATAGGTCCTCACCTCAGGAGTGCCCTCGGCGTATACTTGGGTGCCTTTTTTCAAATAAGGAGCTATACCGGTACGATCGGTCCAGTAAGCACATTCCACCCAGATCGTTTTATCCTTCTGATTCCCTTGTGCATCGCGGAACTTCTCCGTGTGGGCCACGTTGAAATTGATCACGTTCTTGCCATTCACCGTATTGGTGACACAGTCCTTCCCCAGGTTGCCGATTACTTGAAGCTTTATCATAATGGTAAAATTTAAGACGAAAAGGGCAATTTACACCAATTTAGCAACGGGGGATTAATAAGTTTTCCCGAATTTACCCACCCCACCCGCTCATCCTCACCCGTCAATTATCCCCCAAACCCGCCAACGGCTCAATTCTGTGACCGACGGCCAGCCCCTACCCCGGACTTTGCGTAACTTTATTAGGCTCCTCTACATGAGATCTCTCTCCGTCATACTCCTTTTTGCCATGCTCCTCGCAGTCAAAAGCTCACGCGCCGGAGGCGGAGACCCCTTCGAGTATGGCGTATCATGCCTGGGGTCCGGCCGCATCGACAGCCTCGAAAAGCTGGCGATCCGCTACCTGTATACCAACAGAGATTCGGCCTTTTTCTACAACGACCGGGCGCTCACAGAAGCGCAGTCATCTGACTACGCCCTCGGAATGGCCGTAGGCCTGGCGCTAAAGGCAGATCTTACCCGGGCATACTCCGGTGACTTTCTTGAGGAGGAAAAACTGGCCCGCGAATCACTCCGGTGGTTCGGGCGCTCAGCCGACAAGAGCTGCATCCGCCTCGCATATAATCAGCTGGGCTTCGCCCTGTACGCACAGAGCCGCTTCGCCGAATCCATCCGGTACCTCCAAAAGGACTACGACGACGCAATAAAGGCAGGCGTTTGCAAAGAGGGTATTTCGGCCCTTTCCCAGATCGGATATGCCTATCGGGAATGGGGGAATTATGAGCGGTCCTTCGATATTTCGGTCAAGGTCCTGCACTACGCATGGGAGCTGAAAGACTCCGGCCTCCTGCGAATGGAATATTACTCCCTGGCCGATCTTTTCATGCTGATAGAGGACTACGACGCCGCGCACAAGTATTTCTGGATGGCATGCAATAAGCCCGGAAAAATGCTGGTTAGCTGGGAGACGCTCAAATACGCCGAGCTGATGGCGAGACAGCACAAGCTGGACTCGGCAGCGTTCTATCTTTCCCGGGCTGACACTTCGCACATGGACGACGGACTGAAAAAAGGCTATCTGCTCAGCAAGGGTGAATACTACGTATTCAAAGGCGATTACAGCGAAGCCCTGCCTTATTTCACCCGAAGCCTTCAGTATCAAAGGCAGCTCACCGACCGCAACCAGCTGATGCGCTGCTTGAATGATCTGGCGCGCACCTATGACAGGCTGGGACAGCCGGCCGGGGCGTTCCGGTACGCCCGGGAAGAGCTTGCCCTCGCAAAGCAAACAGACGCGCGGCTCTACCTGCGGGAGGGCTGCCTGACGATGTCTGCGCTATTCGACAAACAGGGCCATAAGGACAGCGCCTATTTCTATTACCGCCGGTACATCGCCCTCAAAGACAGCCTGCTGAACGACCAGGTAAAAGCAAAGTTCGCCTCTTACGGTCTCGAACAACAGATAAAATGGCTCAACCAGGAGAAGCAGCTCAACGCTGTCTGCCTCCGCGAGGAGATGATGATCAGGAATATCCTGATAGCCGCCGTGATCGTGCTCGCGCTGTTCAGCTTCATATACGTCTGGGTCATCCGGCTGAAAAAAAAGAACGAGGAGCACAGACGACAGCGCGCCGAGAACGAGCTGGAGATACAACGCCTCGAAGGCGAGAGGGCAAAGGCCGCCCTGCAGCAGCGCGCCAGAGAGCTCGAGATACAGGCGCTGCGCTCGCAGATGAATCCCCACTTCATCTTCAACTGCCTCAACGCCATCAACAGGTTCATTCTCAGTCACGAGACGGAAGCAGCCTCCGACTACCTGACGAAGTTCTCCCGTCTGATGCGGATGATCATGAACCACTCCCGGCACCCGCTGATCACCCTGGCCGAGGAGGTGGAAATACTTGAGCTCTATCTCGGCATGGAGGTCCTTCGTTTCAAGAACGCTTTCGACTACCGGATATCTATAGAAGAAGGTCTGGATACCGACGACATACGCATTCCACCATTGCTGCTGCAGCCCTTTGTCGAGAATGCCATCTGGCATGGCCTGATGCACAAGGAAGAACGCGGATCCCTTTTCATCGGCATGCACGTCGATGGAGATACGCTGATCTGTGTCATCCGCGACAACGGAATAGGCCGTAGACGGGCCGGATTGCTGAAGAGCAAATCCGCCGAAAAGCACAAGTCAATGGGCCTGCAGATCACCGCCGAACGTATGGCGCTGCTGACCGGCGCCGGCGCAGCCGGGCATTTCTTCCGGATCGACGACCTTTACGACAACCAGGACAATGCCACCGGCACACAGGTCATACTGACGATCAGGATCAACAGCCCGACCGGAGAGCCGGTAGGTGAGCTGAGCTAAAATATAATTTATGATCGACGCGATTATCGTAGACGACGAACCCTACTGCACCGAGGCGCTGGCCATCCTCCTGCAGCGCTATTGCCCCCAGGTAAGCCTGAAGGGAAGCTATCACTCCGCCAGCGAGGCCCTGGGCGCTATCCGGGAACAGAAACCCCAGCTGCTGTTCCTCGACATCGAAATGCCCCGAACCAACGGATTTGAGCTGCTCGAAAAGATAAAGGACCTGCCCTTCGAACTGATCTTTACGACAAGCTACGATCAATACGCCATCAAAGCCATTCGCTTCAGCGCGCTCGACTACCTCCTGAAACCCATCGACCGGGAAGAGTTGGTACGCTCCGTGCAAAAGGTCGAGCAGCGCCTCCGGTCTCCCCTGCCGCAGCAGATAGACCTCCTCTTTCAAAAGCTCCAAAGCCCCGCACAGCTGTTTACCAGGATCGCCATCCCTACCATGGAAGGCCTGCAGATGGTGGCGGTGGACAGCATCATCCACTGCACGTCGGACAGCAACTATACCATCCTATCCCTGAAGGACCGCCAGCGCGTGGTCGCCTCCCGCACACTAAAAGAGATAGAAGAGCTGCTGGAAGACTACTCCTTCGCGAGAGTGCATCATTCAAGTGTCGTCAACCTGAATGAAATAAACAAGTATGTCAAAGGAGAAGGTGGATACCTGGTCATGTCCGACGGCTCCTCGGTCAATGTCTCCCGGTCGAGGAAAGAAGGACTGTTAAAGAAATTACAACCCAACAAACCATAAACTTCCGGCGCGACCAACCGCTCAACCGGAAAGCACGATCCCTGTCGTATCCCGCCAGTTGCTGATTATGGCTCGGACCACGGCGCCTGACGAACTATTTTTATTCAAAAGTTATTACCATGAAAAAAATGATCGTCGTGCTGCTGGTTGTATTATTCTGCTCTGGTAGCAACGCTGCAAATGCGCAGACACAGACACTTGACAAGGCTGTTCTGTTGAACACGTACGCTATTCGCTCGGACAACGCCGCAGTAAAAGCGACCAGGGACCTCTGGAAAAGGGTAGGCGAACAAAAAGAGGAGGCCTGGTATAAGCTCCCGAAAGGCTATCTCGCCGTCTACACGGAAGACGGGATACAGAACAGATACGTCTACGACAGCAAAGGCAACTGGCTCTACGCCCTGCTGACCTACACCGAAAAAAGTCTCCCTGCAGACGTAAGAGGCCTGGTAAAGAGCACGTACTATGACTACTCCATCGGGTGGGTAAAGGAGATCAGACAGGGCGAAGCGACGGTCTATGTGGTTCACGTTGAGAGCGATAAGGAATGGAAAGACCTGGCCGTCCAGGATGGTCAGATGCAAACCCTGAGAACCATATCCAAAAGATAGTCGGGCGGCCGACATTTCCCATCCAAATAAATTATTGTAAATTTGCGGTTCGAAATTTTTTAACTATGAGCCGTAAAGGAAAAGTCCTGGTAGCGATGAGTGGCGGTATTGACAGTACCGTTACGGCTCTCATGTTGCATGATGAAGGCTACGAAGTGATAGGCATCACCATGAAGACATGGGACTACGCAAGCGCAGGCTCTTCGAAGAAAGAGACAGGCTGTTGCAATGTCGACAGCTTCAACGACGCCCGCATGGCCGCGGTGCAACACGGGTTTCCTCACTTCGTGCTGGACATCCGTGAGGAGTTCGGGGGATTCGTGATCGACAATTTCGTCGAGGAATATCTCGCAGGCCGCACACCCAATCCCTGTGTGCTCTGCAATACCCATATCAAATGGCGCGCCCTGCTGAAAAGGGCGGATGCCATGGACTGCGAATTCATCGCTACAGGTCACTATGGCCAGATCAGACAACATACCAATGGCCGCTATACCGTCGCCAAAGGCGTCGACGAGACCAAGGACCAGAGCTATGTGCTGTGGGGGCTGCAGCAGGACCTGCTGAGCCGTACCCTGCTGCCCCTGGGACCCTACCGCAAGACCCAGATCCGGCAGATGGCCCTCGACTATGGCTACCCGGAGCTGGCTAAAAAGGCCGAGAGCTACGAGATATGCTTTGTGCCGGATAATGACTACCGCGGCTTTCTCAAGCGCCGGGTGGAAGGCCTCGAAGAAAAAGTAATGGGCGGCAATTTTGTCGACAAGCACGGCAATATCCTCGGGCAGCACAAGGGCTACCCGTTCTACACCATCGGCCAGCGCAAAGGCCTCGACGTCACCTTCGGCAAGCCGGTATACGTGACGGGCATCCGGCCGGCGACGAATACGGTCGTCCTGGGCGACGAGTCCGACCTCGACCAGCATGAAATGGTCGTGGGAAAGCTTAACCTGATGAAATACGATCAGCTGACGCCCGGAATGGAAGCCGTGACGAAAATACGTTATAAGGATGCGGGGACGCTGAGTAACCTCTATCCCGAACAGGACAAGGTTCGGGTGCGGTTCTACGAAAAGGCCAAAAGCATCGCCCCGGGCCAGAGCGCCGTCTTTTATGAAGGCGACGAGGTCGTCGGCGGCGGCATAATACAGCAGGCCGTGCCCGCGCAATAGCATTTTGGCAATAAATAGCCACCTGATACGTTAGAATCCGGGGAGTTCAGCGCTTCCCGGATTCTTATTTTACCATCATGAACAAACGTCTGGGACTGCTGCTTTCACTAACCCTCGTAATAGCCATAACTGGTTGTAAGAAAACCATTTCCTACAAGCAGACCTCCGATTTTGAGGGTGACCCGACGGACTATTTCCTGACCCTGCAGGTAGGCAAATATGCCACCTACCGGCTGGATTCCCTGAATTTTTACTACTATGGACAGCTGGACACGATCACGAGCTACCTTGCCAAAGATTCCGTCGAGAGTTCCTTTACCGACGGGTCCAACCACCAGGCCTGGCTGGTGACCCGATACCTCAGCGACCTTTCGGGCTCCAACTGGGAGGCCAGCCAGACCTATACAGTAACGCCGTCCCTGCAGCAGGTATGGGTGGCAGAGAACAACCTGCGCTTCCTTAAGCTCGCATCCCCTATCACCGAGGGACTGACCTGGGCCGGCAACAGCGCCCTGCCCTATGCCCCTTTCCAGGATTTTTTTGACTTCAGCGACGACTCCCACCTTAGCCTGGGCGACTGGACCTATACCTATCAGAAAGTAGGACTGCCCTATACCCTCGGGACGACAAAATATGACAGCACGGTAACCGTCCTGCAGGCAAATGACTCGATCAACGTCCCGATACTCGACCCAAAATCCTTCGGATCGAAGACCTACTGGATCGAAACCTACGCCAAGCACATCGGACTCGTCTACCGCCATACCGCCATCTGGGAATACCAGCCCCCAACCCCCAACCAGACACAGTCCGGTTATAAGATCGGGTTTGAGATCACAATGACACTGACCGATCACAACTGATGGAGGTCATCCCCGGCTGCCACAGCGGACACCGGTCGGTCACCGCTGGTCCCGGACATATCTTGCGGCAAACAGCGTGTCTCCACGTAGATCATAGCCCTTGATATTTTCCATCCTGTCCTTCCGGAGACCAAAATTATCGCGGATGAACGCGTCCATATCTTCATTTTCCTTCTTAAAGACCGAACAGGTGCTGTACACAAGGCAGGCGCCCGGTGCCAGGCGGGGCGCGATATGCGCGACTATCCGTTGCTGCCTGTCCGCATACTGTCCGATCTTCGCCGGATCAAAGAACCAGAGGTCTTCCGGCGTACGCGCCCAGGTGCCGCTGCCGGTGCAGGGGACATCGGCGATGACGAGGTCGGCATTTGCCGCTGCATCGGGAGGATAATCCCGCACCAGGTCGACGACAAAAGCGTGGTATTTCTTTATACCCGCCACGGCAAAACGCCGGCGCAGATTGACAAGAATGGTCTGTCGGATATCGCTTACGGTAATATCGAGATTCGGGTAAAGGTCATAGGTCAGAATGGACTTGCCACCGGATGCGGCGCACGCGTCCCAGAAAAATTGCGGAGCAGGACTGAGCCGAAGGAATTCGGCGATACGCTGCGAGCTATAGTCCTGCACTACAACCTCACGGTCTGGCGTTAGAACGTCCTCGACCCGCGTGCCATTGGGAAGACGAAGTGTAAATGGTGGGATAAAAACCGCCTGGTCCAGCTTTTTGCGAACCGGATCTTCATGACCCGGGCGTATACGAAGAAAAAGATCGGGCTGGCGGAGAAAAGAAAGACAAAAGGCGGTATGATCGATATCTGCCGACAGCTGGTCCTTCCACGGAAATACGTCGGTCACCCGAAAACCCGCGCCCGATGCCTGCGTCTGAAAGAATGCTACCTTATCCGCCAGCGGCAGACCGACCCGGGTATTGTATTCAGCGTTGAAATAGGCCAGCAGCTCATTCGGCTGATCACTGGTAAAAAATAATCCCGCCAGACAACGTTCCTCCGCCGATAGTTCCCTAACCGCATGCCCGAGACGATAGTAACCGTATACAAGCGCGCTCAGCAGCTTCCTGTCCCGGGAGCCCATCTGCCTGTTGAGCCGGAAATAATCTTTCAGCCAGGCATGCAGCGGCATCTCTCCCTGGTAGGTATCGAGGATCCTGACCGCATGACGCAACTGGTTTTCGAATCGCATAGCGCGCTTACAGCTCCAGCAGAGCCTTTAGAGGATCTTTTCCGAACAGCAGCTGGTCAGGATTCTCGAGCAGCTCCTTGATACGGACCAGGAAGCTGACAGACTCGCGACCATCGATGATCCGGTGGTCATAGCTAACGGCAAGATACATCATGGGACGAACGACGACCTGCCCCCCTACTACGACGGCCCGGTCTTCGATCTTGTGCATCCCGAGAATGGCCGACTGGGGAATGTTGATGATCGGCGTCGACATCAGACTTCCGAATACCCCCCCGTTGGTGATGGTAAAGGTCCCGCCCTGCATCTCCTCCATGGAGAGCTTGTTGTCGCGGGCCTTGGTAGCCAGCTCGACAACCTTCTTTTCGATATCGGCCATGCTAAGGCTTTCAGCATTGCGGATGATCGGAACAACAAGCCCCTTGGGAGCGCTGACAGCTATAGATATATCGCAATAATCATGATAGACCAGCTCATCGCCGTCGATGTAGGCGTTGACGGCGGGCCATTCCTGGAGAGCGTAACAGGTGGCTTTTGTGAAAAAACTCATAAAGCCGAGATTGACCCCGTGCTTCTCCTTGAACTTGTCTTTATATTTCGCACGGAGAGCCATAACGGCGCTCATATCCACCTCGTTAAAAGTGGTGAGCATCGCCGTGGTATTCTTGGCCTCTACAAGACGGCGGGAGACCGTCTTACGTAAATTGCTCATCCGCTCGCGGCGCTCGGCACGGGTAAAGAGCTCCTTTCCGGGAATACGTCCGGGATGCGCCAGCGCCTCCAGAACGTCGTTCTTAAGGATCTTTCCACCAGTACCGGTAGCAGTGATGGATCCCGCATCGATCTTTTTATCGGAAATAATAGCCGCAGCTACGGGCGTAGCCTTAATATCATTAGGGATCGAAGTTACCGGCGCTTGCGCGGCAGGAGCAGGTGTGGCTTTCGCCTGAGTGGTGCTGCCATTGGCGGCAGCGACGGGGGCTTGTGCAACAGCCGCAGCCGGGGCAGGCTTCCCCTCGGGGCGGGCAGCCGTCTCGTCGATCCGGGCGACGACGTCACCGATCTTCAGCGTATCACCTTCCTTGCCCACCGTGCTTAACACACCCGCTTTCTCTGCATTGACCTCAAATGTGGCCTTTTCACTTTCCAGCTCTGCAATTACCTCATCACGTTCAACATACTGTCCTTCCTGTTTAAGCCATTTTACCAGCGTCACTTCGCTGATAGATTCGCCTACTGCCGGAACTTTAATATCGATCATTTAATCCTCCTTCTCCCGATGGGAGTTGTTTATTAAAAAAAAATCAATCTTTTCCTTCTTAGATGCTGAATGCGGTTTCGATGATCTCGGCCTGCTCCTGCGCATGCACCTTGGCATAACCCGTAGCCGTCGCCGCGCTGGGCTGGCGGCTGATAACCCCATAGTTGATGCTCTTCAGGTTCATCTGCAGGAAGGAAGCGGCACCCATGTTAAGCGGCTCTTCCTGAACCCAGAACCAGGTCGACGCCTGGCTGTATTTCTTGTACAGGGCTTCCAGTTGCTGAACCGGCAACGGATACAGCTGCTCGAGACGCACAATGGCGACGTCCTTGCGGCTGTCCTTCTGCTGACGATCGGCCAGATCGAAATAGACCTTACCGCTGCAGAATAGGACCTTCCGGACCTGGCTGGCTTCATCTACATAATTATCATCGATCACTTCCCTGAACCCGCCCGAAGTGAACTCGTCCATCTTCGAGTAGCTCCCCGGATGACGCAGATTGGCCTTCGGCGAGAAGTTGACCAGCGGCTTGCGGAAAGGCCACGCCTGCTGGCGG
>JAFDYE010000617.1 GCA_018267585.1 Bacteroidota bacterium
ATCCTCTCCCTATCTTGTAGCGGCGCCATTTCACCCTGACCAGGTACAGGTCGCGCAAACCTTTTAGTAATGAGATCATGTTTCGCTATTTCAACAGATTGCTGATGAAGGTTTGGTATTTGGATACGATACGCGCCGTGATGCCCAGCTTTCTCTGAAATCTTTTTTGCCAGTACGAGCTATCGGCGGCTGCGTCGGGCAGCATAGGAAATGAATATTGGAGTTTCGTGTCCAGCCGCGGCTGATAACGGGCATTCGACCCGCGGGTATGTGTTGCCATATCGTCGAAGCCGTCGTTATAAATTTTGGATAATATCGGGTAGAGCGTCAACCCCTGGACCTTGAACTGGTGGTAGAACCAGCGGATGGCCCAGGAATCCAGCTGGCCACTCATCTGCCGGCGAAGCATCAGGATGAGGTCAGACCCGCCCTGTGCGAACTGTCTGCGCCGGACGGCATTCCTCGCAAATTCAGGATAGTCTTTCATCTGCCAGTCCACCCCGGACCAGCGGTCCTTCCAGGTAGCCCATCCCCAGGACCATCCCCTTGACGTAAAATAGGCATCGAACGGGTAGCGTTCGGGGTCTTCCGGTCCCAGGTCGAACGAATAACCCGAAATAGAGAATACCCGGTGATCCCGCTCATACTTTTCCAGTGCCGCATTCATAAAATCAAGGAAGTTTGGCGTCGTCAGCAGGTCGTCTTCCAGGACGATCACCCGGCCATATTGCTGGATCACCTGCGAAACACCCCCGATGATCGAGCTCGCCAGCCCTTTGTTCGTCACATTCTGTGTGATATAAACATTCCTGAACCCATCGATCGTCTGGATAAACTGGCGCACTTCCGCGACCTTCGCCATGTCTTCGGAGGTTTTACCCTGGTCGGAGAAGATGTACAGGTCACTCTGCGGCGCGAGCCGGTTGGCCCGCAGGGCGGCAACGGTCTGTTTGAGCGTCGCCAGGCGCTTGTACGTAAATAAAAGTATCGGTGCTGTTGTCATTTGAGTGAGACCGCCGGCTTGGAATGCCAGGCTTCTTTTTTCTTGATCACTTGGGTATAGATATCGATCAGGTTGTCCGTTATTGCATCCGGGTCATGCCGGCCCAGCGCTCTGCGGCGCGCATTCCGTCCCAGTTCTGCGGCATAGCCGTAGTCGCCGGTCAGGTCGATGAGCGCGGCTGCCATCGAGGACGGGGCGCCATCCTGGATAAGAATGCCTTCTTTTCCGCTCACAAGCAGACTGCCCGTGCCCCCGGTGTCGGTGGCGACAACAGGCATGCCCAGCAGCATCGCCTCGCAGACGCTGTTCGGACTGTTGTCGATATGCGAAGGATGTACAAAGACGTCGGCATCCAGCTCGGCTGCCAGCAGCTGCTGCGGCCCCAAGCCCCCAAGCAGTTCGACTCCCACATCCGCAGCGCGAACCCCGACCTTCTTTTCGAACAGCCGCACCAGGTCGTGCCCGGGGGGGAAGCCCGCGACCTTCCATCGGAAAGAAAAGCCAGGCCTTTGTTTCAGGAGCGCAGCACATTCAAGCACCGTCTCCAGACCTTTATAAGGATTCGGCTGTATGGTAGAGATGAAAGTCTTCGTTTCCGCCGGATGTTTGTCCCAGGTGGCCGAATAGAATTCACGCCGCAATATTTCACTGCCATAAAAATACCTGGCGCCGGGAGACAGGAGCTCCGTTGCTCTTCTGTCCCAGTCCGTCCGGCCGATGAAATTCCGGTTGACGGCAAATATCTTCTTCTCCCTGCGGCCGGCTGCAAGAAATGACCAGTACTGGTGCAAGAGGCTAGTGGCCTTCGCCAGGCTCTTCGCTCCGGAGTGACGCAGCAAGGTCGTAGCGCCGACTCCACGCGGCATGTAATTTTGCTCGTACATGCTTAAAAGCCCCTGCAAGTGGATGACAACGGGGACAGCCGTACGGTTGCTCAGCAGGCCATAGCACTTCTCCGTTCCGAAGATGTTGATGACGTCCGGCTGAAAATCGCGGATCACGTCGATACAGGACCACAGGAACAGCTCGTCATCATTCATCGCCAGGTGCCGCCCAAGGAACACCCGCGCCCTGGACCGCACATCCCCGACGGCATAATAGGTAGTGCGGCCTTCGACGAACTTCTCGGGCTGTGGCTTCTTGCCGTGCGCGAAGGCGACGGCCAGCCGGATATCATCCCTGTCCTGAAGCCGTCTCTCGAGCGACTCGATCCATCCGCCCCCGACCACAGCCCTGTTGAGTCTTGCCGCCGCAAGGGAAGCCGTATTGGTAAACCAAAGTACTTTTATCATTGAGCCCATATCCCTGTTGCCTTGTTGTTGATGATCTTTTTATATTGAATGACCGTCCAGATAGTATTGATACCATTGAGAATGACGCTGGACAGCAGCACGCCTGCCACACCCATCCGGCGGCCGAGGAAGATCGCCAGCGGAATGTTCACGATCATGCCCGCCACACTGGAATACAGCTGCAGTTTTACAGCGCCCACGCCATTGAGGAAATAGATATAGACCATATTGCGGACATAGACGATGAAGTAGGCGGCCAGCACGATCGATATGCCGATAGGGACCGTGACGTCCTTGCCAACCCATATCCGGAAGGCAAATGACGAGACGGCGAGCATCAGGAGGATGACCCCGATGCCCGCTATCGAAAGCAGGTCCAGTTTCCTCATGGTCGACCGGATCCAGACCATGTCCTTCTTGTGCCAGGCCTCGGTGAACGCGCTCCAGTAAGGGGTCATGATGATGCTGAAGACCATCGAGATGATGCCGAAATACCGGTAGGCAATATTGTAAGGAGTCACTTCGGCGGGCCCGAACAGCTGTGATATGATGATATTGGCAGTCTCATAAAGGATGATGGCCGCGATCTGGATCACGAAGAATTTCAGGCCCAGCCCCATCAGGCTGCGCGACAGCCGGAAGTCGACGTGTTTCAAAGACGGCGCATATCGCTTGTAATCCCCGGAATAGAACCAAAGACTGGACGTACAGAATACGAGCACCGGAGTAAAGGCCAGCCCGAGCCCCAGGTAGATCAGGTTCCCCGATGTGGTCCTGGTCAGAATAAAGATCACCGCCAGCGAAAAGGCGCTCCCGAAAAGATTGAACAGCGAGGCGCGCGCCGGCTTCTGGTCGGCCGTGAGGATGGTCGTGATCAGTTGCAGCACAAAGCGCAGGGCAAAAGACGAAAATACGATGATGGCGAGCAGGCTGAGCTCACCCGCCATCTCCGCCGGTGCATTGAGTATCTTCGTCCAGTTGAGAAATGGATTGACGCAAAAAAAGACCAGCAGCGTTATCGAGATGATGATCGTCAGGATCGCATAGGTCGTGCTCACATAGACCCTGGCTATGGCGTGGTCGCCTTTGGCCAGTGCCTCCGCGAACTTGTTGCGCAGCCCGTTGCCGAGACCGATGTCGAAGAACCCCAGCCATCCGATGATGGAGCTCAGGGTCAGCCAGATACCGTACCGGGTGGCGTTGACATAGTGGATGGTCAGCGGGACGAGCAGCAGTCCGATCGCGATATTACACCCCTTGATGAGAAAGGATGCCAGGATATTCTTTCTTGCATTTGCAGTTCGTGCATGCCCCTTGTTGAGCATTTTCTTGATAACGGTCAGTTGCTGGGTTCCCGCGTTCATTTGTTCTTTTTATTTCTTTAATCCTATTCTGTTGAATGGTACCGGCTTCCAGTCGCTGGCTTGCCGTAGTGCGGACGGCGTCACGGACAATGAAAAGTCACCCGCGCCGGCATTCGCGAATCCGGGGTCCTGCTGGGTGACGACCGGATTGTTATGCGTCAGTCCTGCACCTGTGCTAAAGGTGCCGACATGGTAGCAAAGGCTGTTGTAGCTGTAGTTCATCCGGTTGACCAGGTTCACGGTGTCCGATACCTTGGCCAGGTGTTTGTATTTGCCGGTGTACAAAGAGCTTCTCACGTCTACACCCGGCCGATAGATCTTCGAAATGCCTTGGTCTGCAATAACATTTTTCCACTGCTGGTCCTTCCACTGGCTATTGGAAAAGGCCTGGCCGCAGTCGATGAAATAGTTGTTGCGGAAGATATTGTCGGTGCCCCCATTGATATGTATGGCGCCAAAATGATAGGTGCCCGGCGATCCCGCCTTGTAGAAGATATTTCCGTCGACCTCCATGCCGCTGGTGCCGTCGTCGAGGTA
>JAFDYE010000618.1 GCA_018267585.1 Bacteroidota bacterium
ACAGGGAAACACTCGTCTTCGGATTACCCCCCTCTTCCGGGGTGTGATTGGTGAAGACCAGCCGCTTCTTCAAAGCCGCTATACTCTTGCTCTGTCCATAGAGATAGAACGCGAGGGGCAAGGCATGGGACTCGTTGAGATGATATACTTCCGGCTCCCAGCCAAGACACTCCAGCAACCGCGCTCCGCCCGCGCCGAGCAGGATATCACCCGCGATCCTCGTCTCGGGATTGAAATCATACAGCTTATGACAGATCGTTCGCGCCAGGTAGTCATTCTCCGGGAGATCGGTGCTGAGCAGGAACCAAGGCGCCGTATGGAATTGTTCAGGCGGCAGGTAATACGCCTTTACCCAGACGGCATGTCCGGACACCCGGATCGTAAATTTAATGCCAGTATCCTGCACGAAACCATATACTTTCTCCTCGAAAAGAATGTCCATCGACTGGTCCTGCTTCCGTACCTGCTCGTAATAACCGTACTTCCAGAGGATCCCGACGGCCACCAAATTCTGCTTCAGATCGAACGCGCTCATCAGGTGCGACCCGGCCAGATACCCCAACCCGCCGGCATAGATCTTCAGCGGCTGCGCGATCGCATACTCCATGCAGAAATAGGCCACCGGCCTCGAATATTCGGGCGCAAACGCGTATGGATGTTTGAATACGAAAGACATAGCACCGGCAAATTACCGCGCGCCCCGCATCCCGTCCATGACGACGGCCAGAGCGCCCACCTGACAATTCTCACACCGCCCACTGACGACGGTTCTTGATCCGGCAGCCCGCCCCCCGGTAATTTTGTAGAACAAATTATTCTATCACTTCAATTAAAAAAAACTTTATGTCGACAAAAGAACTGGTACGCAAAAGGGAAACGCTTCCCTCCATCTTCAACGACTTCTTCAGACCGTGGGAATCCCTCTTCGACTTCAACGGCGGAGGCCTCACCAGCAACCTGAGACCCGTCAACATCCCCGCTGTCAACATCGTCGAACAAAAGGACAGCTACGAAGTGAGCCTGGCTGCCCCCGGCATGAAGAAAGACGATTTCAACATCGACGTTGAAGGTGACACCCTCTTCATCAGTGCCGAAAAGAAAGAGGAGAAGGAAGAAAAAGACGAGAAGTACACCAGGAAAGAGTTCAATTATTCCTCTTTCTCCCGCAGCTTCTCTCTTCCCGACTCGGTCATCAAAGACAAGATCGACGCCACTTACGAGAATGGCCTCCTCCGCCTGGTACTGCCAAAAACGGACGAAGCCAAAAAAGCATCTTCCAAACACATTTCGGTTAAATAAGGCTCAGGTTTAATGGTGTGTCAGCCCTCCGTCTTCACGGAGGGCATTTTTTTGATGCTGTCAGTTGATCATTTCCCGCAGTCC
>JAFDYE010000619.1 GCA_018267585.1 Bacteroidota bacterium
CCTGAACTTATTTGGAGGCTTTTCCAACTATATCGGGGACATGCAGCACCGTCCCTATTCGACCAAGGAGGCCAATGGCTCATTCGGCCTGGGACTCCAGTATGATCTGTCCGCCCATTTTTCATTGCTCACCAACTTCACCTACGGCAAGGTCTCCGCGTCCGACGCACAGGACAATAAGACCAACAACCGCGCACGAAACCTGAGCTTTGAATCCAAGATCACCGAATGGAACGTCCTGGCAGAATACAACCTGTTCGACCTCAGCGAACACCGGCTGACGCCCTATGTTTTTGCGGGTATCGCCCTCTTTCATTTCGATCCTTATGCCTTCGATAGCACGGGCCATAAGGTCTACCTCCATATTCTCAGCACGGAAGGAGAGGGGCTCCCGCAGTATCCCAACAGGAAGCCCTATTCCCTGACACAGTTCGCCATCCCGTTCGGAGGCGGTATAAAATTCAGGATCTCGCAGGGAGTGACGCTGGCCTATGAGATCGGCCTGCGTAAGACATTTACCGACTACCTGGACGACGTAAGCACAACCTATGTCGACCGGACTATCCTGCTACAGGACAGAGGGCCAAAAGCGGTGGAAATGGCTTATCGTGGCGGAGAGCTGAAAGGCGGAGCGCCCTATCCGAACGCCGGGGCCTACCGGGGCAGTCCCAACCACAAAGACTTCTACTATATGTCCGGCATACGGGTGACGATAGCGCTGCCGGAGAATACCTTCGCAATCCACGGCGGGCATCGCAGGGGCGTTATCGATTGTCCCAAAAAAGTTTATTGACGGCGCCGCAGGTGTTTTACTTTTGTGCAAATTTGGTCGCCCCGCCGGGGCGAGCGTAAAAAGTAAAACATCGAATGGCATATAGAAACCAGCAGGAATTTATCCAGGCCCTGGAAAAAGCGGGGGAATTGGTCAGGATTCACAGTTTTGTCGATCCGCGACTGGAAATAGCCGAAATAACGGACCGGGTCAGCAAGAGCGGCAACGGCGGGAAAGCGCTGTTGTTCGAGAACACCGGGACAGGATTTCCGGTGCTGATGAATGCCTATGGCAGCGAAAGACGCATGTGTATGGCGCTTGGAGTACAACAGCTCGACGACGTGACCCGGGAGATCGAAAGCCTTTTCAAATTGTTGTCCGCCCCCAAAGAAGGGATACTGGACAAACTAAAATTGCTTCCCAAACTGGGACAGTTCGCCAGCTGGATGCCCACGGTTCGCGGCGGACGCGGGGAATGCCAGGAGGTCGTCATGATGAACCCGGATATCGGACAATTGCCGGTGATCACCTGCTGGCCCAAGGACGGGGGCCCCTTCGTCACCCTGCCCATCATCCACACCAAAGATCCCAACACCGGGTCGCGCAACGTGGGCATGTACCGGATGCAGGTCTTCGGTCCGACGCTGACGGGAATGCACTGGCACAAGCACAAGGTCAGCGCAAAACATTTTTCCGAATACAAAAAGACCGGCAGGAGAATGCCCGTGGCGGTCGCCCTCGGCGGTGACCCGGCCTATGCCTACAGCGCAACGGCACCACTGCCGGAGAACGTCGACGAATATATGCTGGCGGGATTCCTGCGCAAGAAGAAGGTTGAGCTGGTCAAATGTATAACACAGCCCGAGATCGAGGTGCCGGCCGACGCCGACTTCGTCATTGAAGGCTATGTCGATCCCAACGAAGAGCTTATCTGGGAAGGGCCATTTGGCGACCATACCGGCTATTATTCGCTGCCGGACTGGTATCCCCGCTTTCATATTACGGCCATCACCCATCGCAAACAGGCCGTCTATCCCGCCACCATCGTAGGCATCCCCCCTCAGGAAGACGCCTGGCTCGGAAAGGCCACCGAACGCATTTTCCTGGCGCCGATCAAAATGACCCTTGTACCGGAGATCGTCGATATGGACATGCCGGTCGAAGGGGTGTTCCACAACCTCGTCATCGCTCAGATCCACAAGGAATACGCCGGCCAGGGACAAAAGGTGATGAACGCGATGTGGGGCGCCGGACAGATGATGTTCAACAAGATACTGGTCCTCACCGATGAAAAGGCGCAGATCCGCAACTACAAAGAACTGGCGCAATACGTCGGCAGGCACCTGAACCCAGCCACCGACGTCTATTTCTCGCAGGGACCGATGGACGTGCTGGATCATAGCTGCAGCAAGCTGGGTTTTGGCGGAAAGATGTGCATCGACGGGACGGCAAAGGCCGAAGAGGAGATCGACGCCGATCAGTACCAACTCACCGCAAAGGCCTATGACAGCCTTACCGTGGCATCCCTGACAGGCGGCTTCCCCGAGATCACCGGCGCGAACCTCGGCCTGCTCAAACAGGATATCCCCTGTATCGTGCTGGCCGTTAAAAAACAACGGCCGGGACATATCCGCGAACTGCACGAACAGCTGGCGAAGCTGCCCGCGATGGAAGGCGTTAAATTGATCCTCTATGTCGAACATACCGTGGATGCCGGCGATCTGCCGGTAGCCTTATGGCGATTCTGTAATAACCTCGACCCCCGCCGCGACCATTTCCTCACCACAACGGCCTCGGGTATCGAACAAGGAAAACTATTCGCTTGTTTGGGTCTGGACGGCACCCGCAAGACAAAGGAGCTGGACAATTTCCAGCGGGACTGGCCCAATATCATCGTGGCGGACGACGCGACGATAAAGGCGGTGGACGCAAAATGGACGGACCTGGGTCTGGGCGCCTTCCTTCCTTCTCCGTCACTTAAATTCAAGGATCAACTCTACGGCGAGGAGGCCGTGGTATCATGAGAAGAAAGTATATAGCCTGGCTGACAGGATTGTTGACGGCCGCAATAGGCATCGGCTGTCACGCTCAAAAGCAATCACAGACTTCGGGCCAGGGACGGTCGCCGATAGCGCACACCCTGCTGTGGCGGATCTCCGGGAAGGGCATCACCCGGCCATCCTATCTGTATGGGACCATGCACGTCCTCTGCGCAGACGACGCCGTCCTGAGCGACAGCCTCAAGGCAGTGATCGCGCGCTGTGACGAGCTCTATTTCGAGATCAACCTGAGTGATATGGCGGGTATGCTGTCCTCGATGAAGTATATGCGGATGAATGACAGCAAACGGCTATCCGATCTGCTCAAGCCCGACGACTACGCCAGGGTCAAGGACTATTTCGCGAAGCATGCGTCCCTGCTGCCGTTTGGTATGCTCGAACGTTTCAAGCCCATGCTGATCAGCGGACTGATCGAGCAGCAGGGCATGGACTGTCAGACATCCGACGGCATGGAGCTGATGATCATGAAGGAAGGCCATCCCTATCACAAGCCGGTCAAAGGGCTGGAGACGGCGGAGTTCCAGGCGGGGCTGTTCGACAGCATCCCCTACGAGCTGCAGGCAAAGGAGCTCCTCAACTATATCGACAGCGCAGACGAGAATAACAAGATGATGCGTGAGCTGGTAACACTCTACAAGAACCAGGACCTGGAGGGTATCGACAAGCTAAGCCAAAAGGACGACAACGGCATCAGCGGCTATATGGATATGCTCCTGTACAACCGCAACCGCAAATGGGCAAGAGAGCTGGATAGCGTGCTGACGAAACGATCGTTGCTGATAGCGGTAGGGGCGGCGCATCTGCCGGGCGTCAATGGCGTGATCGAGCTGTTGCGACGGGAAGGGTATACGGTGGAACCTGTAAAAAATAAAGCTCCAAACGGATCGCAATCCATATGAAGCCTTCGTGAATTATTCAGAACTCCGGACGAGCCCTTGGGGGCTACCGAAAATATACTGATGGACCGGTGCGCGAAAAGGCCGACCCGGCCCGGGGTAACTAGAACTGTTCGAGACCGCTGAAGAAGAAATCTCCTTCGATCTTTGCATTCTCGTCGCTGTCGCTCCCATGGATAGCGTTCTCGCCGACAGAGGCTGCATAGAGCTTGCGGATCGTTCCCGCGTCAGCCTTGGCAGGATCGGTCGCGCCGATGAGCTTGCGAAAATCGGCGACGGCATTGTCCTTTTCAAGAATTGCCGCGATAATGGGACCACTGCTCATGAAATCGACGAGTTCTCCGTAGAAACCTCTTTCCTTATGCACGGCATAGAATTCGCCGGCCCTTTCTTTGGAGAGACGGGTA
>JAFDYE010000061.1 GCA_018267585.1 Bacteroidota bacterium
AGAACAAGATCCTCCGCAACGCTTTCGGCGCCGGCGCGGTGCTCCTCATCCTCCTTCTCGCCCTCCTTTACAGCCGCTATCGTACAAAGCAGCGCAGCAACCGTCTCCTTCAGATACGCCAGAAAGAGATCGACGACACCAATTGCCGCCTCCACCAGCTCAACGTCCGCCAGCAGGGTCTGCTCGAAGAAAAAGTACGGCTGCTCGAGGAAAAAGAGCGGCTGCTCGAAGAAAAGGAATGGCTCATGCGCGAGGTCCACCACCGGGTCAGGAATAACCTCCAGCTCATCATCAGCCTCCTCAAAATGCAGACGGCCCACCTCAGGGACGAACTCGCCCTCAGCGCCTTCGGGGATATCTCCACCCGTATCTATACGATATCCCTTATCCACCAGCAACTATACCAGGACCAGGGCGACATGACCATGATCAATATGCCGGACTATGTGAGCGGGCTGGTCGGCTTCCTCGACGAGAGCCGCCGGACAGAACAGCGTATAGGCTTCACGCTCGAGGTCGCGCCGATAAGGCTGGACGTCTCACAGAGCGTACCCGTCGGGCTCATCCTCAACGAGGCCATCAGCAACGCCATAAAATATGCCTTCCCCGGCGACTACATCGATCCCCGGATCTCCATCATTCTCCGGCAGGACGAAGACCGGACCATCCACCTCACCGTCAGCGACAACGGCGTCGGCCTGCCCGCCGAACTCGACATCGAACACAGCTCCTCCATGGGCCTGCCCCTCATCCGCACCCTGGCCATCCAGCTCGAGGGACAGGTCACCGTCTACCCCAGGCCAGGGACCACGATCGACCTCACCTTCCGCCGCGAATAGCTCCGCTCCCCCGCGAATTCTCCCTCCTCTTCCCCTGCTGACCCCGCGAACTCTCACTCCTCTTCCTTTGCCCACCCCGCGAACTCTCCCTTCTCCTCGACTCACTCCGCGGTTCCTCACCCCCTCTCTCCTACCCTAACCCCGCGAACTCTCCCCCTCTCCTTCCCCAACCCTGCGGTTCCCCACTCCCTCCCCCCGACCCGCAACCTACGTCCCCAAAGTCCCCTCCATCCGCGATCCCCATTCCCGGTATCCCCATTCCCCCGCGATCCCCATTCCCCCGGTATCCCCATTCCCCCCGGTACTCCCATTCCCCGCGGCGGACTCCCATTTTTATCGTAGGTTTGCCGGAAAAATTTTCCAACACATATGGTCGTTAACTTAAGCGAACAGTACTCCCTCCTGTGTGACTGGATCAGTGAGATCCGGGACGAAGAGATACAGAAGGACCGCATGCGGTTTCGGCGCAACCTCGAGCGCATCGGCGAAGTTGCGGCCTATGAGATCAGCAAGACCCTCCCATATGTGGAAAAAGAGGTCCAGACGCCCCTGGGCATCGCCGTTGTAAAAACACTGAAGAGCCAGCCCGTCGTCACCACCATCCTCCGCGCGGGTCTGCCCCTCCACCAGGGCCTGCTCAACTTCTTCGACCGGGCCGACAACGGCTTCATCTCGGCCTACCGCAAGCACAACCGCGACGGCAGCTTTGAGATCAGCCTCGACTACGTCAGCTGCCCCGAGCTGGAGAACCGCGTCGTCATCATCTCCGACCCGATGCTCGCCACCGGCTCCTCACTCGTAAAAACCATCCAGTACCTCCGGGAAGAGGGCCATCCCTCCGAGATACACGTGGTCGTCGCCATCGCCTGCACCGTCGGCATCGAGTTCGTCCTGCGCAGCGAACCCAACTGCAAGATCTGGTGCGGCGCCATCGATGACGAATTGACCGCCAAGGGCTATATCGTTCCCGGCCTCGGAGATGCGGGAGATCTCGCCTTCGGGAATAAAGTCCAGATGTAAATTCTTGTTTTTGCCCTTTTTTTACTATTTTTTCGGCAGTTTAGTGCCCATTGACCCAACCCGTGGATGCTTTTTTCCGTCTTATAATTGTGATTTAACTGTTTATGAAGCAGAAAACGTTGCCTATAATCCTGCGCCCCGCAGCGCGCGCCGCGGCCGCCGCCCTTATCCTGGTCTTTACCCTCCTGTCCATCGGCAACGAGGCCAGGGCCCAGGTCCCCCTATTTTCACAGTTCTTTGCTTCTCCGCTGACCCTCAAACCGGCCCTCACCGGCAAATTCAACGGCGTCGTGCGCGTCGCCGGCAACTACCGCAACCAATGGCCCTCCATCAATAACGCTTTTATTACGTCTACCATCAGCGTCGACGCGCCCATCCTGCGCAACAAGCTGCCCGAGAACGATACCTGGGGCATCGGCGTCATGGCCATGAATGACAAGACGGCTGCCGGCGCACTGACCAGCAACTTTATCTCTTTCTCCACAGCCTACCATAAAAGCCTCGACGAGGACGGCTACCACCAGCTGGGTGTCGGCTTCCAGGGCACTTATGCCAATATGCGGCTCGACGGTACGCAGTTGCACTTCGAAGACCAGCTGGACCTGCAGGGCGGGTGGACCGGTCTCTCCAATGAGCCCATCGCCTACCGCGTCGTCAGCACCAACTATTTCGACATGAACCTCGGCGTCCTCTACAACGCGACGACCGATGGCAACAACAATTTCTATCTCGGCGCCAGCGGCTACCACCTCAACCGCCCGAAGGCCTCCTTCCTGGGTACGGATACCGTCAATATCCCCACCCGCGTAACCCTCCACGGCGGCGGCTACTTCCCCATCCAGGGCTCCCCGAGCACCATCTATGTCAGCGGCCTCTTCAGCAACCAGGCCGGAGCCCGCCAGTACGTACTGGGCGGCGCATGGGCCGTCGCCGCCAGCACCGACGAGACCAACCCCGTCAACTTCTACGCCGGCATCTGGGGCCGGTTCACCAACAATACCACCGACGCGGTCATCCCCTACGTCGGCCTCGACTACAGCGACTTCAATCTTGGCGTCACCTACGATGTCAACGTCTCCTCCCTCAAAACCGCCTCCCAAAGCCGCGGCGGCATCGAGATATCTCTTATATACATAAAGAAGAAGTCCGACGGGCGTCGCGGCGTACCTTGTCCGAGGTTCTAGCGCGACACCGTTGACCCCGGGGTCTTTTTTCGTATTCGCCATTGATCTTTAAGCTTTTCTGACGAAATTTGTGACGAGTAACCCATTGTTTATCGCTCAGATTAGCTTGTTATGTCACCTCTTTACCCACACGGACGCAACCGGACCGTTCTTGTCTTCACAGTCGTTTTATTGTCTTTTGCAGCGGAAGCCCAAAACACGCTGGACCGCCTCGGACTTTCAGCGGGAGTCAGCGCTTCCGCCGCCTACAGCGTGCGCCTGCTGAGCACCGGCTATGCAGGAAAGGCCCTGCAGGTGAGGCGGAGCAGCGACAACACCGTTCAGGATATCGGCTTTACCGCCGCAGGCGACCTCGATACGGCGGCGCTCCTGAGCTTTGTCGGCACCGGCAGCGGCTTTATCACCGCCTGGTATGACCAGAGCGGCAATGGACTCAACCTCACTCAGACAACGGCGGCCAACGAGGCGACACTGGTGAGCTCAGGTGTCATCCAGCGCGAAAATACGCGTCCATTCATCCGTTTTTACGGCTATCCGCATACAGGCTATAACTCCATCAACCTGGCTGCGGCGATGACCACGGTCGGCCACGTATCGTCGGTCATGAAGTTTGCGGCCGGCGGGTATGGGTTCATTCTGTCCAGTTTCGGCACTTACAACTGGCATTCGGACCCGGGCAACTTCCTGATCAACTCCGCTTCCGGTCTCGGCTCGACATCCGTGCACACCGGTCTGGGATGGTCCAACGGGTCGTCGATGGCGCCGACCGCGATCCCCTGGCCGACGACCCTTACGCTGGAAGAACTGGAGCCTGCCACGCCCTCGTCGGGCACCGACTGGAATAATATCGGCAGCGACCGTGGCAGCTGCTGTCACGAGCTCTCCGGTGGAGGCGGATACAGCGAGCTGGTGCTGTTTGCAGCCGCACTGAGCACCACCAGCCGGCAGGCGTCGGAGAACAACCAGATGGCCTATTACGGAATGGGGACGCTGCCCGTCACGTGGCAGTCGTTTACCGCCAGGCTGAACAACGGCAACGTCGATCTGCGGTGGGAGACCAGCCTCGAGCAGGCCTCGAAAACGTTCGCGGTCGAGCGCAGCACCAACGGCCATGACTGGTCGAAGATCGGCAGTGTCGCGGCGGCAGGCAGCAGCGCCGGCCCGTTGTCCTATAGCTATATCGACTATGCGCCGCTGCCCGGCGGCAACTATTACCGTGTGGCAGAGACCGATATCGACGGGAAGAGCAGCTACAGCACCGTCGCCTATGTACAGACAGGGGATGGGAGCGATGGTTTCCGCGTGTTGCACAACCCGGTCATGACCGGGCAGATCGAGGTCATGGTGAACAGGCCGATGCTGTTGTCCTTGTATGGCATGGACGGGGTCCGGGTCTGGCAGCGCCGCTGTAGCGCCGGCCTCGTGCAGGTGCCGGTGAGCACGCTGACCAGGGGGCTATACCTGCTGTCCGGAGAGACGGTCACCGTGAAGGTACTGGTGGAGTAGTATATTTCCGCCCGCCGCTGACGTATGGATTTCCCTTGATATAAAACCTATACGGCAGCTTCGCGTCCTCTCCCGCATAATCCACCCCGATACGCGGAGTCGCCACGATCTCACCCCGGCGCGGCCGCCAGCCGTCATCTCCGATATAGATTTCGGGACCCAGCAATGACACACCCGTATGTTTCGTCAGCAGCCCCATCGCTTTTGAGAGGTTGCCCGGTCCGCGGGTCAGCGAATGGTCAGCGATAGGCTTGCCCGTGCGCTGCAACATCACAGGAACGCCCTCCATCGGCTCTAGCGCCCGGACCAGGACGGCGTGGGGAACTTCCTTGCGGTTGGTAACGACATTGAACAAGTGATAGATCCCATAGATAAGATACACATAGGCCGCGCCGCCCTGCCCGAACATCACTTCCGTGCGCCGCGTCCTGCGGCCCGACCAGGCGTGGCTTGCCCTGTCGACGACACCGTTGTAGGCCTCCACTTCCACGATGCGGCCCGAGGTCCGCTGACCGTCGATCTGCGTCACCAACACCTTCCCCAGCAGCTCGCGCGCGATCCGCACTACGTTGGGACGGTCATAAAAGGAATTGTCAAGTTTCATCATTTTAACGTACGTTTGAAAAAAAGAGACGTTGCTCAAAGAACTCATCATAGCCTTCCAGTCCTATGTCCGGGCGCACCAGTTCGTCAGCAAACATAAACTATGGAAGTGGATTCTGATACCGGGCATCCTATATACTATCCTTTTCTCTGTTGGTATTTATTTCTTCTGGACCTCTTCGAGCGAGGCAGTGTCGTGGTTGAGCAGGGTCATCGGCATACAGCGCTTCCTGCGCCATCAGCAGAGCGCGGTCCTCAGCTTCCTGTTCGTGATGGGGGGGATGATGTTCCACCTGGCGCTCGTCTTCTTCTATTTCTCGCTCTTCAAATATCTCTTCCTCATCATCGGCTCACCACTGTTCTCCTACCTGAGCGAACAGACCGAAGCGCTCATCAACGGAAAAGAATACAATTTTACCATGAACCGCCAGCTGATGCAGGACATGGGTCGCGGCATCCGGCTGGCCCTCCGCAACTCGCTCTGGCAGACCGTCTATACCATCAGTATCCTCATCCTCTCCATCATCCCCCTCGTCGGCTGGATCACCCCCGTCATCTGTACATTCGTGGAGTGCTATTACTATGGTTTCTCGATGCTGGACTACAGCTGTATGCGGCACAAACTGGACTCCCCCGCGGCTGTCGCCTATATCAGCCAGCACAAGGGGCTGGCCATCGG
>JAFDYE010000620.1 GCA_018267585.1 Bacteroidota bacterium
AGGGAAGGTAAAGACGTTGAAAAAGGAAGGATCGGCGTATAGGAAACGGGGTTCGGTGAACGAAGACGGCCCATAGCTGACCTTTGAGCTGTAGATGAGTGTCCGCGTATAGTCCTCCACTTCCGGGAAGATCCTTTTTAGCTGAGGGCCGGTTTTGGTGCCGGTAGTGGCGAAAATGGAGAGCGTGCTTCCGCTGGACCGTTCGGTGGTGATCCGGGCTATGCGGTCTGCTTTTTGATGCGTGCCGTCGAAGCTGAGCTCGTCGGTGATATACAGGCCTATCAGAATGCAGCTGGTCAATCCTGTTGCCAGGCCGAAAATGTTAATAAATGAAAATACCTTTTTACGGGCCAGGTGACGAAAGGCCAGCTTCCAATAGTTGCTGAACATGCGGATCGATTTGCGTGTAATGTCTGGCTTCAATGCTTGTGCCAGTTCTATAATCGGCTGCCCAGCAGTAAATTAGACGGGTTGATGCCGAGGACTGTCCGAAAACGGACAAAAGATTGTTCGAAATTGAAGGGATTATTCGCCGGGAGGAGATAGGAGGGCATTACTTTTGTGGCAGGTTATTCACCAAATAAAAAATTTATGAAAGCGATTGTATTAAAGGATTTTGGCGGGGTTGATCAGCTTCAGGAAGCGGAGCTGCCGACCCCAGGAATTAAGGATGGAGAGGTTCTGGTAGAAGTGAAGGCCATTAGCATCAACCCTGTCGATATAAAGACCCGCGAAGGCGGCGGCCTCGCGGAGATGCTGAAAGCCAGCAGTCCGATGATACTGGGTTGGGACATATCCGGAGTGGTAAGGGAGTCGGAGTCCCCCCTGTTCCAGGAGGGCGACGAGGTTTTTGGGATGATCAATTTCCCGGGTGTTGGTAGGGCGTATGCTGAATATGTGGCTGCTCCGGCCGACCAGCTGGCGTTGAAGCCCCGGGAGGTCAGTCATGCTGCAGCGGCAGCCGCGAGTCTGGCGGCGTTGACGGCCTGGCAGGCCTTTGCCGATCACCACCGGCTAAAATCCGGGCAGCGTGTTCTGATTCATGCGGCTTCGGGCGGAGTTGGACATTTTGCTGTACAGATCGCCAAGCATATCAGCGCTTATGTCATCGGGACTTCTTCTGCGGAGAACCGGGACTTTGTGCTGGGGCTCGGCGCCGACGAACATATCGACTACAAGGTGCAGGACGTGAGCAAGGTAGTGAGCAATGTCGATCTCGTGCTCGATCCGCTGGGGGGCGCCAATATCGATGTGTCGTTGAAGACCCTGAAGAAGGGTGGTATACTGCTCAGCCTTGTCGCCGAGCCAAAGGACAGATTAGAGGAGAAGGCTGCGGCGGCGGGGATGACCGGGAAGAAGATCTATGTACAATCCAGCGGGGAGGATATGGAAGGTATTGCGCAGTTGCTGGCCAGCGGGGCGCTGAAGCCGACGGTCTCAAAACTCTTTCCCCGGGACAAGATCGGTGAGGCGCATCAGCAGGTGCAGACGGGTAAGACCCGGGGCAAGACGGTGGTTGCGGTGTGATGACGGGACCCTGAGCATCGAATTAGAAAGCCCCGGGTGGTCCGGGGCTTTTCTTTATAGGGGGGTGAATCTTATAGTGCTTCTATCGAGAGCCGGGTTTGTTTGGCCTTCGCGTTGTATTCTGAGACCATCACGTGTCCTTCTTTAGCCGGGAAGACTGCGGTATAGACCTTGCCCTCCTTGTGGGGGATGGTACGGGCGAGTTTTTTCTGGTTGACGTTATAGATGAGGATGTTCGTATAGTCGTCGACGATCAGGTAGTTCGTTCTTGTATCAGGGTTGGTCACCGTGTAGAAGCTGCGTTGGTCGTACATGGAAAGGGGAATTCTGGCGGCTGCGCGCGGAAGGCCGGCTGAGACGGCGACGGGCAGGGAAGTTTCGAGGAGCAGGTTGCCTTTAGGGTCCTGTTTGATTATCATAACGTTCTTGCTGCTATAGGCATAATAGCCGACTCCCACTTCCAATAATGGGGTAATGATGGTCCAGCACAAGAGAACGGTGGCGATAGCGCCGCCCGTGCGGAATTTCCGGTGGACGCCTGATCCGACGAAATAAGTGTTTCCCTGAAAGTCCTTAAATGAGTTGTCCAGGTCTGCATAGCAGCGAGGCTCTGTGAAGTAACCGGTCTTGTCTATGCTGGTGCCCTGGGAGCCATCTGCCCAGTAAGTAAAGGTGGGCACGATGTCGTTGCGTTTGTGTCCGTTGAGGGCGATCGAGAAGACGCCGCAATATGGACTGTTCGAAAGATTGGCGCCTGTAGTATAGCGGTTACCCTTTTCCGGGTCGATGACGAGTCCGGAGACGTAGGGTTTGCCGGTTATGGGGTCGTTGTCGAAGGCGGTCACTTTAAGGGAGTTGCCTTTTTTGTCTTTGAGCAGGAATTTTGGATAGGTGGTGGAGTCCGTGCTATTGAAGCTTACGATCTCGAAGCCGCCTTCTTCCATCTTTTCTTTTTTCTTCAGAAGCAAGTCTATTTCGGGGCCGGAGGTCAGCATGAGGAAATCGGTGGCGTCTTCCTTTACTGTCTTTTGCCACGTGAGCTTGCCGCTGGTGTTGAAGATAAGCAGGTTATTCCTGCTGTCGTCTCCATAAAAGCAGGCGAAGCCTTTTCCGGTGATGTTGCGCAGCTGAATCTGCTGTTTGAGCTTGCCGTTGCCGACGACCTTTCTGTTGCTGTTGGCGGCCAGCCGGGCGTCGGGCGCTACGTCCATTTTTGTCGTGAACTTGCCCAGTATCTGACCGTGCAGGTTGACGAATTGGGCAAAGAGCTCGGTTTTCGCGTTGTTTTTTTCGCGGCGGAACTCCCGGTTGTTGCGGAACTCCTTTCCTACGATATTACTCCTGACGTACACCAGGCAGATGACGTCCTGTTCGAAGCTTACTGCCTTCAGGATCAGTTTTTCCTCCTTGAAATCTACTGTACCGATATCATTCAGGTTCTCGTCCATGATGGAGAGGCGGTAGTTGAAGGAGTCAGCGCTGGCTTTTTCCAGCTGGGTGAAGACGAGGTAGCCGACCAGGTTGCCATCCTGGCGGATGAGCTGGAGCTGGGAGGAGATGTCTTCGGCGACCTCGTTAAAGACTTTGGTCTGGCCGTGGGTCGTTGCTGCGGTAAGAAGCAGAAGTAGCAGGGTTTTAGATAGGAATTTGAACATCGGTCTATTTTTCAAAATTTTTGGCGAATTCACAATACATGCTGCTGGCGTTGGCGCTCGAGAAGGCGTGGGCGGCCCGGTCCTTGTTCTTGTCTGAGTTGTCCGGGTCGAGTGCCAGCGTGTTGAGCAGGGTGCCGAGATCCTTTTCGTCGTTGGATCTCCAGAAGGCCTGGCTGTGCATGTCCTGACAATACTGTCGCAGGTTGTCCCGGGGTATTTGTTCCAGCATGGTCTGCAGGGCGTAGTAGTCTTTTGAGATAAGCTCTTTCTGGACGATGCCGATGGCGTTGAAGCGGGCGAGCTCGCGGTCTGCGTAGTAAAGGCCGGAGAAGATATTGCCGGCCATGAAATCATACCAGGGATCCTTGTAGCCTTTGTCTTTCAGCAGCAGGATACGGTAGAGACATTCGGTGAGATTGGTCGTCGAATAGAGGTCCCAGATCATCATTTTATTGACCTTGTCGAGGACGGTGGCCGGCAGCGGGGTCCAGTGTACCGCGGCGGCGGAGAGGGCTTTCGTCTGATTATAGCGGATGATGCAGTCGGGGTGGGTCTTCAGGGAATCTGCGATCGTTGTCGTGTCGCTGAAGGCGTAGGCGCGGGAGGACAGTCCTCTTGACCGTCGTTGCGCCCAGGAGTCTTCGAAGGGGAGGCGCCAGGCTGTGAAGTATTCTTTCAAGGGGTGGTGCAGCGGTTGTTTGAGCTGCATATCGGAGCTGTCCAGCCGCAGGAAGAACCGGGCGTTGAATGGGATGTTGCTCTTATTCAGCAGGATGACGGCCAGGGAGTCGGCGGCGCTTTCCTGGTACCGGTCGTGGCGGCTGCGGCTGAACGTATAGCCCTGTACGACCCTGGTGAGCCGGGAATAGCGGTCATATTTCGAGTCAAGGACGGCGTTGAGCGATCTCTTGTATTCGTCGGAGCCGAGCCACTGGGCCCGGAGGTAGATGGAGTTTTCTACGTGATGGAGGATATTGTGGGACAGCTCGTGGGCGATGATCAGCGCCAGCTCTTCGCGGCAGGAGGCGAAGGCGATAATGCCGACGTTGACGGCCAGGACGTTGCCGCCGGTGGAATAGGCATTTATTGCGGGGCTGCGGTCGATGAGCAGCAGGGGTTTTACGGGGATCATGGTCTTGTTGGCGTCAGCCAGCTGGCGGACGATGTCGTCGATATAACCGAAGACCTCCCGGTCGTGGACGTAGTCGTTGTCGGCGAGCGCACCGAGGACTGCATTGGTGCGGCGGTCCCAGAGTTCCCGGTATTCCTTTTGTGTAGCCCTGTCCTTAAATGCGTCCGGGCATATCCATGCTTTTTTCAGGGAGTCCTTTTGTTTTTCGTAATAAAATCGGGAGAGGTCCTGGTAATTGTACAGGTTTTTGACCTGGGCGCTGGCCGTGAAGCAGGCGATTACCAGCATAAGAGGTAATAGCTTTCTGAAGGACATTGGTTTGCGGGTTTACATTTAGGTTGAATGTAATAACGAAAAACCGGGTTGAATATTGAAGATGTGGACAAATCTCCTGCATTGATTTTCAATGATCAACTTTTCCACTCTAGTAGTAAAAGCGTAGTCGGGTTTTTGGCGGCCCGTGGGTTTAGGAGCAAATTTGACCGGACGCGGGACCTTGTTCTGCGCGGTATTAAAATCTTATCATTTAAAATGTTTGCTTATGAAATCGCAAGATTCCTTTCGACCACTGGAAAATCCTTTACTCCGGACGAAATTTAAAAAGGTCACCTATTTGGTAATGATCGCTCTTGCTATGCTTTCCCTTTTTTCCTGCAAGAAGGACGTTAAGTCTGATGCGACGGCTTCTCCGGCCGGCACCGCACCGCGGGCGGTAACGTACACCCTGGTCTGGTCGGACGAGTTCAACGGTACGGGCGTCGACGGCACCAAATGGAATATCGACAACGGGAATCCAGGTGTCAACAATGAGAAGGAGTATTACCAGGCGGCCAATGCCACCGTCGCGGGCGGTAACCTGGTGATCACTGCCCGCCAGCAGTCTGTGGGTGGTCAGCCTTACACTTCTGCGAAGCTGGAGAGCTATGGTAAGTTCTCTACCACCTATGGGCGTATCGAAGCACGGATCAAGCTCCCGATGGTACAGGGCACCTGGCCTGCATTCTGGATGCTGGGCAACAGCATCAACCAGGGAACGCCCTGGCCTGATTGTGGTGAGATCGACATCATGGAGCACGTCAACACCACCAACACGATACTGGGCACCATGCACTGGAACGGTGGCAGCGGACATGTCCAGTATGGCAGCAGCACCACCACGACTCCGGGGGACTATCACGTCTATGCGGTGGAGTGGGACGCGCAGGGTATCCGCTGGTATGTAGACAACACACTATATGTCAACGGGAATATTAGCAATAACATCAACAATACGGGGGCGTTTCACGACCCGTTCTATCTCATTCTCAATCTGGCCATCGGCGGCGACCTGCCGGGGAACAGCATCGACAATTCGTCCCTGCCGACGACCATGCTGGTAGACTATGTGCGGGTATACAGCATGAGCAATTCGGGTGGTTCGGGCGCGCCGATCGGGCAGACCATCACTTTAAAGGGGAGTAACGGCCTCTATGTCAGCGGTGAGGATGGTACGAAGGCCATGAACTGTAACCGTACCACGGCCCAGGCCTGGGAGCAGTTCGTGGTAGTCGACGCGGGCAATGGCAAGGTGGCGCTCCGGAGCATGGGGCAGTATGTCTCTTCTGAAAATGGCGTCAACCCTATCACCTGTAATCGGACGAGCTTTGCGGATTGGGAGGAGTTCACCTGGGTCAACAATGCGGATGGGACGATCTCGCTGCAGGGTAACAATGGAAAATTTGTATCTTCCGAGAACGGGACCCAGCCGATGACCTGTAACCGGGCGACGGCGCAGGGGTGGGAGGAATTCCTGGTAAATCAATAGCGTATGCACGTTGAACTTATTCATCCGGCGGTTCGCTGCCGGATGTTTTTTTTACTGGTGTTGTTTGGAAGTACGGCGGTGATGGGGCAGGTGGGTGGTGTGACCGTTGCCGTGACTGGTGGGTATCAGCGTCAGGATCTGCGCTGGTCTATCGCCGGGAATAGCTCCGGAACCTCGCCGAATGTGTATTCTGAGCTGAAATGGAAGGGGGTGGGGATGGTTGAGGAGGGGCTGGATGTTTCCTGGAAGGTATGGAAGGATTGGGTGATAGTGGCCGGGGGCAGCAGGGCTTCGACCGTTGGGGGCCGGGTGACGGACATGGACTATGGCGCGGATGACCGCAGGGACGTAATCTATGACCAGGCGTTCAGCGCCAATAAAGGGTATGCATATACGCTATTTTTTGGACTGGGGTATGCCTGGCGGGTCGGTCCGCGGCTGGTGTTGACGCCGGTGGCAGGGTATGGCCTCAGCGGGCAGCGATTTTCTATCACCGACGGCGGGCTGCTCGACAGCTATTACCGGACCTGGTGGAATGGTTTTGGGGGGCGGTTCCGTGGGGAGTGGAAGATTGATGCCAGATGGGTGATACTATTTTTGGCAGGCTATCGCCAGGTGAATTATCGGGCCGAGGGGGACTGGAATCTTATTCAGAATTTCAGTCATCCGGTGAGTTTCCGGCATCGGGCGGACGGTTATGGACTCGAGGGCCGGCTGGGGGCAAGGTACGGTCTGGGCCGGGTGGTGCTGTTTGTTGTGGGCGACTGTGCCGGCTGGACCACCGGTAAGGGGGTCGACGACCTGTACCTGGCTTCGGGTCGGACGAGTCAGACACGGTTGAATGAGGTGGCGCTCTACGAATCAGGGGTTAGTGCCGGGGTCAGGATTGGCTGGTAGACCTTTTCTTTCCTTACGTTTTTGTTGTTGTTCTTCTTTCATCTGCTGGTATTTAAGTCGCTGGTCGTCAGTAAGCAGGGCGGAGATCTTCGCGTCGGTGTCCTGTGTCAGGCTGCGGCGGGCCTGTGCGTCCCGGCGGCGCTGGCCGGAGGGATGGTTGCGGAGGCTGTCCAGCGAAACGGTTGCGTCTGCGAGTATGGCGCGGATATTTTCAACCTGGTTCTCGTTGAGATGCAGCTGTTTGGTAAGGGTGGTCAGGCGGTGAGCAGCCTTCATGGCGGGGGAGGGTGGTGTTTTGGTTTTTGTGGTGTCGGTGGCGGTTTGGGCCAGGAGGGTGGTGGTCAGCGTGAGCGA
>JAFDYE010000621.1 GCA_018267585.1 Bacteroidota bacterium
AATGAGGTCTACACCCGCGGCATCGAGGGCGAGCGCTTCATCCAGCGTGGTTGCGGCTCCGGCCACGACTATCCGGCGCCTCCTGCATTGCTCAAGCACGTCAGCGGACGGTATGCCGAACATAACGCTGAAGACCGGCGGCCGCGCGTCCAGGATCGCCTCTACCTGGTCTTCGAAGGGGACGACCTGCACCCCGGGCTTTTCCGGTAGGGCAACGCCCGTCTCCTCGAAATACGGCTGAAAAAGGGCACTTGCCTGCGCGAACCGGGCATCCGTCAATCCTTCTTTCGGAATATCGCTATTGGAGACCCAGAGGTTGATATTAAAGGGCCGGCTGGTGGCCGCCCGCATATCGTCGCAAAGCCGGACGATCTCTGCAGGCGTCATCGTATACGCTCCATAGCCGCCCAGGCCGCCTGAATTGCTAACAGTCGATGCGAGGCGGATCGTCGATAAATTGCCTCCGAACGGCCCCTGGAAGATAGGGTATTCGATGCCCAGCAGCTTTGTGACGGAAGTATTGTACCACATGGTCGTGCTTTTATTTCAGCCGTGAAGCTAACCAGAATATTCATATCATCCGGCACCGGCAGCCAGGAAGTGACCTACATCACATTTTTACGAACCTGCCAACATTTCCGGCATCCTTGAGTACATTTGTCGTATGTAAACAACAGGCTCATGAAGAATATATCATCGCTGTTGCGGATACAATATCCCGTGATACAGGGACCCATGTTGGGAGTGACCTCACCGGAGATGGTGGCGGCAGTGTCCAATAGCGGCGGTTTGGGATCTTTGCCGATTGGCGGCCTCTCGCCGGACGTCGCGGGGCAGCTGATCCGGAAAACAAAGTCACTGACATCCTCCCCCGGGGCGGTCAACCTCTTCGCGCATGCTATCCCGGAGCGGATAGACGAGGCAGGGCTGCAGCGTATGCAGGACTACCTGGAAAGTTATGCCAGGCAGCGCTCGCTGCCATTCAGCAGGCGGACAGCCGGCGAATTCCGTTTTTACAGCTATCGCGAACAGATCGACACGCTGCTGGAAGAAGACGTGCGGATCGTGAGCTTTACATTCGGCGTGCCGGCGCCGGACGTCATCAGCAGGCTGAAAGACAGGGGCGTGATCCTCATCGGGACAGCAACCAGCGTCGCTGAAGCGG
Source organism: Bacteroidota bacterium (assembly GCA_018267585.1). Classification (GTDB taxonomy): domain Bacteria; phylum Bacteroidota; class Bacteroidia; order Chitinophagales; family Chitinophagaceae; genus Puia. The sequence continues at coordinate 1,166 of JAFDYE010000621.1, forward strand.
TAGCGCTGGCCGACGCAGGCGTCGACGCTGTCGTCGCACAAGGTTATGAGGCAGGGGGACACAGGGGCAGTTTTCTCGAGCCGGACCTGCCACAGGTAGGGCTATTCGCTTTACTGCCGCAGATCGCAGATGCCGTCGCCGTCCCCGTCATCGCCGCCGGCGGCATTGTAGACGGCCGGACCATCCGGGCGGCCTTCCAGCTGGGCGCTTCGGGAGTACAGCCAGGCACCCTGTTCGTGCCGTCCACCGAAAGCCTCGCCAGCGAGGGATATAAAGACGCTGTGATCGCCGCGAGGGATACCGACACCCAGTTGACGCAGGCGTTCACCGGAAGATGGGCAAGGGGGATACGCAACGATTTCATGCGGACGACGGAGGCTTCGGGCGTCGGAACAGCCGAATATAATGTACACAACAGCCTGACGGCTGGTCTCCGGGCTCACGGCCGGACCAACGATGTTCCGGACGTCGTTTCCCTGTGGGCAGGCCAGCATGCGGGGAAGGCGCGAAAGGGTGGGGCGGCGGAAATATTCAGGAACCTCGTCGCCGGCATCGACTTCGATGCCCTTTGACCTCACTTGTGCGTATGGTTATTGTATAGCCTGCTGAGGGTTTCCCTCGAGACGCCGAGATAGGCAGCGATCAGCTGTTTGGGCACCATATTGTACAGCTGCGGATACAAATTCATGAGCTCTTCATACCGGGACTTCGCGTCATTATTCATCAACGACAGCAGTCTCCGCTGGGCGGCGACATATCCTTTGTTGGTCCGCCAGCGGAAGAAATGCTCGATCGCATGCACCTCGCTGCAGATCTTTTCCCGGTTGGCATTGCTTAGCGAAAGGACCTCGGCGTCGGTGACACAGTCGATATTGATGGATGCGCGGGTATTGCTGTAGAGCGCCGCATAGTCAGAGGTCCACCAGGTAGGCATGGCGAACTGGAGGATATACATCTTGGTCTCATCGTTGATGAAGAAGGCCTTCAGACAGCCGCTGAGCACAAAATACTCCTTGTCCACCCTGTCCCCCTCGCCAATGACGACCTGCCCCTTTTTATAGTTATGCTCTTCGAAATGAGACACAAACCGATCGATCTCGTCGTCGGTGAGCCTGACGAATCGCAAGACATGCTGTTTGAGGATTTCCCGTTTGTCCATCGGGTTCAAAAATACAACGATATTTAATATATGTATGCGATCTAGAGCTTTGCCGGCGGGCTGCCGACCAGGCGAACTACACTATCGGTCATCTCAATTTCTGCTTAAAGAACCCGATCGTCCGGTCCCAGGCCAGTTCGGCGGCGGCCTTGTCATACCGGGGAGTGGTATCGTTATGGAAACCGTGGTTTACGTTGGGGTATATATACGCCGTGTATTCCTTATTGTTGGCCTTGAGAGCCGCTTCGTAGGCCGGCCATCCTTCATTGACGTGGGTGTCCAGACCCGCGTAATGGATCAGCAGGGGCGCCTTTATTTGAGGAACGAGCTCGGCGGGGGGCTGCGCACCATAGAAGGGGACTGCAGCGGCGAGATCCGGTATCCGGACGGCCATCATATTGACGATCCCTCCGCCAAAACAAAAACCAACCGCGCCCACCTTCCCATTGCATTCCGGACTGGCCTTCAAATAGTCGTAAGCCGCTATAAAATCCTCGAGCATCTCGTTCTTATCCCGTCGACTTTGCATCTCGCGGCCCTTGTCGTCATTGCCGGGGTAGCCTCCCAGCGGCGTCAGCGCGTCGGGAGCCATTGCGATAAATCCGGCCAGCGCCGCCCGTCTGCAAACGTCCTCGATATAAGGATTCAGTCCGCGGTTCTCGTGGACCACTACGATGCCGCCTAATCTCCTGTTCGCATCGGCGGGTCTTGCCAGCAAAGCCTTGATCGATCCACCGCCTTTTGCAGAATTATAGTGCACATATTCCGTAGTCAGGCGCGGGTCGTCCGCTTTGACCTGCAGCGTATTCTTGTAGTCCGGCATGAGAAAGCTCATCAAAGCCGGAACGGTGACGCCGCCCACGGCATAGGCCGAGAGCTTCTCCATAAAGTCGCGTCTGCTGAGCCGGCTATGGGCAAAGTCATACAGGTCGAATACCTCCTGGCGGACGTCCTCTTTTCGTATTGCCATAAAAATGCAT
>JAFDYE010000622.1 GCA_018267585.1 Bacteroidota bacterium
AAGGTGCTGCGGGCACTGCAGGAAGGAAAGATCACCCGGGTTGGCGGCGACAAGGATATCAATGTCGACGTGCGGGTGATCGCGGCAACCAACAAAGACCTCCTCAAGGAGGTGGAAGAAAAGAACTTCCGGCTCGACCTTTATCACCGTCTGAGTGTGATCATTATCCATGTCCCTTCATTGAACGAGCGCAAGGACGATATCCCGCTGCTGGTAGAGAAATTCCTGGCGGACATTTGCGGTGACTACGGCATAGCCCGAAAGGCGATCGACGAAGAAGCGATCAAGGCGCTGCAGCGACACAACTGGACGGGTAATATCCGCGAGCTGCGCAACGTCGTTGAGCGGCTGATCATCCTGTCCGGGAAGACGATCTCCGCGGCGGACGTAGAAAGCTATGTGTTGCCAAAAAAATAATCAGTCCATCAGTTCCCTCTGACGAAATTTTCCATTTCTTCGGGACTTTGCAGCAGGTGCACCTGCGGATGTTCGTATCGGATAGCGGCAACGACGTTGCCCGAGACGACGATCTGTTTGCCGGGGAAGCAGTCGATCAGCTTTTTTAAATACCGGACAGGGTCGTGGCGCAGCAGGTGGGTCACGAGGTGAAAGTAGAGATGGGTGAATGGACGCTGGCTGCCAAAATAGCGCAGCTCGTCGAGGCTGGCATTGCGGCCGAAATAGATGGTATACATTCCCTGCCTTTTCATACGATAGCGCATATACAGGAGAGGTATCTCATGAAATTCCCCTTCAGGAGTGAACAGCAGAAATTTTCGTTCGTCGGGCAGGGTAGGGTCTTCCAGGCCGGCGGTGGCGACCAGCAGCTTCTTGATGATAAGCGCGCTGGCGAAATGTTCCTGCGCGGGGACGATATTGCCTGTCATCCATAGCAGGCCGATCTTTTCGAGGAAGGGATAGACGACCCCGGGGATCGCTTTTTCAAAACCCATGTGAAGGATGATATTGTGCAGGATCCTGTCGAAGAGGTCCTGGTCGAAGTCGAGGGAGGCTTCGATGAGGTGATTGATAAAGATTGCGTTGGCGCCCCCGTCAGGAGGTATCATCAGCGCCAGCCGGGATATCTCTTTTTCTTCGAGCAGGGCCAGCCGGGATATCTTGTGTCCGTTGTGATAAAGGAAAGCGATCCGTAACAGATATTTGAGGTCGTCGCTGTCATAGAACCGGTGGTTGCCGGCATTCCGTTTGGGAATATGCAGCCGGTAGCGCTGCTCCCACATTCGGAGGGTATGCGCTTTTATGCCGCAGAGATTTTCTATGTCCCGGATGGAAAACTCGTTCATCCCGGGAAATCTACCACAATTTTGTAATATTCCGGCCGGTTTGCCGACCAATTAATCGTGGTGGCTGTTCGCCGTCGCTGCCGCGGGTGCGCTTGCGTCCTGCCGGGGCCTTCGGGTTGTATCGCCGGGCGGAGGCCAGTTAAAACCCCGGTTCCGGCTAAAAATTAGTCTAAAAGCCTTAATTTGCCGGACTTCTTAAAAAAAATATAAGGAATGTCGACTCATCAGTTGCTGGTTCTAGTGCTTATCCAATTAATCATTCTGCTATTGCCCGCCATTGGTTTGGCGAAACTCTTTGAAAAGGCCGGTGTCCCGGGATGGAAGGCCTATATCCCCTTCTATAATACC
>JAFDYE010000623.1 GCA_018267585.1 Bacteroidota bacterium
CCATGGTGGCATTCTCTTCTCGGCGGCAGATTCGGCATTCGCTTTCGCCTGCAATTCCCACGGCCCTCTTACCGTAGCTCTTGACGCCAATATACAATATGCCCGCCCCACCCGCGCCGGCGAATCTTTGAACGTAGAGGCAAAAGAGATCCACCTGGGCAATCGGACCGGTATTTATGAAGTCCGTATCACCAATGCACAAGGACAGCTTGTTGCCCTTTTCAAAGGTACCTCGTACCGTGTCTCGCGAGAGCTGCAATAGACCCGAACCCCGGGGTCCAAAATTTCTGCAACTTCTTATTTAATAGCATTTTAATTCATAGAATTACCAAAAAAGGGCATCTTTACACTTCTCTCCGACCTGGACTCGCCTGACCTATCGATCGACACCCTATCTTATTTAGTAAATTTTACGAATCGATATGCACAACATCTCAGTGGTCGCCTGTGTAAGACATTCCGTACTCATTAATTGTCTGGTCTGTATATCGATTGCCGCCATCGCCCAGCCGGCCAACCGGCCCGATACCGCGTTGACCCTGGACCAGTGCATAGCCTATGCCCTGAAGAACCAGCCGACGATCAACCAGGCACAGATCAGCGTAGCCATCGCCCATGCGAACAACAGGATCAACACGGCCGGCTGGCTGCCCCAGGTAGGCATCTCGGGTAACCTGACCCACTATCTGTCCCTGCCGACCAATTTTATCAAAAACGCCAATACCGGCGCGGTGACCCAGCAGAGGACCGGCGTGGTCAATACGTTCACCCCTGTACTCTCGGTGACCCAGACCATCTTCAACCCTGCACTGTTGTATGCCGCAAAGGACGCCCCGCTTTATATCAAACAGGCCGAGCAGATCAGGGACAGCACCAGGATCGATATCGTCGCGGCCGTCAGCAAGAGCTTCTACGGTCTTCTGCTCACACTCGAGCAGATCAACGTGCTGAAGGAAGATACATCCCGGCTTGGTAAAACGGTGAATGACACCTATCACCAGTATTTCGGCGGCATCGTCGATGAGACCGATTATGACCAGGCCGTGATCAGCCTCAATAATTCCAGGGCCCAGCTCAAACAGGCGACGGAAAGCGTCGCGCCTCAATACGCGCTGCTAAAGCAGGTAATGGGCTGGAGTCCCGAGCGGCAGTTCAATGTCGTCTACGATACCACGCAGATGAAGAACGATATCGCTTTCGATACCACCCAGACCCTGCAGTACGAGAAGCGCATCGAGTTCCAGGTCCTGCAGTCCTCAAAGGCCATCCAGCATCAGCTGGTCGGCTACTACCAAAAGGCCTGGCTGCCGACGGTAGGCGCGTTCTTCGATTACGACTATACCTTCCAGAACAATTCCTTTGGCAATCTTTTTTCGCACGCGTATCCCTATTCGTTTGTAGGTCTTTCGCTGAACCTGCCCATTTTCACCGGCTTTGCCCGCACCCAGAACGTCCGCAAGGCCGAGCTGCAGTACGACCTGCTCGACTGGCAGGAAGTCGGGCTCAAGTCGCAGATCTACTCCGAATACACCAACGCGCTGGCTGCCTACAAAAGCAACCTGTTCAACCTGAACTCCACCCATGAGAACACGGTCCTTGCCAGAAAAGTCTATGAGATCGTCACCCTGCAGTATCAGCAGGGAACCGTCCCGTACCTGAATGTGATCACGGCCGAATCCAATCTCATCACTTCAGAGATCGGCTATCAGAATGCGCTTTTCCAGGTACTTTCGAGCAAAATCGACCTGGAAAGGTCGATGGGCGTCATCACCGTCAACTAATAACCGGGCGGACCACGCGTCCGCCGGCCGAAGGCCCATCATTAGCCGTGCACCGGGGATGGGTTACTTTGGGATAAATCACATCACCGGTGCACCATATAAATCATACGTATGAGCAGACTGGTCTTGTTCCTGGTTTTCATCATCAGCCTCGCGCTTTTCTCCTGCCAGCAAAAGCCGCCCGCACCCAATCCTCCTACCCCCGTCAATCTGTCCACGGTCAGCAGCAAGTCCGTGCTGTACTACGACAACTACCCCGCCACCACCCAGGCGCTCAGCCAGGTGGACCTGCACGCCCAGGTCACGGGATATATCACCGGGATCTATTTTACCGAGGGCACGCATGTAAGCAAAGGACAAAAGCTGTACGCTATCGATGAGCGGCTCTACCAGGCCGCCTATGACCAGGCGGCCGCAAACGTAAAAGTGGCAGAAGGCAACCAGGTGCAGGCCCAGCAGGATGCCGACCGTTATCAGTACCTCATACAGCACAACGCCGTAGCCAAGCAGACCCTGGACCACGCCGTCATTGCGCTGGAGAATTCCAAGAGCCAGGTAGCCGCCGCCCGGCAGGCGCTCAAGACCGCTGCGACCAACCTTACCTATAGCATCATTACGGCGCCATTCGACGGCACCATCGGCTTTAGCCAGGTCAAGATGGGGAACCTTGTCAATTCGGGCAGCACGCTGCTCAATACGATTTCGACCGACAACCCGATGGCTGTCGACTTCCTGATCAACGAGGCGCAGCTGGGACAGTTCAGAAAGCTACAGACGCAAAAACAGCACGAGGTAGATTCGCTGTTCACCATCGAGCTTCCCAGCCATACCGTGTATTCGCAGCTGGGCAGGATATCGGTCATCGACCGCGCGGTGGACCCCCAGACGGGCACCATCCGGATCCGCCTGGTCTTTCCGAATAATGCCCAGGAGCTGCGCGCCGGCATGAGCTGCGTCGTCCGGGTACACAACCTCGAACAAACGCCGCAGATCGTCATCCCGTCGAGGGCCATCGTCGAGCAGATGGGGGAGTATTTCGTCTATATCGCCAAGGATACGATTATCCGTCGCGGCGCCGACTCGGCGGCGGCAAAGAACGAGGCCGATACAGCAAAAGGCCCGCATCTCGCCGCCATCCAGGTAAAGGTGGAGACCGGTGAGACCATCGGCGCCAACACGATCATTAAATCCGGCCTTAACGACGGCGACCGCATCGTCGTAGATGGCATCCAGACCCTCCACGACGGATCACCCATAACCACAGCGAACAGACAGGGACCGGCAGCAGGTGGCCGCGGCGGACGTTAAAACAACTTCTTTATGATCGCAAATACTTTCATCAAACGGCCGGTTACCGCCATCGTGATCTCGATCGTGCTCGTGCTGACCGGTACGATCTGTATCTTCATCCTGCCCGTCGACCAGTACCCGGATATCACGCCGCCGATCGTCCAGGTCACCGGGCAGTTCACCGGCGCGGACGCCCAAACCGTCGAGCAGACCGTGGCCACGCCCATCGAGCAGCAGGTCAACGGCACTCCCGGCATGGAGTACATGCAGAGCAACAGCACCAACAACGGCCTGATGACCATGAACGTCACCTTTAATATCGGGACGAATATCGACGTTGCGGCGCTTGACGTACAGAACCGTGTGAGCATCGCCACCCCGCTGCTGCCGGCTGTGGCCAGCCGGCTTGGGATAACGGTGCGCGCGGTCAACCCCAGCATGCTGATGATGGTGGCGATCTACGCGCCGAGGGGCACGCACAATATCACCTTTCTCGACAACTACGCCAATATCTTCGTACAGGATGCGCTGCTGCGGGTGCCCGGTGTGGGAACCATTACCCGTTTCACCGACGACTTCAGCATGCGTATCTGGATGAACCCCGAGAAGATGGCCGCCTATAGCCTGACCCCGCAGGACGTCATCAATGCGCTGAACGCCCAGAACGTCCAGGTCGCAGCGGGATCGGCCGGTGTCCCGCCGCAGAGCAAGGCGCAGACCTTCGAGATCGGGATCCTCGTCAATGGCCGTCTGAGCAAGGTCAGGGAATTCCAGAACATCATCGTCAAGACGCTGCCGGCCACGGGCGAGCTCGTCTACCTGAAGGACGTGGCGCGTGTCGAGCTGGGGAAGTTCACCTTTTCAAAAGGTGAACTTCCCCAGCTCGACACGCGCCACGTCCTTCA
>JAFDYE010000624.1 GCA_018267585.1 Bacteroidota bacterium
TATCAATTTGCGCTGCAGAGCGTGGATGAGAAGAAAGAAGAGCGGTTTGGGACGGTCGTTGCACAATGTAATGAATTCTTCGATCGTTTTCCAGAGAGCAAGCTGACTAAAACTGTACAGGAATACCTGAACATATCTCAGAACAATCTTAAAACGTTAAAAAATGAGCAGGTTAAGAAGGCAAGTTAATGCGAACACTACCAATGTAGTGGAGACGAAGAACCTTACCGATATCAAGGCCAGGACCGGCAATCTGTACGAGTCGATCGCCATTATCGCCAAGAGGGCCAATCAGATCAATATCTCCCTGAAGGAAGAGTTGCATAATAAGCTAGAGGAGTTTGCCAGCCATACCGATAGCCTGGAGGAGATCCACGAGAACAAGGAGCAGATCGAGATCTCGAAGGCTTACGAGCGGATGCCGAACCCGGCGCTGCTGGCGACGCAGGAATTCATGGACGAGAAGATCTACTATCGTCGCAATGATGATGATCTCTTTAAATAAGAAGGATCCACATAATCGTATTACGGCAGGATGCTTCCAGCGTCCTGCCTTCTTTTTTTGAAGTCCCGGAAGCCCCGGGACCATTGGCGAACGGGATGGATCGAGGAACGACGGTCCAGCGAAGTTCAGACGGAACGACAGACGTTAGCGTTCTTGCGGGAGATGCGCTAAATTCAGGGGAAGGGGCATTTCCCGCAGATATAAAAATTCCAGATATGCTGCAGGGTAAAAAGATATTATTGGGCGTTACGGGTAGTATCGCTGCTTATAAGTCTCTCCTGCTGGTCAGGGCGTTGATCAGGGAGGGGGCTGTTGTGAAGGTTATTCAGACTCCTTCTTCGGCTGATTTTGTGACGCCCTTGTCGTTGGCGACGTTGTCAAAGAATCCGGTGCTTTCCGATCTTTTCGCGGGGGATGTCTGGGCTAACCATGTGGAGTTGGGCCGGTGGGCGGACGTGATGGTCATCGCTCCTTTGAGTTGCAATACGCTGGCGAAGATGGCGCAGGGGCTTTGTGACAATCTGCTGCTGGCTACCTATCTTTCGGCTATCTGTCCGGTCGTTGTTGCCCCTGCGATGGATGAGGACATGTGGCATCATCCTTCGACGAAGGCTAACCTGGCGCGTCTGGCGGGATATGGCAACAGGGTAATCCCGGTGGAGAAGGGTGAGCTGGCCAGTGGTCTGTATGGTGACGGAAGGATGGCGGAGCCGGAGACGATATTGGATTATCTACGGGATATATTGGGGAAGGGGCGTGATCTGGCCGGGAAAAGGGCGCTTGTGACGGCGGGGCCGACCTATGAGGCCATTGATCCGGTGAGATTTATCGGGAATCATTCTTCGGGGAAAATGGGACTGGCGCTGGCGAAGGAGTTGGTGCAGCGGGGGGCGGAGGTTGACCTTGTGCTGGGGCCGTCTTCATTGACGGTGGATCTGCCCGGACTTACGGTTCACCGGGTGTTATCTGCGGATGAGATGTATACGGTGTGTCTGGAGAA
>JAFDYE010000625.1 GCA_018267585.1 Bacteroidota bacterium
AGGCTCGGAATGCACCCTATACCTGAAGTGAAGAGGGTCACAAACGAAGAGCTGCAAGCCAATTTCAATAAAATAAAAACCGATATACAAATCCTTGTCCGTGATGAGATCAAGCGGATATTGAACGATCCGGCGTTGAGGGAAAAACAGGTAAAAAGATAGCTGATTCCCTAATACTCTATCTTATAGTCAAACTCTTTGGGATCTTTGAAGACATCGATGAGGTTGAATTTCATCGTGACAGTCTTCTTGTCATCGGAGAGCTTGGCCAGCGGGTTGTCCACACTCTTGACCGCCCGGGGCAGCACGATCGTGGTCGTATAGTTGACCTCCATTCCCATATCCGCGGCCTGTTTGACCTGCGCCATCTGCGGATCATTGGTCAGCGCCTTCCATTTTTCCTGGTTGACCTTCTTCGCCATCATCCCGTCTTTGGCCGTAAAATCATAGATGCCGTTGAATTGGTCCATGCCCCCGGGAGTCGCGCCCTGGTCACCGCCCAGTCCACCAAACAGCTTGGCATTGCCCAGAGAACCATCGCTCATTGCGGCATATAGTTTTTGGAGGTTGTCCTGGCTGGTGTAGGGGAACTGCATATGCGTCGTAAACACCTTGGCGTCCATATCCATCTTGATGTGCAGCTTGCCCGGGCGAAGCAGCTGCTTCTTTTCCTCGCTCAATCTGCTGACGGTATCGACAATATCCTTCATATAAATCGTCGTATCCATCTTTTCCATCCCCTTTTTCGCCAGGTCTTCCTTGCTCATATAGTTCTGGAGCATCTCCAGCATCTGGCTCATGTCCATATCCATGACCAGCTGGCCGCTGCCGTCCTTCTTCACTTCCACGTTCTCATTGATATCCAGACACCCGGCGAAACCGAAAGCGATAAGTACCGGCAGAATAAATTTTAAGATCTTTTTCATTAAATAGCTGTTTTTTTGAGGCCCATGGGCCTGGAGAGCAAATTACCGCTTTAGTCGACAGAAACTTTATAACGTACAGTAAATATTTGTGAATGGCCGGGAGGCAGGATGAGAAGTCCCATTTTATTGTTAAAACAGTCCGGCGCGGCACTCAGATTCTCTATCGCAATGCTCTCACGCGCCGGCGGCGTGTATATCTGAAGATAGGGATAGCTGGGATCAGGATAGAAAGACACCCGCAACCCATTCCCAGGATTGAAGATCTCGCAGGCGGCGCTCACTACCTCGGGCTTTAGCGTAAAACAGTTGTCGAGAAAACTATCCCCAAGAAGCCTGCCGGACTCATAAACATTGTATGGCGACAGGTGGCCGGTCGGTATCAGACGGTCATCGAAATCGACGATCGCCGTCGAATGAAACTGCAGCAGCCAGTCATTGACCCGCCCCCCAAGCCGGAAATAGGGATGCCAGCCATCCGCCATCGGAATATCCGTCTGATCGAGATTGGTCACGGTCGTCGTCACCTCCAGCATGCTATCGGCATACAGAATATACCTTACCTGGCAGCGGTATTCGAACGGATAGCCGCCGTCATCCTTCCGGTAGACATATTCCATCGACACAACACCCGTCGAGTCATCCGCCTCTTCCTCCTTCACCTCAAATTGTTTATTGTACAGCAGACCGTGGATCGCCGTGCCATCTCCGAACAGCTGCCCGAACCGGTAGTCCTTTCCGCCGAAGGCATATTTCCCGTAGGGTATCCTGCACGGAAAGGGTGAAAGCTTGGGGCCCTTAAAAGACTTCGGAAGCTCGGCCTTCAGCTCGGCGAGGCTGCGATAGCCGTCGATGACATTGAATAGTTCGCCGTTCTTTTGTCGTATGGCAAACCGGTGAAGGATCGCTCCAAAGCCCGGGATCAGGGCTATCTCTGTGCCATTGCTCTCATCTTTTATCAGAACCAGCCGAAGCTCCTGTTCCATGGTCTGCCGGATCGAGAATTTCATACGCGGATATATATTTTCCTGCAAAATATCGAATATGTACTATATCCCGGCCTGTATTCTTTTGAAGGACACCCCGGAACTCTCGTATATCAGTAGCTGGCGTGGTGAGCCGCTAATTTTTCGGACAGCTTGCGAAGCTGTTCTTTTAACGTCGCCGGCTCCTCGACAATGACGGCGTCGGTATACATCAGCAGCCAACGGGCGAAGTAAAAAATGGAGGAAGTGAGGAACTTCATCCGGAGGCAGGCGCCCATATCTTCTTCGGAGACAAAGCCATTCAGGTATTTCTGCTCTACCAGGTATTTCGCCCTATCCTTGCTGACCCGAACAATAGCCTCCTGCAGGTCTGAGCTGGCCCTGATCTGCTCGATGTATTGCTGTATCGAGGGATGGGCTCCCGGATCGAATGTCCTTTCGTCCAGCGTAACGCTGAGCATCCGGCTTACCCGGAAGTCCCGGTAGTCGCCGCGCAACCGGCACCAGCCTATGAGATGCCAGGCGGACCCATAGTATAACAGCCCGATGGGTTCCACGGCCCTTCGCGTGGTCTCCTCTTTCATATTCGACCGGTACTGCAAATGCACAATATACTTGTGGACCACCGCCTGTTGTAGCTGCGCGAGGAATTGCTGCGGAGACTCCTTGTCCGGAGCGTTACGGATGAGTATCTCTACGTGTTCGGTAAGCGAGTCGACATACTCTTTGTCCGGCCCGCGAAGGACCGCCTTTATCTTGAACAGCGCCGCGTTGAAATGTCGCTTGACAGAGCCGTCGGTGAACTGTTCCGCCAGTTTGGCGCCGAGCAGTAACGCGCTGGCCTCTTCCTGGGTGAACATTACCGGAGGGAGACGGTAGCCCTCCATGATCGTATAACCGGAGCCTGCCTCCCCGATGACGGGCACACCGGATTCGTCAAGGGCCTTGACATCCCTGTATACCGTTCGCAGGCTGATGTTGAAGCGATCGGCCATCTCCTGCGCCGTCACCTTTTTCTTGCTCTGCAAATGGGTGAGTATGGCATGAAGCCTGTCAATGCGATTCACCTGGAAAAATTTTTTAACGGACATATTCCAGCGGACTGCCGACCGGGTCGATCCAGGCTCCGCTTTCTTTCAACAAAAGGATCAGTTCTTCCACGGCAATGGCGCTGTCCACTCCTCGCTTTACGACTTCCTTACCCCTGTAAAGGGTTATCTTTCCCGGACCACTGCCCACATACCCGAAGTCGGCATCGGCCATCTCCCCGGGACCATTGACGATACATCCCATGATGGCGATCTTAACGCCCTTGAGATGATGGGTAACGGCGCGGATCTTCGCCGTCGTCTCCTGCAGATCGAAAAGCGTCCTGCCACAGGAAGGGCAGGAGATATATTCCGTCCGGGATATCCTGGTGCGCGTAGCCTGAAGGATCGAGAATGACGTATTATTGAGGAACTGATGGTTGTTCTTTGTCTCGAGGTAGGTGCGGCCGCTGACGCGGGTGTTGACGATGTTCTTTGCATCATTCATCAGCCACACCCCGTCGCCCATGCCGTCGAGCAGCAACGCTCCCGCCTCGGTCGAGAAATGGATCAGCTGTTCGTCGATGGTCCTGTCCTTGCTCTCCACCGCAAGGATTATGGGACTGCGAACGTCCCTTACGATCAGCTCCATGACCAGCCGCCGGACAGAGAGCATGGCTTCCGGGTGGGAGGAATAGATGCAGAATACCAGGGTGGCGTCGTCCTTTAACGACTCGGCCAGGTCGGCCGACGTATCGTCAGCAGCGTTCAACGCAATAAAGTTCAGCGTGTCCGAACGTTCGCCGGATGGATCGTATTCTACTCCCTGGAACAGCGGGATATACTTCTCCTGGTCGTCGAGGCCGAGCCATGCATCGTGGTCGCAGACCGGCCTTAGTGTACCGGGAAGATCGAACTCAATCGTTTTTTTTCCCGTATAGATGTAGTCGGCAGCGGCGTCCCCCAAATTCCACTTGTCGCTGGTAGCGTCATAGCTGTAGCCGATGGCCCGGAGGTCG
>JAFDYE010000626.1 GCA_018267585.1 Bacteroidota bacterium
GATGCGCTGCTGCGGGTCGAGCGGACCATCATGGCGTCCCTGAACAGTTTTGGGGCGTATAATGATCCTGCGGTCAAGCTGGAGGCCGAGCTGATGCTGGAAGACGAGGTGCTGCCGCGGTCAGCGGCGCTGCTCAGCTCGATGACCAACCTCAATGAATCGATAAAGCGCGTCAGCCGGGAAGACAATGACAACAGGGCCCGGGCTTCTGCCGCGTTGATGACGCAGATCATCATCCTGTCAGTCGGGATATTCCTGGTGGGCGTTTTTCTTTCTCTGTATATGACGAGGCTGATCATCCAGCCGATGAACAAGATGCGGTATATCATCAATGACCTGGGCAGGGGTGTGATCCGGCAAATAGAGGCGGATGGCAGCCGGGACGAGATCGGTTCCATGATCCGTTCGGTCAACAATCTTTCTTCCAGTCTTTGGGCCACTGCCGAATTCGCCCGGCAGATAGGAGCGAAGAATTTTTCGACTTCCTTTCAGCCGCTCAGCGAGGAGGATGTTCTTGGCAAGGCGCTGGTAGCGATGAGGGATAACCTGAGAATGAGTGAAGAGGAGTTGAATGCCGCGGCCCTAGATCTGCATAAGAAGGACCAGATCCTCGAAGCGGCGGCCATTGCGACCCGCGAACTGATGTCGAATAACGATTTTAACGATGCGATCGGCTGGTCGGTCAGGCTGTTGGGGCAGAAGGCCGGCATCGATGCGGTGAATGTTTACAGGACGGGAAGGGATGGCGGAGAATGGTATGCCAATCAGCTGGTGCGGTGGACGGCGTTGGCCGGTGAAGTGGAATATCAGCGGGCGGAGTTTCAGCATCTGCAGGGTATCGGCCATGCGCTGGACGTGCTCTGCACGGGCGAGACCTATTACTGTGTGACCAGGCTGATGAAGGACCCGCAGCTGAAGGCGCATTTTGAGCGCCGGTCGGTACGGTCGATAGCCAGCATTCCCATATTTGTTGGGGAAGAGTTCTGGGGTTTTATCAGCCTGAACGACTGCCGGGAAGAAAGGGAGTGGAGCCACACCGAATTCTCGGTGCTGCGTTCGTTCGCAGGGACGCTGGGGTCGGCCATACAGCGGATGCAGATCGAGCAGCAGCTGGTGGTCGCGAGGGACAGGGCGGAGGCGGCGAGTATCGCCAAGAGCGAGTTCATGGCGAATATGAGCCACGAGCTGAGGACGCCTATGAATGCGATCATCGGATTTACCGATCTTGTCCTGACCACCGATATCCAGAAGACGCAGCGGGAATACCTGAAGAACGTCCGAAAAGGAGCTTATAATCTTTTGAATATCATCAACGATATCCTGGATTTTTCGAAGATCGAGGCGGGAAAGCTCGACCTGGACGAGGCGCCTTTCAGCCTTTTCGATCTATTGGAGGAGACCGTCGATATGATGTCCATAAAGGCGGAAGAAAAACGGCTGGAAATGATCTGTGATATCGACCGTGACCTGCCCAGCTCATTTATCGGAGACGATGTCAGGGTCAGGCAGATATTGATCAACCTGCTGGGGAATGCGATTAAATTCACGGACCGGGGCGAGATCGCCGTGGTGGTGCGCTGCTATGGAGAGGGCGGGCGGGAGCCCGGGGATGTGGTAAATGTGGACGTCTCCATACAGGACACGGGTATCGGTATCACGGCGGACAAGCTGGAATTGATCTTTAATAGTTTTACCCAGGCGGATAATTCGACGACGCGGAAATATGGCGGCACCGGTCTTGGTCTGTCGATCTCGAGGCGGCTGGCTACGATGATGGGAGGTGATCTGAGCGCGGCGAGCGTTGCCGGGGAGGGAAGCGTATTTACGTTGAAGCTGCGATTGAAGGTAGCCGACAGCGCGCCTTCGGTGACATTTGCCGGGCGGCCTGTGCTGCGGAATGTCCTGATCGTGGACGACAACTACACGAACTGTCAGCTGATGGAAGGTATTTTTTCGCATCTCGGGATCCCGTGTCGGATCGCGCTCAACGGATACGATGCGCTGGCGGAGATCAACCAGGCGATGGACGACGGGGAGCCATTCGATCTCATCATCACCGATCATCAAATGCCGGTCATGGACGGGATCAGCCTGGTGAGGCGGATAAAGAAGACTTTTGACGGGAAGGTCGACCCCTTCATCCTTATGCTCTCTTCGCTGGAGAAGACGATGTTCCAGGAGGAGGCAGAGCAGATCGGGATCAATAAATTCCTGTCGAAGCCGGTAAAGCTGCACGAGCTGGAGCATTTGTTGTGCAATGTCTTTCGGGAAGATCCCGTTACACGGGACCTGGCCCGGCCATTGGCGCTCCCCCGATTTGGAAATGGGCTGAAGGTCATGGTCGTGGAGGACGAGCCAATGAATATGCTGCTGATCACAGAGGTACTGGGAAAGATGGGGCTGGAGGTCATAAAGGCCTCCAATGGGACGGAGGCATTGTATACGCTGGACGACCATGCCGTCTCGCTCATCTTTATGGATGTGAATATGCCCGATCTGGACGGATACAGCGCCACCAGGATGATCCGCAGCAGAAAGGACAGCAAGCGGAGTGTACCGATAATTGCGCTGACGGCGGATGCGCTGCCGGAAGACAAGGAAAAATGCCTGAGCTCGGGGATGGATGATTATCTCTCGAAGCCTTTCCGGCTGGAGGACATGGAGGCGCTGCTGCGGCAGTATCTCGTGGTGAATTGATTGGCTGTCAGGCCATTTCGTTTTCCTTGGGAAGGGACACTTCGAGTGTGCACCCGGTGCCCTTTCCGGAAATGATCTGGAGGTCCCCATCGAACAGCCGCACACGGCTGAGGATGTCGTGGAGCTCTTTGCCGATCTCATTCCTTTCCTTCTCCTGTCCTTCGATGGTGGCGCGGGCGAGCATTTTCTGATGACGGCTCTTTCGCCGGCGAGCTCCTGCTCGGCTTCCAACTTTTGGCGGCGGTCGCTGGATTCCTGGAGTGCCCGGTTGATCTTGGGGACGATGGTGAAGAGCTTGTCTTTCGGTACATAGTCGGTGACGCCGCTCTTGATCAACTGGACCGCGTTCTCCTCTTCGGGGAAGGTGGTGGAGGTCGGGTTGGGGGTAGGACGAGGGTGTAGACGCCGCCGTATTTGGTGTACCTTGCGGCAATGAATGTGATTCAGCTGAGAGTGGTTGACTTCCGGGAGGAGGCGACCGATGCGGTGACCATTGTTGTGGAGCGCGTCGACGGCGGAGTGCTGGAGTACCGGGCGGGGCAGTTCCTGACCTTTTTGTTTGTTCTTAACGGCCGTGCCCTCAGACGGTCGTATTCTTTTTCTTCCACGCCGGTTATCGACCGGCTGCCCTCTGTCACGGTCAAGCGGGTAGCTAACGGAGAGGTGTCGCGTTATCTTATCGATCATTTGAAGGTGGGGGATGTTATCAGTTGTCTGCCTCCGTCGGGGAAATTCCTGCTGGAAGAGGGCGTGGAGCGGATGCACGTATTTGTGGCTGCGGGCAGCGGCCTGACGCCGGTATTTAGCCTGATCAGGGAGGCGTTGTATCGGCGTCCCGAGGAAAAACTGGTGTTGATCACGCAGAACAGGGAC
>JAFDYE010000627.1 GCA_018267585.1 Bacteroidota bacterium
AGGCTCGAGACCGTACGGACCTCCGGATACAGTAAGAAAGATGACAGCAGCAAGTTGCAATGGACCCAGCTTACGACGCATGGGCATAAAAATAGCCCCTTTAACCGATATAATGCGGGACAAACGTGCTGAGATTGTCGGTTACCGGGCCTTTCGACTCCTGCTCGACCAGGCTACCCACCTTTACGATCCGGATATTGGCCCCTTCCCGGGGTAGTACCGGCCTCCTGACATAGTCAATGAGCCGGTCACTCTCAAATTAAGCCGGCAAAAGATAGGGGCAGTCCGGATACAAGGCAGCGCCACCTGCGTGGCGCCGCCGTTGATGATCAGTAACCCATGTTCTGCTTGAGATTACTGTTTTTATCGAGCTCGGGCTGCGGAATAGGGAAAATGGTCCGATAGTCTCCGTTCGGCTTGTGGGAAAGCCAGGACTTGGTGGTAAAGATCCCAAAACGGATCATGTCCGCACGCCTCCTGCCTTCCATGCCGAACTCCCAGCCCAGCTCGTCGAGGAACCGGCCGTACTGGACGTCGCCTCCGCCATTGTTGGCTCCCGGCTGAATAACGTCATTCACCGCCACCCCATACTGATATACGCTGCCCTGCTGCAGCTGGGCGCCGGTAACCACTGCCTTGGCCGGATTGGCCAAAAAGCTGCGCCGACGCACCTGCGTCACGATCGCCGCCGCATCGTCAGCATGACCGGTACGCAGCAGCGACTCGGCCTTCATCATCAGGACGTCCGCATACCGGAAGAACGGACAGTCATTGCTTAGGTCGAACAATGCTCCCATTCTGAATTCATATTTCCCCAGCCGGAATCCGTCTATCTCCTGCGACGAGTCGATGCCGGGCAGGCTGTTGATAAATTCCAGCTTGTGGCCGGAGGTCGACAATGGAGGGTACTCGCAGTCCAGCTGCTGGCCGGTGTTGGCATCGTATATCGGCCCCTGTATCCAGTTCGTCTTTAGCCGGTTGTCGTCCGGGTCAAAGGTCTTGATATACTGCGGTATGGCGCATATACCACCCCAGGGGGAAGCCTGCAGGTTGTATGCGCGCTGGCAGATCGGCTGCAGGGTCTTTTCTACGAGGTTGAAGCCCGTAGCATACTTCTCATCGAAAGGAATTGAAAAAATGATCTCCTGCGAGTTTTCGTTCTCCGTCTTGAAGACGTCTTCCTGGTTAGGTTCCAGAATATAGTTCCCTGAGTTGATGACCGAATCACAGACCATACGACAGCTGTCCCACTGGGCCGTCCCCGTGTAGACTCCCGCATTGAGATACATCTTGGCAAGCAACGTGAAGGCCGACCACTTATTCATCCTTCCATAGGTGGACTTATCGGCGTTCGCGCTCAGCATCGGCATCACGGCGTGCAACTCGCTGATGACAAAATTGTAGACTTCCTTACGCGTATTCTGCGTCGGAAGAGTCCCCCCGCTCACGTCATAGCTGGTGACGATCGGCACATTACCGAAATTATCGCAGAGCACATAGTAGTAAATAGCCCTTACGGCCCGCAACTCGGCCAGTATCGCGTCTTTACCGGAGGTCACCGGTATTTTCCCGGCGGATATCTGGTAGATAACACGATTGCAGTTGTTGATTCCCGTATAACACTCATCCCAAACCGTAGCAATATGAGGCTGGAGGGAATTGAAAGTATGCAGGTGCATGGTCTTGTACACGCCGCCGTCGACCCAGCCATTGGGGCGCGCCGGAATGACGAGCTCGTCGCCACAGATCTCCTCCAGGTCATAAAGAGCGTCCCACCCCATCTCAAGATCACGCAAAGTCGCATAGGCGGGCCCGACCAGCGAAGCCAGATCACCTTCGGTCGGAACAAAAGTATCGGAGTCGATGTTGGAGTATACCTTGTTGTTCAGTCTTGTGCAGCTGAAGCACAAAAGCCCCGATAGCAGCGTATATATAGAAATTTTTTGCAACATAAGATCTTTTTTGTTAGTGATAAATAAAGCGCATCAGTCCCTACACCTCGAAACCCGGGCGCCGATGGACGAATCAATCCGGCTAAAAGGTCAGGTTGACGCCTAGCGTATAGGTCCGCGTGGTAGGATACTTGTCCCTGCTGTCATCGCCGTAAGACAAC
>JAFDYE010000628.1 GCA_018267585.1 Bacteroidota bacterium
AGGTGCCTTATGACTCGAAGGTATCTATGAATTTCTGGGGTTTTGACCCTTCTATCTTCCCTTATATTCAGAAGCTGTTCGGGGAGTTCTTAAAAGAGCAGGGGACCAATCCAAAGGCGGAGTTCTTTATTCCGATCATCGGGGATAAGTATATCCAGGAAAAGAAGGGGAATATCAAGGTGATCCCTACGTCGGCCAAGTGGTTTGGGGTCACGTATAAAGAGGATGCGCCTGGTGTTCAGGAGAGTCTGAATGCGCTGATCGCGAAGGGAGAGTATCCTTCTAATTTGTGGAAATAAATTGATACATCCGCGCTGACGCGCGGATAGAAAAAGCCCGCATTCGCGGGCTTTTTTATATTAATTGCTTTTTACAATGAAGATACAGTCTTCGATGCGCCTGATCTGCTGTTTGCGGTCGAGCCCCCTGATCGAGGAGGTCTGGGGCAGATGCAGGTGGCTGAGGGTGCTATCGGATCTGAGCAGGGTGCTGTCGGATCTCATGGCGTCGATGGCCCGGAAGATATTCTTCGAGCGGACGGCGAAGACGACGCCCTGGGCGTTCTGCTGGCTCGAGCTGACGATACCGATGACCTCTCCGTCATTGTTGAGGACGGGTGTCCCGCTGTTACCGGGATTGGCGGCGATGGTTATCTGGCAGGACAGGGTATCGCCTTTGAAGCCCGTCTTGGCGCTCATATAGCCTTTATTGTAGACAATTTCGTCCCGGGGATAGCCGAGTGTGAACAGCTCTTCACCCAGGTCGGCGCCGTTCTTATTGATGCTATACGGTATATTGGAAAAGGCATGGAAGGACGAGTCTTCTATTTTCAGAAGCGCCAGGTCCGAGTGATTATCGAGGCGAACGATCCGGGCGTCGAACTCGCCTAAGTTATTTTGTACCTTGACCTGTGTCGCATTCTGTACGACGTGGGCATTGGTCACGAGATAGCCTTTCCCGTCAATAAGGAAGCCCGTACCGCCATGGTCGAACGGTGCGGAGGCCGGCGCGGAATTGGAATTGAACTTATGCGTGAGGTCGTTGACCTTGGCATCTGTCCTTTGGATCTGCCGGTAGAGGAGCTCGACGTGTTCATTGCTTACCTTGGGTGCCAGGGCAGAGACCAGTCCGCTGATGCCGAGGGCGGTGACACCGGCTATGGAGGCGGCTACGCCAATGACGCGTTTGTATTTATTCCAGAGGGTCACCACCTTGACGGGGCGTGACTTTTCGATCTCTCCTTCGCGGATCAGCTGTTCGTGAACGGCTGAAAGCTGTGATTTGAGTCTGTCGGTCTCGCCGTATCGGGTGAAATGATCCAGGAATAGGGAATGTTCGACCACGAGCTGATCGACTTCCGGGTTAGTGGCCCGGATGTGCTCGAAGAACAGCTTCTCTTCGGGGA
Organism: Bacteroidota bacterium; assembly: GCA_018267585.1. Classification (GTDB taxonomy): domain Bacteria; phylum Bacteroidota; class Bacteroidia; order Chitinophagales; family Chitinophagaceae; genus Puia. The sequence goes on from JAFDYE010000628.1 coordinate 1,406, forward strand.
GCATCTCTCCGCGGATATAGCGTTCGACGGCATCTAATAGGGCGGTGTCTTTCATCTTTCGCACTTATTTTTTGTACTGACTAAATATTTTCTTCAGGCGCATCAGGCATTTATACTTCTGGTTCTTGGCGTTGTCTGAGTTGGTATAACCGAAATCTGCTGCTATCTCGACCATATTCTTCTTTTCCAGGTAATAGGCCTTCAGGAGGCTGCGGCAGGGTTCCCCAAGATTGTTGAGGGACTGCTCCATTACGAGAAAGTCCAGGTTGCGCTGTTCGTGTCTGTCCAGCTCGTCTTCCACCGGTACTGTTGCTTCGAGGCTTTCGACTTCGGTAGAGAATCTTTGTTGCTGGCTCAGGCGTTTGAGCCAAAGTCTTCGGCATACGGAATAGAGGTAGGTCTTGAGCTGACAATTTAGTTCAAAGGCGCCGGACCTAACTTTTTCATAAAGTACGATCATGGCTTCCTGAAAAATGTCTCTTGCGTCGTCGGGGTAGCCACTATTGTTGAGAATCAGGGACAAAACCATG
>JAFDYE010000629.1 GCA_018267585.1 Bacteroidota bacterium
ATATAGCGTCAATAAAATCCGACATTACTTCCAATGCTATATCAGCTATCGGTCGGTTACATGCCATTGATAGCCGTCCTCCAGTTCTTTGCAAATCGTCAAATCGGCCACCCGATATCAAAAATGCTTCACCTTTTGCGGTACCTGGAGTTTTTATAGGCAACTGTACAGGGCCGATGCCAATACTGATCCTGATATCTGCCGGGAAGGCTTCGTCAGTAGCACTGGCCAGGCTTATCGCTGCTGTCCTGCACAACAAAGCCAACTTCAAGGAATCAGTTGGTTCCTTAACATAAACTTGGAAACTATCGCCCCTATAGAATTCTGATAAATGAGAAGATAAAAAAGAATTTAGACCTTTCATCAACTTCTGCTCCACTGGTAAGCTCAGCTTTGTGGAGTTGACAATATCACCTGTTAAGACGGCATGTAAAGGCGTTGATTTTTTCACAACTAAACAATTCGGCATTTTTACCGAACCACCCCAAAGTCAGCCATTTTTACCGAACCGCCCAATAATTCGGCATTTTTACCGAACTACAACTTATTAACAATCAATACGTGCTCCCATTCTGCACCTTCCTCCCCCTCTTCCCGGCCTTCTTCTCAAAGTCGAGCACTTCCTTGGGCTTGGCCACCGCCCTGGCTGAATCCGCCGAGCTGGCCTTACGCTGAACGCCTCCACGCTTCTCTAATTTCCCAAGCGTATATACTTCGGTCCGGTCGATCATACCCGTCATAGGATCGTAGAACTTCCACTCTCCATCTTTTATCGCAACGCCTTCATTTTTGACGATCACTGTCTTATACTTGTCCAGGTGGTCGATATCCTCCACCGTCAGCGTGTCGTAAGCCTTATCCGGGTTCAGCGCCCTCCAGCTCTCCTCCCGCAGCAACGTTCCATTCATGCCAAAATACTGGCATACACCGTCCTTATTGCCCCATTTATAGAACTCGACACCGGTAAGGTCTCCGCCAAGATTATAGAGACGCCAGGTCCCCTCTTTCCGGTTGTCCTTATACACACCCTCTTCCTCATAACCCGGCTCGCCACGTACCTCGTCGAAATGGTTGACCCAGCGGCCCTGCTTCCGGTCCTGCTTATCCACGCAGTTCAACGTATCACCCTTGGCGCCGATCATGAACGATTTCCACTGGGAATACCCCTTCAGGGCCGCCAGCTGCAGCCCCGCCAAACACACAAAAATTATCAATGGCTTCATAGCATTACAAATTTCGCAAACGGATTCCAGAAAAGACCCATGGTCCTTATTTTTAACGAAAATCGTTCCGGATTATGATAGCCCCCGCCTATATTTGTGTACTCAACTGACAGACATGCGACTATACATAGGACTTATCTTTCTGTACGCCTC
>JAFDYE010000062.1 GCA_018267585.1 Bacteroidota bacterium
GCTGTCCATTCAGGGTCCCAACGCGACCCGCATGATGCAGGCACTGACCGATATCGATATTCTCAACCTCACCTATTACACATTTGCCAAGGGCAAATTTGCCGGAGTGGACAATGTCCTGATCAGCGCAACGGGCTATACCGGCGCCGGGGGCATAGAGATCTATTTTGAGGACAAGGATGGCGCGGCAGACAAGATCTGGGACAAGATATTCGAGGTCGGCGGTCCGCAGGGCCTCAAGCCGATCGGACTAGGCGCCCGCGACACGCTCCGGCTGGAGATGGGCTACTGTCTCTATGGTAACGATATCGACGATACGACCTCGCCGCTCGAAGCCGGCCTGGGCTGGATCACCAAGTTCACCAAGGACTTTACGGCGCGCGGCATCCTCGAGCAGCAGAAGGCGGATGGTATCCAGCAAAAGCTGGTGGGCTTCGAGATGATCGACAGGGGCATTTGCCGCCACGATTATGAGATAAAGGACTTTTCCGGGGCGACGATCGGCAGGGTCACATCCGGCACCCAGAGTCCGACACTTGGAAAGGCGATCGGCATGGGATATGTCCGGCCTGCTTTTGCACGTATCGACTCCAAGATCTTTATCAAGGTCAGGGACAAGCTGCTGCTCGCCAGGATCGTGAAGCTGCCGTTCAGCTGAGGATAAAGGACCCCGATCCGGGGTGTCCGGGTGGAGGTCTTGGATCCGGAGTGTCCGGGTGAAGGTCTTTGACCGGAACTACGCGGCTTTTGGAATGATTTTTTCTTGGAAAAGGACGTCTATATCCAACACCCAGCTAAAATGCCAACCATTCACCTTACGACCTTCATCGGAGCCCCGGCCGAACGGGTCTTTGACCTTGCCAGAAGCATCGAACTTCACCGGAAATCGATGGCCCATACCCAGGAAGAAGCCATTGCCGGAACGACATCGGGACTTATCCGGCTGGATGAAACGGTCACCTGGAAGGCAAAGCACCTTGGAAAGACCAGGATCCTCAAGTCGAGGATCACCGAAATGAAGCCCCCCTTTTCCTTTACCGATGAAATGGTAGACGGCGATTTCAAGAGTTTCCGCCACGAGCATCACTTTAAACGCATCGACAACGGAACCCTCCTGATCGACCTCTTCCACTTCGAATCACCCTACGGGGGACTGGGCCGCCTGCTCAATCGGGTATACCTCACCAACTACATGAAACACCTGCTGGAGTTGCGCAATCAGTCGATAAAGGAATACGCTGAGTCCGAGAAATGGAAATTTATTTTGGATAAATAGATAGGTTAGGAAAGCTGCCGAACCCCTACATTTGCGCTCATAGTTATGACAAATTCCAAACCCAGTTTACATACTGCTCTGTCCCCTGCCTTGCTGCATTTATATGATGTCAACCACGCGATCGTGGTCATCATCGACGTCCTCCGCGCAACATCTACCATCGCGACGGCGCTCTACAACGGAGCCAAATGCGTCATCCCGGTAGACAGCGTCGCCAAATGCATCGAGCTGGGCAGACAGATCGACGGCATCACCGCAGGTGAACGTGACGGGATGATCGCAGAAGGGCTCCAGCACGGCAACTCTCCATTCGAATACCCCAAAGAGTTTATCAATAACAGGACCCTCGTCCTGACCACTACCAACGGCACCAAGCTGCTGCATATGGCCCTCGACAGGGGCGCCCGCCAGATCGTCACCGGGTCCTTCCCAAACCTTGGGTCGGTTTGCGACTATTTGATTTCTCAGAACCAACCCGTTGTGCTGGGTTGCGCCGCCTGGAAGGACCGCGTCAACATCGAAGACCTGCTTTTTGCAGGCGCTGTCATCGACCAGGTGAAAGGCCATTTCTCGATCAATTGCGATTCGTCGCAGATGGCGGAGACGGTTTATGGCCAGGCCAAGGGGGATCTTTTTGGCTTTATGCAGGCCAGGAATGCCTCGCACTACCACCGGCTGATGGGTTTCGGGCTGGAAAAGGATATCCGGTACTGTTTGACGCCCGATGTCGCGAATGTGCTGCCCTTGTATGAGAATGGGAAATTGATCGTCCTGTAGCCCCCGGGGATCTCACGCTCCTGTCCCCCGACTTCCGCCCCGAACCGCGTGGTTCACAACTGCCGCACTGTCTTTCCCTATTTCGTAACATTCGTCCGCGGCAACGTCGTACATTTGCCCCCTTCTATCATGGATATTTCGTTTGAATAAGAACAACCTCCATATTGCGCTGGTGGGCAATCCCAACAGTGGGAAAAGCTCGCTCTTTAACGCGCTGACGGGCCTGAACCAGAAAGTAGGGAATTTCCCGGGCGTTACCGTAGACAAAAAGACCGGCATCAGCCAGCTGGCCCCCGGCCTTTCCGTCAATATCGTCGACCTTCCAGGCACCTATAGTCTGTACCCCAAACGGGCTGATGAATGGGTCACTTATAAGGTGCTCCTGAACCAGGACCCGACAGTTCGCGCGGATATGGTCGTCCTGCTCGTCGACGCCAGCAACCTCAAACGAAACCTCCTGTTCTGCTCCCAGATCATCGACCTCAAGATACCCGTGGTCGTGGCCCTCACCATGATGGACCTCGCCGCCCAGAAAGGTATCGAGATCGACGTGGACGGGCTTGAGCGGGAGCTTGGTATCCC
>JAFDYE010000630.1 GCA_018267585.1 Bacteroidota bacterium
CCCCGATCGAATACCAGGTCTCCGCCATCTGCCCCCCCTGCTCCCACTGCGCCAGAAAGGTTAGCGCATTCGGATGATAAGGCAGCGTCTCGGCATACAGGAACTCGATATCCTTCTCCGGATCGAATCGCACCGTCACACCGGAAGCCATAACGCCCGTCCTGATCACGATCTGCTTACTCCTATTGATCCCCTCGATCGTCGTCCCGATCATACCCACGTCAAAGGTCACAGGGTCCTCTCCCATTAACCCCAGTTGAACGGCAATATCCGTCCCGTGGCCCTTGCCGGTCTTAGCCAGCGAGCCATACAAGAGCACCCGGACCGACACCAGTCCGTCCAACCCCAACTTCTTTGCAATAGAATCAACAAACCGCTGCGCCGCGCGCCAGGGTCCCAGGGTATGCGAGCTCGACGGCCCGACCCCGATCTTGAACATATCAAATACGGAAATGCTTTCGTGTGGCAATGACAATGATTTTCAACAAAGATACAAACAAGCCCCATTCTCAGCGAGTAACTTGTATGCATTGCAGCATCTTGTCCCCATCCGCGGCGTCCGTCCTCCCCTACCAGGGCGTCCACCCTTCCATAACAGCGATACGTACATTTGTATGAGGGAACCTTAACATTGTATTATTGAAATTCAAAACTATAGGTAATTTAGTGGCGACAACTCCGGCCACATCCACCCTGGCTATTCACCTTCCGGAAGCCATAAACCTTCTTCTTACCAACCAAATGAACCTCAAGGTTAAGGCGCGCCGCCAAAGCGAAGGCTCCCGTTCGCTCCGGGAAAGTTTTGATTAGGTATTAAACTTTTAAAAAAGTGGAGGTATATTTCTATGCCAAATCCCATATGCAACCATTGCGGTTGCACCATGAGAAAGGTCCGTCCCGCCATTATCATCGTCAACCTTGAAGTCATCATAACAGACCCTTCAGGCGACGACAAGGTTTGGATTTGCCAAAACCCGGATTGCCGGCACGCCAATGGTTGACCACTGGCTGCATATCCGGAGGCAACACGCTATTGGCAGCCACCGGATTGTATTATAAATATACAAATTTAGACTAATAAGACCACAGCAAGTACAATTATTGTAACTAATTTCCGCAAATAGTACATTATTTGTACGAAAATTATTATATTATGACCAAAAGCGCGTCCGACGAGAGAATACGACTATTCCAGGAAGATCTCGCTCTATTGAGAAAAATGTACAAAAATTGGCAGATTGCAAAGGCCCTGGAAATCGATCCGACAAACCTGAGCAGCTACCGTTCCGGAAAAAAACCGCCCGGCAACGCATTCCTCGATAAATTTTATAAGACCTTTGGTACCGAAATAGAAGAAATGAAAAAAAAAGAACCTTACAAAACAGTCAAAGAAGAAGACCCCGCCAACGACGATGCAGTAACCGGTGAACCCGCTGTGATCAGACATATTGTTCCCGATGACAAGGACGATCACATCGTTACCCTGAAAAAACAAAGCAGCCACCTCCAAAAGAACTACGAGCGTATCGAAGAAGACCTGCGAATCGCGCTTGAAAACGATAATCTCCACGCAAAGAATTACGATCGCCTGATCCGTACCAACGAAAAGCTCGTCGACCACGTCCTCGCGACTAACGGACAGTCCACAGACAAATAAATTGTTATTCTGTTCGCAAACTATCCACCGGGTTGGCCATCGCCGCCCTCCCGGCCCGAACCCACATAACCAAAAAAGCCACCCCGATCATCGCCACCCCGCACACCACAAATATCCACCAGCTCAGCTCGGTGTGATACGCAAAATTCTCGAGCCAGCTATGCGTCTGCCACCACGCCACCGGCACAGCGATCACCACCGCGATCAAAAGGAGCCGCACAAAATCCACCGACAGCAACCCAACGATCTGCCGCACCGAAGCCCCCAGCACCTTTCGCACACCGATCTCCTTCACCCGCCGATTGGTCACAAAGATCACCAGTCCCAATAACCCCAGACAGCTGATCAGTATCGCGATACCCGCCGACCACGCCAGCAGCCTCGAAAGCTGCACGTCCTCGGCATAAAGATCGGCGATCTTCTTATCCATGAAAGAATAATCAAAATCCTCATCCGGATAGACCTGCTTCCACGCCGCCGCCATCCGCTTGATGACCGAAGGCCATCCGGACGGATCCCGCGGCATCGCCACATGTAGCACAAAACCATGCTTCAGATCGGAAGAATAGATCATCGGATTGATGAACGACCGGACACTCGCGAGATTGAAATCCCGCATCACCCCTACGATAGGCAGCGGCGTGCTGCCCAGGTTCACAAAATGTCCGACCGCTTCCACCGGATTTAAAAAACCAAGCCGCCTGGC
>JAFDYE010000631.1 GCA_018267585.1 Bacteroidota bacterium
AGGCTCGAGACCGTACGGACCTCCGGATACAGTAAGAAAGATGACAGCAGCAAGTTGCAATGGACCCAGCTTACGACGCATGGGCATAAAAATAGCCCCTTTAACCGATATAATGCGGGACAAACCTGCTGAGATTGTCGGTTACCAGGCCTTTTGACTCTCTGATCCCCATTCCCGCTGGTTCCTGACCAATGATCCAGCTGCCTATGACCGGATGGTTTCCGTCGTGAACGGGCAGATCGAACAGCTGCTGGTAGATATACCCTTCTTTCCCATATTCCCCACTGGTCTGCTCGACCAGACGCCCCTCTTTTACGATCTGGATATTAGCCCCTTCCCGGGATAGTACTGGCTTCCTGACGTAGTCTTTGAGCCGGTCGCTTTCAAAATAAGCCGGTAAAAGATAGGGGCAGTCCGGATACAATTCCCACAGGACCGGCAGGATCGCCTTGTTGGACAGGATCATCTTCCAGGCAGGTTCGATCCAGAAGGCCTTGTTCCTGTCGTTCAGGATATTTCCGCCAAATTCATCGCCCACCAGCCACTCCCACGGATAGAGCTTGAAGATATTCCGGATGGGCTGATCCTGCATATCGACGAAGACCTCCCGTCCCCTGTCCCAGCCGATATCATCGATAAAGACGAGCCGGGTATCCAGCCCCGCCTGCATGGCGCAATCCCGCATATACTCCGTATTGGTAAGGTCTTCCAGCGACTGCTTTACACAAGTGAAATGCAGGGCACCCGGATAGAGATAGGTCCTCAGATAGGACCAGTAGGCGATCAGCTTCTCGTGGATGCTGTTGAACTGGTCCCTGTTCCTGTCAAAGTCCTGAAGCCAGAACCACTGGACAATACCCGCCTCGTAGAGGCTCGTTGGCGTATCCGCATTAAATTCCAGCAGCTTTAGCTGGCCGTCGCGCCAGGCAAGGTCAAATCGGCCGTAAATAGCCGGGTGGTCTTCCATCCAGGACCGCTCGATATAAGGAATAAAAGCCCCGGGGATGGCAAAACGATCGTACAGGCTGTTATCCATGACGTGCTGAACCGCTCCGAGACAAAGGTCCCAAAGCTCGACCGAAGCCTTTTCGATATATAATACTTCGTCCATTCCGAATTCATAACAGGCGCTCTCATCCCAATAGCGGACATTGGTGGTATGAAAGCCAAAACCCAGTTGTTCTACGGCCTGCTCCCATTTGTGACGGGGCTGTATCGCTATTCTTTTCATGACAGGTGATGATAGCATTATGATGACACGGAAAATCCACGGCCAAAGCCGCCTCTGACAATACCGGATTTTCCAATATTGCTGCCTAAATTGCTGCGTTCGCTGATAGCGTCGGAATAGTAGCCCGCGCGACGGTATTCGCCAAGATAGTAGCTACCGTAAGGACGGAATGCGTAGTACCAAAGACCGCCGTTACCGTGGTAATAAGTCCTTGTATAGGGAGCCGTGGAGTCGCTGCGCACATAGACCCTGTTGCCGCTGCTCCACTGATTGGAAGGACGGTGGCAGGACGCCAGGGCGGCAGTGATCAGTATCAGTTCGAT
>JAFDYE010000632.1 GCA_018267585.1 Bacteroidota bacterium
AATAGCCGTTGCTTTTGATGGCGCTTTCGATGCGCTGAATGCTTTCTTTAACGGCGCTGTCGGCCAGGCCGACCACGAACGTGTGGAGGCCTTCTGTGACGTTGACCTCAACGGTGATGGTGATCGCCTCGACTCCGTACACCGCGCTTCCAAATGTTTTCACCAGCATTTCAAAAAAGTTTAGCCGGTGAAGCTAGAATTTAAATGAATGTGGATCCGAAAAATCCGGGTCTGGTTCCACGAATTGTTCCACGGGTGGGTTCCCGGCTAAAAGGAGGGTGCGGGAGGAAGGAAATTGGGCCTGCGTCAAAGCTGTTCAAGCATTTCCACGACCTTTTCCCTTTTAAGGATAAGATAGCCGATGCGGTCATTGCTGATGCCATCTTTCAGCTGGTAGGTGAATTCAAGCTGGTCGTTCTTCACTGTCGTTTCGAAATAGTTGAACAGGATGTTGGGGTATTGCTTCAGCTCGTCCCCAATCTCATAAAGGTGAGTGCTCAGGACGAACAGGGATTGTCGTATCCTTATCAGCCCTTTGATCACGGTGAGGGAGCATTTCATGGCGTCCTGAACGTTGGTGCCTTTGAACAGCTCGTCGATGAGCACCAGCCATTTTTTGCTGCCTCTGATCTTCTCGAGGGTATTGCGGATGCGCTGCACTTCGTTAAAGAAGAAGCTTTCTCCTTTGGCGAGATTGTCGACTACGTTGATATTGCTGAGGATCCCGTCAAAGAGGCTCAGGCGCATCGATGCAGCGGGCACGCCCATTCCGAGATGCGCCAGGAATATGACTACCCCCACGCTTCGGATGAAGGTGCTCTTGCCTGCCATATTTGCGCCGGTCAAAAAGAGGAAATTGGTAGCCTGATCGAGCCGGATGTCATAGGCGACGGGAGCCGGCAGGAGCAAGTGATAGAGGGAGGTCGCTTCGAAAAAGGGATCCTCCTGTTCAATGAAGACCGGAAAGCTCAGTTTGTACCGGCGGACGGCCATTGCCATCGAATACCAGGCATCCAGCCGGCTATGGATCCCGATGAGGGCCTGCATCGAGCTTTTGAACCTCGTGCGTACAAAGTTGCCATAGTAGATTACCTGGATCGGGTTCGGTTTGACGCCTTGTTCCAGCCTGGCGAGACCGTGAAGGACTTCCTGGTCGAGCTGTTTCCGGGCCTTTTGCAGCAGGTCTGCCAGCAGACGGGGACAGCCAGGCTGATCGAGCAGGGCGATCAGTTGGTTCATGCCGCGGACAAAGTCTGCAAAATGGGTGACCGAATAGCGGACCATGGAATAATCGGGGGCGTGGAATATTTTATAGGCGAGCGCTGCGGGCAGATTGTGTGCCTCGGGGATGTCGTCGAGCGCGGTCTCATAGAAACGTTCCATCACCATTATGGTCCCATTGCTGATAGAAGAGGGCCATTGGTCCATTTTTTCACCGATCAGCGTGAGTACCCGCTGGGTCTCGAGGATGGGTTCTAATTTGCTGAACGGTCGGTCGAAAAATTCGAGCAGCAGGTCCCTCCCGCCTGTAGTCCGGGTAAAGTCGAGTTTGTGAAAAATAGAATATTCCTCCTCATGGCTGAAAAGGGAAAGATCCTCATAAGTAGTTTTGTCGATTTCCATGGTCATTTACTTTTTTGCCGGGCGCGGCCGTCATGCCAGACGTGCGCGCCATGCCGGCGTGGACGGGGCTAGAGGTCGAACCGCAGGCGTTGTCCCCATTGAGATTCATCGAAGCTGCCATTTCCATAAACCAGGTGCCCATTGACAAAGGTATGGGTGACGGTCGCAGGAAATTCAAACCCTTCCAGGGGGCTCCAGCCGCATTTATAAAGTAGGCTTTCCCGGCTGGCGACCGAAGGGCGGTTGAGGT
>JAFDYE010000633.1 GCA_018267585.1 Bacteroidota bacterium
CTGCGCGGTATTGTACATGTCATTCAGGTTGGAGGCTACTTCCACAAACCAGGTCTGATAAGACGTGATATTTCCGGTGTTATTGATCCATGTCGTACTCATCGGACCACCGGCGGAACTGTTGCTGTAATAAACCCCGGCATAGCAGGAAGCGCGAAAATTGGACACCCCCGCGGTGTAGCAATAAAAGTGCTGCAGCCAGGGTAGCCGGTTTTGTACCGCCACGGTCGAAGCGTTCGGGTTATTCGGATCCGTGTTCACGTCCAGCCATTTCTTGCAGGAAGCCGAACCCAGTGCGAGCACACATCCCAGGATGATATATTTCAAATTTTTCATGATTTTCCTTTTTTTCATTGGTTAAAACGGTTAAAACGTGACATTTATTCCGAAAGTAATGCTGGTCACCGCGGGAACACCCAGGTAGTCGATACCAGTCGAACCCGAACCGCCTGTGCCTCCGGCCGCGCTCACTTCAGGATCCATTCCTTTGTAGTTGGTCCAGGTGAACAGATTCGTGCCTACTGCAGTTGCCGAGATATTCTTGATGACCTTATTGCTCTTCAGCATGCTGGTGAAATCATAGGTCAATGACAGCGACCGCAGCTTGAGCCAATTCACGGAAGTAATGAAATTATTGGAATTGGCCGCATAGTTCTGCCAATAGTTTTGGATCATGGCTTTTCCGTCGACCGTTTGTGTACCGATGGGGTAGGTCTGATTTGCATTGTAGGTCTGGGTAAAATCGGCCCCAGTCTGGCTGTTGACTCCGGTGACGGTTACCGACTGGCGGTCATTCAGCGTAGTTTTCTTGCTCATCCCTGTTACGACGAGGTAGTACTCGGTACCATTGTATACGTCTCCGCCCTTGCGGATGTCGAGAAGGAAGGACAGCGTAAATCTCTTATACCTGAACGTATTGTTCAGACCACCGATAAAGTCCGGTTCGCGATTACCCACCACCGGGCTGTTGTTATTGATCTTATATAAACCTGTCGTGGGATCGACCTGGTAGCGTCCGTTCGGTATCTCGACCCCTTTCGCATCCGTCTGGCGGAGATACCGCGTACCGGTCATACCCAGAAAATATCCGCCATTGGGGACCGAAGCCGCCTTTATCGTTCCGAACTGGGCGTCGGTCGGGTAGAAATAGGAAACACCCTGCAGGAATGTCCCTAACCTTCCCCTGTTGTAGGAGAAATTCAGGGTGACATCCCATCCGAAATCTCTTTGCGATACCGGCTTACCGGTTAGTGCGATCTCCATGCCCTTGTTGATGACCGTGCCCGAGTTGATGGAATTCAAAATATAGCCGCTGGCATTGGACAGACGAGGCTGCGCGATCTGGTTCTTTGTCTGGCTGTGATAGTAGGTGTAGTCCAGACCGATACGTCCCTTCAGGAACCGCAGCTCGCCCCCGATCTCCCAGGAATTCTGGATCTCGGGTATCAGCAGGGGATTGCCGGCCGTGTACTGGTTACCAATCCCTGTAAAGCCGCCGATGCTGATCGGGGGATTCTCATAGGTAAAGGTGGAATAGGGATTGGCGTCCTTGCCTACCTGCGCCCAGCTGCCTCGGATCTTGCCGAAAGAAAGAATGGTGTTTTTCGGAATCAGCTCCGTAAAGACCAAAGAGCCGCTGACCGAAGGATAGAAATAGGACCTGTTGTTCAAAGGCAAGGTGGACGACCAGTCATTACGGCCGGTGGCAGTGATATAGGCGATGTCTTTATAAGATATGCCCACTTCGCCATAAGTGCCTACCAGACGTTTTTTCGTTGTATTATCCTTCAATTGCTGATTGGTCGTTGCAATATTATTGAAGCTGACAATGCCCACTCCGACGAAGTTGTATCCCCACAGATTCTGGCTGACCCAGTCTGTATTCTCCGTGGTAGATCCCAGCATCAGGTGTGTATCAAAGTCTCCAAAGCTGTGATGGAAATTGGTCATCACCGTCGTCGTCGTGTAGGTATAGCCATACAGGTCTTTGCTCAGGCGTCCGTTCTGGTACAAGGGGATCGTGGCGGAGCCGGGAGCGATATAGGTATAGTCATTCGTATTGTACTGGTCATATCCCAGGCGAGCGATGACGTCCCACCAGCTGGCGATCTTAAAGCTGCCGTTGATCCCGCCCGTAATGCGATTGGTCTTTGACGTCAGCTTGTCCTTGTTGATGATCCAGTAGGGATTGTCGATATCATTCTCCAGCGGAATGCTTCCGGCGAATTTGCGGTATTGCGTCCCGTCAGGGTTGAGATAATTCTTAGGGCTGAATGTCGTAGGCCAGCTGTAGACAGCCCCCATGACGCCGTTGCCGCCGCCGCCGTACAGACCGGCGGTGGTCAGCGTCCTGTTGGTGTTGGCGATAGAGTAGGCGACATTGGCATTCAGTGTCAGACGCCCGTATCGCTGTTCGCCGTTAAAACGGAAGGTCGTCTTGTCATAATCCGTCCTTGGAACGATACCCGTCTGGTTGAAATTAGAGCCAGACAGATAAAAAGACCCGTTCTTCGAACCGCCGCTGACGTTGACGTTGTTATCGGCCAGGACACCGTGCTGAAAGAAGCTGCCGATATTGTCGTATTTCGTGCTGTCGCCGATCTTCTGTCCCCAGGAATTGAACAGGGGAACGCTGGCGCCTGGGGTAGGGGTGATATTATTAAATACCCCGTTGCTGGAATAGATACCATTCCCGAATTCGGTCTGCACCTCCGGCAGCTTGTCGGCCCAGGAAGTGCTTATCTTGCTGTTCGCATTCACTTTTACGGTGCCTTCCGCGCCTTTTTTCGTAGTGATGATCACGACGCCGTCCGCGGCCCGGGATCCGTACAATGCGGCGGCCGCGGCGCCCTTCAGCACCGACAGGTTCTCGATGTCTTCAGGGTTGATGTCCATGACACGGTTCGAATAGCTCGTGTTGCTGCGGGAGAGACCGTCTGTGCCGGTATTTCCGGGCACGGTCGTGGAGTTGTCGTAGATAACGCCGTCGACTACGAACAGGGGCTGATTCTGCCGGCTGTCCGAAGTAGAGTTGCCGCCGCGGATCGTGATGGCGGCTCCCGCGCCAGCGGAACCGCTGGACTGCGTGATGTTTACGCCGGGCACCTTACCCGCAAGGGAGTTGACGATATTGGTATTCTTATTTTTCATCAGCTCTTGGGCGCTCAGGTCGCTTACTGAATAGCCGAGCGCCTTTCGCTCTTTCTTTATACCCATGGCCGTGACGACTACGTCTTCCATCTGGCCGGATTCTCCCTTGGCCAGCTGAACTTTCATATCGGCAGATGCTTTTACTGTCTGTTTGGCGAAGCCTACAAAGCTAAAGTCCAGCATTGCATTTTGTTTTGCGCTAATGGTGAACTTGCCGCTGTTATCGGTGAAGGTCGCGTGCTTTGTACCTCTCACGGAGACCGTTACACCCGCCAGCGGCGTGCCATCGTCTGAAAGCACGGTTCCGCTGATGGGAACTTCCTGGGCTCTCAGGCCGATCGCGATCATGTTAAGAGCCACAAACATGATCAAACTAAAAAGCTTCCATTTTCTCATAATGTAGTTTTTGGTTGGTTTTAAAAAATCAATATATAAATCTTCTCTAAGCCCGCAATTAACGGCTACAGTACGGTAACCCCTGCCTTTACATAGGGTTGCAGCAGTTGATCCGTGGGATCCAGCTCCGTGATCAGGTAGTCGATCCGATCTAATTCGCACACCTGGAGGGGCTCGAAGGAGTTGAGCTTCCCGGCGATGGTCAGACAGGCGGTCCTTGCGGATGCTGCGATCATGGCTTTTTTCAGCTCGACCACGTCGCAGTCGTTGTCGGTTATGCCGCGTCGCATATCGATGGCATTGACGCCCAGCAGACAAAGGTCGGCGTTCACTTCCTTTATTTTATTGATGGTTACGGCGCCTACTGTGATCTTCGATTCTTTATTGACGCGGTCTCCCACAGCGATCACGTCGATATTGGGGTGCGCCAGGTAGGCGTTCAGGGCCGGAATGCTGCCGGTAATGAATGTCGCGCTCAGATGCGGGGGCAGATGACGGGCCATTTCGAGGATCGTAGTGCCGCCGCTCGTCAATACATACATGTTCTTTTGAATAAGACCGATGGCTTTTTGGGCGATGATCGCCTTCTGCCGCTGGGAATAAATGGCTTTAGATCCGGCGTGGATATTACTGAAAGCAAGTGACAGGGCGCCGCCATGTACCTTTATGAGCCTGCCTGCATCCGCAAGTTCCTGCAAATCCCTGCGAACCGTATCTTCCGATACGTTCATATCCTGGCATAGGTTGGTGTTCAACACCTTATTGTGCAGATCTAGCCGGTTAAGGATAAACGCCTGCCGTTCTTTTTTGAACAAGCTGTCAGTTTTGGATCAAAAGATTGATAATTTTCCCATTGAAAGGTAGGCACAAACCAGCAAAAAACAGCAAAAACAATAAAAGAATGGCAAATTTTAATCTCTGACAGGTGAAAAAGCCGGAAGGGCGGGTAGGTGGTAAGCCCGCAGATCAGGAGTCTGCGGGCTTGCGATCGGGGCTTTAGTTGCGATCTATCGACGACTCTTTAACGATCTGCCATTTTCCGGACAGATACTCCCAGATCACGGTAAAGAATTTCCTGCTCCATCTTCCGTTGATCTCGAGTTCACGGGTCATTACTACCACACCCATGTTGTCCTCGGCCGCAGCGTAATGGAACTCTGTTTTAGTGGAGAAGGGTTCGGTCTTCGCGTCTTTGTTTTGTTGAATAAAAGCGACGAGCTGTTGCTTGTTCATGGTATCAACCGCACCATTTCCATCGACACCGACCAGTAGAAATTTGTCCGCATAGGTTTCCTGGACATAGGGGAGGTCAAAATGGGTGGCATGGAAAATAAGGTCCTGCGTTAATTCGATCAATTGCTGACTGTTCATTTTTTGTGTTTTCCAAGGACCGACAATTGGCATGCCTTATATACACAATATTGACTATTAAGTACTTATGTTTTCTTTCGACTTGAATTCTCCCTGCATTTCGGGAATCCCGGAACTCCCTGCACGAAATAAAGTGTATTCTATTTTAAAGGAACGGCGTTCGCCAGCAGGCCGACCGGCCTGGCATGGGGCATAGGATTTGAATGGTATGTTAAAAAATTATTTCCTTATGAAAAAGACGATGACTGTGATGGCAGTGGTCCTACTTATAACAGGAGGGCATGCTTTTGGACAAACATTTCAGTGGGGCATTAAGGCCGGTGGTAATTTAAGCACTTTCACATCCAGCGGCAATTCCCAATACAGTTCTTTCTCGATGCAAGCGGGCTGGAACGCTGGTGTATTTACAAATTTCATGTTGGGTGATCACTTCTCTATTACGCCCGAGCTTCTGTATTCGACGGCGGGAGCCAAGATAAAGACGACCTCGACGCAGAATGACGTAAACATCAGCACCAACGACAACCTCAAGCTGGCTTACGTGAACGTGCCGCTGATGGCGAAGTACAGGTTCACCGGCGGCTTTTACCTCGAAACAGGTCCCGAGGTGAACTTTAACGTCAGCTCATCCCGCTGGCAGAATCAACGCGTCAAGGATCTTACTAATGGCGCAGAATTTGCCTGGGGCCTTGGCCTGGGATACCAGAGCCCTAGCGGATTTGGCATCGGTGCGCGCTACAACCAGGGTATATCCCGGGTCGATAAGGTAGGCGACGCAACCTGGAATGACATCACCCTCCACAACAGCGGTTTCATGCTTGACCTGTTCTGGACATTCTTTAACAACCATAAATAACCTGGTTGCAAGCGTGAGGACACATTGCATAACAAAACGCCTTTTACGAGGCGTTTTTTTTGTTATTACCGGCCTAAAGCCCCTTCAATGGCTTCTTTCCCAGTATCCTGATAAAACGGAAATGAGAGATCACGGCCGCGCGAAAACTGGGTAATGAATTATACGGCAGGTCAAAATCCGCACATTCCTTTTGTACAAGCGCGCTCAATGCCGGGTAGTGAATATGGCTTATCCGCGGGAACAAGTGGTGCTCGACCTGATAATTCAGTCCGCCGACAAACCACGAAAGTATGGGGCGATCGGGTGAAAAGTTCGCAGTAGTCCTTACCTGGTGAATAGCCCACTCGTTCTCGATCTGCTTTTCGTCGTGGCTTACTGCGTCGAACTCAGTTACTTCGACCACGTGCGCCAGTTGAAAGACGATGGACAAAGTAAACCCCAGGCCAATGTTCAACGACAAATAGAACAGCAGCCAGGACTGCCAGCCCATCAACAATACAGGGATCCCAATATAAAAGAGCAGGTAAAGCGCCTTGCTTATCCAGAAGATCCAATGATCGGCGGCGGACATTCTTGACAGCGGGGTATCGATAATTCGCTTCTTGAAATATTTGTCAAAATCCTGGTAAAGTATCCAGATCATTGAGCTGACAGCGTAGAGCAACGGAGTATAAAGATGCTGCAACCGGTGCGCCGGCACCCAGGGCTGAGAGCCGCACATACGGATAAAAGGGCTTTTGGCAATGTCGTCGTCAATCCCGTCGATATTCGTATAGGTGTGATGGACAATATTGTGCTTTTGTTTCCAGATGAAATTATTCCCGCCCAGGGCATTCAGGGTAAGCCCGAGCAGTTCGTTCACCCTTTTGCTGGAGGAATAGCTGCCGTGGTTGGCGTCATGCATGACATTAAAACCGATACAGGCAAGAATAAAGCCCATAACGAGGCTGCAGACAATCTCCGGAAGCCATGACATTGGCAAAAAAAGTAATATTGTATAGAGGGAGATTGCCGCAAGGATGAGTATAACGGTCTTGATATACAGGTGGATATTTCCGGTCTTCTTTTTCGCGGTATTTGTGAAATAGCTGTTGACAGCGGCTTTCAATGAGGCATAAAACGCGTGATCGCTGTTATTAAAGGTGACTTTGGACACGGGCGTAAATATCGTCTTTTTCGCTCGGAAATTGGTTATCCTTATATTATATTTATCCAACAATTTTGGCAGCATGAGCAATCCTTCCACACAAGACCAGCGCATCGCAAAAATGACCTTCTCTTCGGTCTACCCGCTGTATATCGCCAAAGCAGAGAAGAAGGGGAGGACAAAAGAGGAGCTGGATCAGATCATTGAATGGCTGACCGGTTTCGATGTCAGCCAGTTGCAGCGGCTGATCGACGAAAAGGCGACTTTCGAGACCTTTTTCCACCGGGCTACACTTAATCCCAATGCCCGCCTGATTACGGGATCGATCTGTGGCTATCGGGTGGAGGATATCGAAGATCCTTTGACAAAAAAGGTCAGGTATCTGGATAAATTGGTAGATGAGCTGGCCAAAGGAAAGAAGATGGAGAAGATACTCCGCCGGTAGGGCCCCTGTCGCATCTACGCGCTCAGATAGAGCGTTCTGCCTAGCCATAGACAAGATCGGTGCTCTGCCCCACCTCGATGATATATCCATCGGGGTCGCGAATATAGCAGCGGATCTCGCCATACTTGGGTATCGGTTCCGTGATGAACTCGGCTCCCCGGCTCTTCCATAGCTCATAGCAAGCCTGAATATCCGCAACACGAAAATTCATAAAGCTGTTGATGTGGTCAGGGTCGGGTACGCTGAGCGTTACGGTCGGCTTGTCCGGAGTTGGGCCGCCGCCGACGTTGATGATCATCCAAATGTTGGCGAGCCGGAGATAGGCGGGCGCGCCGCTGCCGTCGCCTCTGCTGAGAATGCGGGCTCCAAAAACCTTTTCGTAGTAGCGGGCCGACCGGTCGATGTCAGCGACAGTGATAAAGTGTGCGATGGTAAAGCCGGCCCGCGGCGGCATCTCATAGCTGTCCTGTTCGACCTCTACGGTATTGTCTTTCGTATTCATACTTGTCATCGATTAAATGGTGAGATACCTAAGTTACCGAAATGAAAAGAAATTTTCAAATCGGCAATATCCGCCGTTCTTCCCTTCCTTTTTAAATAAAGCAGCCAAAGACCTTTGAAACCCTTTATGGTATTGGGGTTGGCGCATTCCGGGGCCTCGTCCGTCGCTGTTTGGTATGCAATTAGTCCCCTGTTGGGCGCGACGGAAGTTTATTCGTCGGCGGTAAACATTCACTAATTAAAATCAGACTATGCTTAAGCGATCAATTGTTGTCATCGGCACACTGGGCCTTTTTCTTAAGGGCTATTGCCAGTCCGGTGTTGTCAGAACATTATTGTTGGGTGGTAAAGACACGGCTTCATTAAACATAAATGACTCGGGTAAAGCGCCGGCAGCCCAACATGCCTCCGAACCTTTTGCCTTTGGAGATTTCTCCTGGCTGAATGGTACAAGCCGGAAGACGACACCACCTGCGTTCGACTCGAAATATTTTACGGGGGACGTGACGTTCGACCTGAATTATACCCACTCTTATAATCATCCCATCGACAACACGGTAGTCGGCAGTACGGCACTTGCGCGCAATAATGAGCTGCAGCTGTCTTTTATGGGGGTCGGAGGAGATATTCACGTCAACAATGTAAGGGGCAGAGTCATGATGCAGTTCGGCACCAGGAGCACGGTGGTACCACGGAATGACAACAGCTCCTACAAGGGGCAATATGATCTGCAGACCATTTACCGGTATATCAGCGAGGCGTATGCGGGCTATCACTGGGATGTGTGGCACGGCATCAACCTTGACGCGGGGATATTCATGTCGTATATAGGGCTGTTCTCGTACAATAACTTTGAGAACTGGGGGTATCAGCCGTCTTATACCTCGGACAATACGCCCTGGTTCTTCAATGGCTTGCGGCTGCAGACCTTTCCGACGGATAAGCTGAAGCTCGAGTTCTGGCTGGTGAATGGCTGGCAGAGCTACGGGAGGTTCAATCATTCGCCCGGAATGGGTGTGTCCATCTATTACAGGCCCAAGGAGACGGTAGACTATGTGTTCAACAACTACTATGGCAAGGATGACGAAGGGGCGCCCGGGAGGTTTAGGTTTCATAGCGACAACAGCTATCAGCTGCGGTATTTCAACCGAAAAAAGGGGTTCGTGACGAAGGCGGCCTTTTCGATAACGGGTGATTTCGGGATTGAGAGCGGTGACGGAGTATCGCCCTTTGGTAAGACAGATGCGAAGACCGGGGTATACAAACCCGCACAGAATTTTATCAGCGGCATGATCTATAACCGGCTGTGGTTTGGTGAAAAGCAAAAATGGGCCTGGACCGCCGGAGGCGGATATATGACAAACCCGGGGCAATACCTGGTGCTGGCTCCCACGGGTTATGCCGATACGCTTTTCCAGTCGCAGACGGGCCCCGGATCTACCTTCAAGGCCTGGGACTGCTCTACTTCCATCGACTATATGCCCTTGCCGGGTCTGACGCTGAAGCTCGAGTATGTTCACAGGGCGGTGACCGAGCTGGGTTCTATACCGGGCGCAACGGCGCTGACAGGGTATTTTGCCGGCGCCGGTGGTGTAACAGGGCCTGGCGGCTATACGAATACTTCGGGATATACCTGGACATCGAGCGGGGCCTCGATAGCACCTCCGCTCGGTAGTCTGAGCAATGCGGACGGGTCTCCCTGGAAACCGGACATGCGCAAGTCGGAGTCAAGGATCATACTGGCCTTCATAGTCAGGTTCTGAACAATTAAAAAATAAAATTTCACGTATGAAAATGATGATATTGAGTGTTTTGCTGTATTCCAGCGTCATTAACGGACAGCAAATACGGGAGGCAGGTGGACGAAAATATGAAATCATCGACACGGTCGGGTTCTACCTGTACAGCTGCAATATGCTGGTGCAGGGTGAGAAGATCGCAAGGCCCCAGACCGTGTATTTCTTTAGTGTGGCCAAAGATTCGCCTGTACTGCAGCTTACCATGGGCAACCTCGAAAAAGCGTTTGCGTCCAACCCGAAGTTCCGCTATTTACTTGAAGCATCGTTCCATGGAGATGGGCAGCTGACCGCATACGACAAGGCGATTAAGATGTATAAGATCAAGTATTTATATACCCAGGCCATAAAGTGAGATATGTCGGCAGCAGGAAACATTCTCGTTGTAGAAGACGAAGACAAGCTCAGGGGACTATTGCGACGCATCATTGCGCTGGAGGGCTATGCCGTACATGAGGCCAGCGATTGCAAAAGCGCCTGGAAGGTCCTGGGCAGGGAGGATATCGACGTAGTGGTTTGCGATATACATCTGCCTGACGGCAATGGGTTGGATCTTACTTCCCAGATCAGGGACAAGTCTTCTGACGTGGAGATCATTCTGCTGACTGCGCATGCGAATATCTCGGATGTTGTAAAGGCAATGCGATCGGGGGCATTCGATTATATCAGTAAGGGAGACGACAATGACAAGCTGTTGCCCCTGATCGCACGTGCCATAGAAAAAACCCGTTTGCAGCAACGGGTAAGGTCGTTGCAGCAACAGGTAAAGCACGCGTTCAACGCTGGCAAACTATTTTATCCGGCTGTTCTCGGACAAGCTGAACAAGCGTCTGACAGGCATGAGCAAGGAGTTCCTCCAGGCGCTGGAGCGCCAGCCC
This sequence comes from Bacteroidota bacterium, assembly GCA_018267585.1. Lineage (GTDB taxonomy): Bacteria > Bacteroidota > Bacteroidia > Chitinophagales > Chitinophagaceae > Puia. The sequence continues at coordinate 10,541 of JAFDYE010000633.1, forward strand.
TGGAAAGGGAATATACGCGAGTTGAAGAACTTGATCGA